>CAZLSG010000017.1:0-47518 GCA_964562135.1 uncultured Pseudoxanthomonas sp. | reverse complement strand
CCCGCCAGATCATCCAGACCGACCACGCTCCCGCCGCCATCGGCCCGTATTCGCAAGCCGTGCGCGTCGGCAATACGGTGTACCTGTCCGGGCAGATCCCGCTCGATCCGGCCAGCGGCAACCTGGTGGAAGGCGATGTCGCCACGCAGGCGCGGCGCGCGTTCGACAATCTGAAGGCGGTCAGCGAAGCGGCGGGCGGATCGCTCGACAGGATCGTCCGGCTTGGCCTGTACCTGACCGACCTGGGTGAATTCGCCGCGGTCAACGCGGTGATGCAGGAGTATTTCAGCGCGCCGTTCCCGGCCCGTTCCACCATCCAGGTGTCCGCCCTGCCCAAGGGGGCCGCGTTCGAAGTGGATGCGGTGCTGGTGATCGACTGACGTTGCCGTGGCGCGTGCCGCCCGTCCCGCGCCCGCCCTTGCCGCGGCCGGCGAAACCGCGCTGACCGTATTGCCGGGCGCGGGTCCGCGCGTTGCCGGAAAGCTGGCCGCGCGTGGTCTTGTGACCCTGCAGGATCTTTGGCTGCACTTGCCGCTGCGTTACGAAGACAGGACCCGCATCGCTTCCATCCGCGAATTGCAGGCCGGCGTGCCGGCGCAAATCGAGGGTCGGGTGGAGGCGGTCGAGCGTGGTTTCCGCTATCGCCCGTTGTTGCGGGTGGCGGTGGGCGACGGTTCGCAGGCCACGCTGGTGTTGCGCTTCTTCCACTTCCGCGCGGCGCAGGCCGCGCAGTTCAGGCCCGGTGCGCGCGTGCGCTGTTATGGCACGCCGCGGCCGGGCCAGCATGGCCTGGAAATCGTCCATCCCAGCTACCGGATACTGGACGAAGACGGGGATGCGGCGTTGGGCGAGGACCTGGACCCGGTCTATCCGGCGGTGGAGGGTGTCGGTCCGGTCACCTTGCGCAGGTTGATCGGACAGGCGCTGGATCGCTTGCCGGACAATGCGGCGCTGGAATTGTTGCCGCCCGGGTTGCTGGCAGGGCTGGCGTTGCCTCCGCTGCGGGAAGCGCTGCTGAGCATGCATCGCCCGCCGCGCGATGCCGACCTGGCCGCGTTGGCGGCGGGGAGGCATCCGGCGCAGCAACGGCTTGCGCTTGAGGAACTGCTGGCGCACCACCTGAGCCTGCGCCGCCAGCGCATCGCGCTGCAGCGGTACCGGGCGCCCTCGCTGGCGGGCAAGGGACAACTCTCAAGCAGATTGCGGAAGGCATTGCCGTTCGAATTGACGGGCGCGCAGGATCGCGTGTTCGCGCAGATCCGCGCGGACCTGGCGCGGACCTCGCCGATGATGCGCCTGGTGCAGGGCGACGTGGGCAGCGGCAAGACCGTGGTGGCTGCGCTGGCCGCGTTGTTGGCGGTGGAGGCGGGCAAACAGGTCGCGCTGGCCGCACCCACTGAATTGCTGGCCGAACAGCATCTGGTCAATCTGCGCGGTTGGCTGGAGCCACTGGGCGTGCGCGTGGCCTGGCTGGCCGGGAAGGTCACCGGCAAGGCGCGCGCGGCGGTACTGGCGGACGTGGCTTCGGGCGCGGTGCAGGTGGTGGTGGGAACCCATGCGCTGATGCAGGAGGCCGTGGTCTTCCGCGATCTGGCGCTGGCGATCATCGACGAGCAGCATCGCTTCGGCGTTCACCAGCGGTTGGCCTTGCGTGACAAGGGCGCGGGCGAAGCAGCGGTGCCCCACCAGTTGGTGATGACCGCCACGCCGATTCCGCGCACTCTGGCGATGGCCGCTTATGCGGATCTGGACGTTTCGGCCATCGACGAGCTGCCGCCGGGCCGCACGCCGGTCAGGACCGTCGCGCTGAGCGCCGAACGTCGCCCCGAACTGGTGGAGCGCATCCGCTCGGCCTGCGCCGAAGGCCGCCAGGCGTACTGGGTGTGCACCCTCATCGACGACAGCGATGAAGTGATCGCGCAGGCGGCGCAGGGCACCTTCGAGACATTGTCGAAGCAATTGGCCGGCTTGCGCGTGGCGCTGGTGCATGGCCGCATGAAGGCGGCGGAGAAGCAGGCGACCATGCGCGCGTTCAAGCAGGGCGAGGTTGACCTGCTGGTGGCCACCACCGTGATTGAAGTGGGCGTGGACGTGCCGAATGCGTCGCTGATGATCGTGGAGAACGCCGAACGCCTCGGGCTTGCGCAATTGCACCAGCTGCGCGGGCGGGTGGGGCGCGGCAGTGCCGAGTCCAGTTGCGTGTTGCTTTACCAGTCGCCGCTTTCGGCCATGGCACGGCAGCGGCTGGAAACCATGCGCCAGACCAGCGATGGTTTCGTCATTGCGGAAAAGGACCTGGAGTTGCGCGGCCCGGGCGAACTGCTGGGTACCCGCCAGACCGGACTGGCGGCGTTCCGCATCGCCGACCTGGTCCGCGATGCGGCGCTGATGCCGAAGGTGGGCGGTTTGGCCGACCTACTGCTGGCCGATGCGCCGGACATCGCCGATCGCATCGTCGCGCGCTGGATAGGAGGCGCGGTGCGTTACGCGGCGGCGTAGCGGCTTGCGGTTTCCCCCGGTTGACTTTCCCTTGTCCCGCAACGGTGCCAGACTCGCGGGCCGCAAGAGGAACGGAAGAACATGACCGGGAAGATTCCCCTGCTGATCGACACCGACCCGGGCGTGGACGACGCATTGGCCCTGCTGATGGCGTTCAACGATCCGGCGCACGACATCGTCGGCTTGACCATTGCCGCCGGCAACGTGGGTCTGGAACACACTGTGCGCAATGCGCTCAAGCTGTGCGAGGTCGCCGGTCGCGACGACATCCCGGTGTTCGCCGGTTCTGCGGGGCCGTTGCTGCACGCGGCTCCCGATGCTGCCTATGTGCATGGTCGCGATGGCCTGGGCGATACCGGCTATGAGGCGCCGTCGCGCGTGGCCGAAGCCGAGCATGCCGCCCTGGCCATCCTGCGCCTGTCCCATGCCCATGCCGGCGAGTTGCTGCTGGTCGCTTTGGGGCCGCTGACCAACATCGCGCTGGCGCTGAAGCTGGACCCGACCTTGCCGCAGCGGGTCCGCCGTTTCGTGGTGATGGGCGGCGCCGTCACCGCGCACGGCAACATCACCCCGGCGGCCGAGTTCAACATCTATTTCGACCCCGAAGCGGCCCATATCGTGCTTTCCGCGTTCCCGGAGTTCGATCTGGTCGATTGGGAGGCGGTGCTGGCGCATGGCATCCACCACGAGGAAATCGAGCGCTGGCTGCAGGCCGATTCGCCCCGCGCCCGTTTCTACGACCGGATTTCGTCGCAGACCCGCAAGTGGTCGGCCGACCGTCGCGGCGACCACTGGTACGTGGCCGATGCGCTGGCCATGGCCCAGGTGCTGGAGCCCGGGGCCGCCCTGGACGTGCAATCGCGGCCCCTCGCGGTGGAACTGTCCGCCGGGCATGCCCGCGGGGTCACCGTGGTGGACTGGAACCGCCAGGAAGGCCGGCCCGACAATGCCCGCATCCTGATGCGCTACGACCAGGCCCGGTTCGGGGCGAGGGTCCGGGACGCGCTGGCGGCGGGCTGAGCCGGGCTTGCACAGGCCAGTGGAAACGGGCTAAAATGCCGCTCTTGTCTACCCCTGATACCCGGTGCACGCCCATGAAGGCCGACATCCATCCCGTATACCGCGAAGTCGTTTTCCAGGACGTCACTTCCGATTTCAAGATCCTGACCCGTTCCACCCTCGCCAGCAAGGAGACGGTGAAGTGGGAAGACGGCAACGAATATCCGCTGATCAAGGTGGAAGTCTCGTCCGCGTCGCATCCGTTCTATACCGGCCAGCACAAGGTCATGGACACGGGTGGCCGCATCGACAAGTTCCAGCGTCGCTACCAGCAGAAGTAATTCCGCCGTTCCCGCGTATTCCGAAAACGGCCGCATCATTGATGCGGCCGTTTTTTTCGTTGGTGGCGCAGGTCATCCTTTGGTCTGAATCCGGCGCGCGGTCCGGGGACGATCCCATGGGGGTATGCGATAATCCGGGTCATCCATGGTTCATGCCGTGGACTCCCGTCACCGCCGCCAGGTCACTGGCCGGCGTACCCCCATGAAGGAGCGCAACTGTGTCCGAACTTGACCAGGTCACGCTGAATGCAGGCGACAAATCGGTAGCCCTGCCAGTACTCAAACCCACGCTTGGCAACGACTGCATCGATATTTCCAGGTTGACCAAGGAAACGGGGCTGTTCACTTACGACTCCGGCTTCACCGCCACTGCAAGTTGCAAGTCGGCCATCACCTACATCGACGGCGACAACGGCGTGCTGTTGTATCGCGGCTACCCCATCGAGCAGCTCGCCGAGCATTCCAGCTTCCTTGAAGTCGCCTACCTGCTGATGAACGGCGAATTGCCGACCAAGGCGGAGTTCGAGAAGTTCGAGCACGAAGTCACGCATCACACGATGATGCACGAGTCGCTGAAGAACTTCCTCGGCGGCTTCCACTACGACGCGCACCCGATGGCCATGCTGGCCGGCACGGTGGCCTCGCTGTCGGCCTTCTACCACGACAACCTGGACCTGAGCGACGCGGAACAGCGCCGGCTGGCCGCCATCCGCCTGCTGGCCAAGATGCCGACCCTGGCCGCCGCCGCCTACCGCTATTCCATCGGCTGGCCGGTCCGCTACCCGCGCAACAACCTGGAGTACGTGGACCGCTTCCTGCACATGATGTTCGAGGTGCCCAGCGAGCCGCTGGAGCTGAATCCGGTGGTGGCCAAGGCACTGGACCTGCTGTTCATCCTGCATGCCGATCACGAACAGAACGCTTCGACCTCCACCGTGCGCTTGGTCGGCTCGACCGGCGCCAACCCGTACGCCTCGGTCGCCGCCGGCATCACCGCGCTGTGGGGTCCCGCGCATGGCGGCGCCAACGAAGCGGTGCTGAAGATGCTGGAAGAGATCGGCACCGCGGACAAGGTGGAAAGCGCCGTGGCCAAGGCCAAGGACAAGGAATCGGGCTTCCGCCTGATGGGCTTCGGCCACCGCGTCTACAAGAACTTCGATCCGCGCGCCAAGATCATCCGCGAGATGACCCACAAGGTGCTGGGCGAACTGGGCGTCGACGACCCGCTGCTGGAAGTGGCGATGAAGCTGGAAGAAGCCGCGCTGAAGGACGACTACTTCATCCAGCGCAAGCTGTACCCGAACGTCGATTTCTACAGCGGCATCATCTACAAGGCGCTGAAGATCCCGACCGAGATGTTCACCGTCATGTTCGCCATCGGCCGCACCGCCGGCTGGGTGGCGCACTGGCTGGAGCAGCAGGTCGATCCGGAAGCCAAGATCGGCCGCCCGCGCCAGATCTACACCGGCTACGACGTGCGCGACTACAAGGGCGTCGACCAGCGCGGCTGATCCGCCGGTTGCAGGCGTACCCGACGGACACCCCGCAATGCGGGGTGTCCGCGTTTGCGCGACATGGATTCCGGCACGGTCGCTTGTGGATCACGGCGCCGGGTTGGTCCCCGACTCGTAGCCCGCGATTTCTTCCTCAGCCAGCAGTTGGCGCAACTGCTGCGCCGAAGCCCGCTTCATGGGCTTTTCGTCCACCCCCGACAGTGGCGCTTGGCGCAGCGTGTCGTGTGGCAGCACGGTCAGGTCGAAGGTCAGCTCTTCGGCGCTGAACAGCCACACCGGGAAATCCTCGCTGCGCTGGCGGTCCAGCCGCAGCCGGCGCATGCGCGCTTCGGCGGGGATGCGGTGTTCTTCCAGAAAGCGCGGCACCGCGTCGGCATCGTCCACATGCAGGTGCAATTGAACGGGCGCGTTGGCATCGGCGGTGCCGTCCAGTACCGCGCCGGCCAGGCGGGGCGAGAAGGGGGCCAAGAAGTCCAGCGCGCGCAACGCGGCTTCGCGGCGCCGTCGCAGTCCGGCGGTATGCGAGTCGCCGGTGAACAGGCGTTGGTAAGCGCGCAGGGCGTCTTCTATCTCGCGGTTGCGGGGAAGCGAGGCGTCGTCGTGGATGCCGAGCCGGCTGGCGGCTTTCAGCTTGGCCAGGTGGAAGTCGCGGATACCGCCTTCGGCCATCAGCCGGGCGGCTTCGTGGGCCAGGCGGTGGCGGCGTTCGCGGGTCCGGGTTTCGGCATGCTGGCGGGCGCGGTGCGTGGACGACATCCGTCTTCCTCCCTTCCGTACCAGAGCCGAATGTACACGATGCGCTGCGTGCATTGGCATTGCGCAGACGGGTGCCGGTCAGGTTGTGCGGACGGGATCCCGCCCGCGCAGGGCGGGGATTCTCAGAAGATGTCGTAGGCCGCTTCGTCGGCGGAATCTTCCGTGCTGAAGTATTCCTCGCTGCGGATGCGGTCCAGGTCTTCGACCTTGATCCACTCCGAAACACCGGAAAGGTCGGCCAGGACCATGCCGGCGGGAGGCTGGTTCAGGGCCACGGGCTTGTCCTTCAGGGCGGTCCGCATGTAGTCGATCCAGATCGGCAGGGCGGCGCGGCCGCCGTATTCGCGGTGGCCCAGCGGGCGGAAGTCGTCGCGCCCCACCCACACGGTGGTGACGTAGGGGCCGCCGAAACCGGAGAACCAGGCGTCGCGGTGATCGTTGGTGGAACCGGTCTTGCCGCCCACGTCCTCGCGCCCCAGCACCCTGGCGGCGGCGCCCGTGCCGCGCTGGACCACGTCGCGCATGATCGAGGTCAGCTGGTAGGCGATGCGCTCGTCGATGGCGCGCGGGGCGATGGCGGCATCCGGGTCGGCGGGCGTTTCGGCTGCGGCGGCCGGAGCGCTGGATGCGGGAGCTGCAGGGCGGCTGCCGGGCGTCGGTCCCAGGTCGAAGCCATCCACCACGCTGCTGGCGGCGCCGGCCGGCCGGCCGGGCTGGCCGCATCCCCGGCAGGCCAGTGCCGGGGTTTCCTTGAAGATCACGTTGCCTTCCCGGTCCTTGACCTCGTCGATGAACCAGGGCGTGACGCGCGCGCCGCCGTTGGTGAACACGGCATAGCCGCGGGCGACCGAAAGCGGCGTCAGCGAAGCGGTGCCCAGCGACATGGAGAGGTTCGGCGGCAGTTCGGCCTCGTCGAAACCGAACTGGCTGATGTACTGGCGGGCGAACGGAATGCCGATCCCGTCGAGCAGGCGCACGGATACCAGGTTGCGGGACTGCACCAGGGCTTCGCGCAGGCGCATGGGGCCGCGGAAGCCGCCGCCATCGTTCTGCGGCCGCCACATGCGGCCGCGGCGGTCGCGGAACACCACCGGCGCGTCCAGCACGATCGAGGCGGGGTGATAGCCGCGTTCGAACGAGGCCGCATAAATGAAGGGTTTGAAGCTGGAACCGGGTTGGCGGCGGGCCTGGGTGGCGCGGTTGAACTTGTTGCCGGCGAAGCTGTAGCCGCCTACCAGGGCGCGCAGGGCGCCGCTGTCGGCATCCAGCGAGACCAGCGCGGACTGGGCGCGCGGGATCTGGTCGAGCACGTAAGCTTCGGATTTTTCGTCGAACTTGACCCGGGTCAGGTCACCGCGCTTGAGCAGGGCGGCCGGGTTGCGCCCGGTCCAGCGGCTGGCCGACACCGGCAGCGTGACTTCGCTGGCATTGGCCAGGATCACGGTGGCGCTGCCGTCGGCCCGGGTCCCGGACACGATGGCCGGCAGCAGGCCGGCCTGCGGCGGGATCCCGTTCAGATGGGCGGCCAGGGCCGTGCTGTCGGCATCGTCCGCAACGTCGAAATGGCGCTCCACGCCGTTCCAGCCGTGGCGCCGGTCGTACAGGTGCAGGCCCTCGACCACCGCCGTGTTGGCGCCGGCCTGCAGGACCGGATCGATGGTGGTGGTGACGTGGTAGCCCTTGGTGAGCGCTTCGCTGCCGAAGCGGGCAATCATCTCCTGCCGCACCATTTCGGCCACGTAAGGCGCATGCACCTCCACGGGCCGTTCATGCGGCTTGGCGTGCATGGGCGCGGCCTTGGCCGCGGCCGCCTGGGCCGCGGTGATGTAGCCGTCCTCCAGCATGCGGTTGATCACGTAGGCGTTGCGCTGCTGGTTGCGGACCGGGTTGCTGATCGGGTTGCCGCTGGACGGGAACTTCAGTGTGCTGACCAGGCTGGCGGCTTCGTCCAGGGTCAGCTCGTCCAG
This sequence comes from uncultured Pseudoxanthomonas sp., assembly GCA_964562135.1. Lineage (GTDB taxonomy): Bacteria > Pseudomonadota > Gammaproteobacteria > Xanthomonadales > Xanthomonadaceae > Pseudoxanthomonas_A. The sequence goes on along the minus strand of CAZLSG010000017.1, from coordinate 39,442 downwards.
CGACTTGCCGTAGTAGTACTCGGCAGCGGCGGCGATCCCGTAAGAACGGTTACCGAAGAAGCTCTTGTTCAGGTACAGCTCCAGGATCTCGTCCTTGGTCAGCATCCGCTCGATCTTCATCGCCAGCATCATCTCGACCAGCTTGCGCGTGTAGCTGTATTCGGAGCTGAGGAAGAATTGCCGGGCCACCTGCTGGGTGATGGTGCTGCCCCCGGCAACCCGCCCCTCGCGGCGGGTTGCAACCTGCCAGACGGCGCGGGAAATGCCTTTCGGGTCCACGCCGTTGTGGCGATGGAAATTGGCGTCCTCGGCGGCGATGAAGGCCTGCTTGACCTGATCGGGCACGTCCTGGATGCGCACCGGATAGCGCCGGGTCTCGCCGAACAGCCCAATGAGCTGGCCATCCTGGGCGTAGACATAGAGCGGTTCCTGCAGCTCCACGTTGCGCAGCGACTCAACCTCGGGCAACTCGGGGGAGACCACGTAATACAGGGCTCCCAGGCCGGCCAGGCCCAACAGGAACAGGCCGAAAAGGGCGATGGCGGCCCAGCGCAGGAAACGACGGAAGCGTGGCATTCGGGACTGTCCGATTGCAGAATTCGTGGCGGCAGAGTATAGATTACGCAGGGGGAGGCCCGGGGCGACCCGGGGGGAAACAGGGGCTTGGGTGACAACCTTGAAGAAATGCGGCATGTGTCACGATCGCGCAAGGGGAGTTGCCAAGCGTTGAAAGTTGGTTATTAATGGGTGCTTCGCAAGTTCGCTCTCGTGCCCGTCGGAAGGGGAAAGACCGTGGGGCTAATACGGAAAAACCAGTCGCCGCTGCTGGGCGTCGACATCAGTTCCACCGCGGTCAAGCTGCTGCAGCTTTCGCGGGCGGGCAACCGTTACCGCGTGGATCACTACGCGGTCGAACCGTTGCCGCCCAATGCGGTGGTGGAGAAGAACATCGTCGAGGTCGAGGCGGTGGCCGAGGCCATTCGCCGGGCGGTGACCCGCGCAGGGACCAAGGCCAGGCACGCCGCCGCCGCGGTGGCCGGTTCGGCGGTGATCACCAAGATCATCCCCATGCCGTCGGAACTGGACGAGAACGACCTGGAAGCCCAGATCGAGCTTGAGGCGGTCAACTACATCCCGTACCCCATCGAGGAAGTGAACCTCGATTTCGAGGTGCTGGGTCCGATACCCAACAACCCGGAAATGGTGCAGGTGTTGTTGGCGGCGTCGCGCTCGGAAAACGTCGAGCTTCGCCAGTCCGCGCTCGAACTGGCCGGCCTGACCGCGCGCATCATGGACGTGGAGGCCTTCGCGGTGGAAAACGCCTTCGCGTTGATCTCCGACGACTTGTCGATCCCGCGCGATGGCGTGGTGGCGCTGGTGGATATCGGCGCCACGATGACCACGCTGAACGTATTGCGCAGCGGCCGCACGCTCTATAGCCGCGAACAGGTGTTCGGCGGCAAGCAGCTGACCGATGAGATCATGCGCCGGTACGGGCTCAGCTACGAGGAAGCGGGGCTGGCCAAGCGCCAGGGCGGCCTTCCCGACAGTTACGAAGTGGAAGTGCTGGAGCCGTTCAAGGAAGCAACGGTCCAGCAGATCAGCCGCCTGCTGCAGTTCTTCTACGCGGGCAGCGAATTCAATCGTGTCGACCAGGTCGTGCTGGCGGGCGGCGGCGCTTCGCTGGCCGGGCTGCCGGAAATGGTGGAGGAGCAGTTGGGTGTTCCGACGGTGGTTGCCAATCCGTTGGCCCAGATGACGCTGGGCCCGCGCGTCCAGGCGCATGCCCTGGCACAGGATGCCCCCGCATTGATGATCGCCACCGGGTTGGCCCTGAGGAGCTTCGACTGATGGCCAGAATCAACCTGCTCCCGTGGCGCGCCGAGCGGCGCGCGCAACGGCAGAGAGACTTTTACGGAATGCTGGGCCTGGCGGCCGTTGCCGGCTTGTTGTTGTCGCTGCTGGTCTGGTTTCACTACGACAGGCAGGTTTCCGGTCAAAAGGCGCGCAACCAGTTCCTGACCGCGGAGATCGCCAAGGTCGAGGAACAGAACAAGGAAATCGAGGCGCTCGACCGGCAGAAGGACCGGTTGCTGGCGCGCAAGAAGGTCATCGAGCAATTGCAGGCGGACCGTTCGCAGATGGTGCACCTGTTCGACTCGCTGGTCCGGACGATTCCCGATGGCGTGGTGTTGCGGAACATCAAGCAGGAAGGGGAAATACTGACCCTGGAGGGCCGCGCACAGTCCAATGCGCGGGTCAGCGCCTACATGCGCAACCTGGAAGGGTCCGGCTGGATGACCAAGCCGGACCTGTCCATCATCGAGGCCAAGGGCGAGGACGACAAGACCGCGACGGCAGGGCGCGCGCTTCCCTATGTGTTTTCGCTGAAGGTGCAACTGGCCACGCCGGATCCGGATGCGCAGCCTGCGGCGGATGTGGCGGGAGGCGAATCCGAACCGGCCGGGTTGCCTCCGGGCGCGGAATCCGCTCCAGCCGATGCGGCGCCTGTCGAGGGCGCGCCGGAACCGGCGCCCGATGCCGCCGCCCCGGCGGAACCGGGATCATCCGCACCGGCTGATCCGGAGGGCGAATCATGAGCCAGAACAAGACTTCGCTGAAGAACCTGGATTTCAACAACATCGGCAACTGGCCGCAGAACGCCAAGATCGGGTTCTGTGTCCTGATCGGCGTGCTGATCCTGATTCTGTTCTACTTCGTTTTCATCAGCGGCAAGCGGGAAGAGTTGCGTGGGCTTGAAAGCCAGGAAGTCACGCTGCGGCAGAAATTCGAGCAGGAGCAGGCCAAGGCCGCCAATCTCGAGCCGCTGAAGCAGCAGCTGGCGCAGATGGAGCAGGTGTTGCAGCAGATGCTGCGCCAGTTGCCCAGCAAGACCGAAATGCCGGACCTGATCATCGACATCTCGCAGACGGCGTTGTCCAGCGGACTGACCAACGAACTGTTCCAGCCCGGGCCGGAAACACCCAGGGAGTTCTACGCCGAGAAGCCCATCTCGCTGCGCATGGTGGGCAATTACCATCAGTTCGGCGCGTTCGTCAGCGGCGTGGCCTCGTTGCCGCGCGTGGTCATCCTGACCATGCACGACATTTCCCTGAAACCCAAGGACACCAAGGCCGGCATCCGTCCGGGCGGCGCGCTGGAGCTGTCCGGGACGGTCAAGACCTACCGTTACCTGGATGATGAGGAAACGGCTGCCCAGGAAGCGGCTGCGGCCCAGCAGGCCGGGGGAGGACTCTGATCATGAAGATCCTGACAGTTCGAAGCCCCATGCGCGTTCTGTTGCTGGCCATCGCGGTTGCGGGACTGGCCGGTTGCGCGCGTGGCGTCACCAGCACTCCCGGCGATGCGCCCAACCTGCAAAAGTGGGTGGCGGACATCCGTGCCAGGCCGGCGCCGCCGCTTGAGCCGTTGCCCGTCATGCAGCAGTTCGAGACGTTCGAATATGCCGCGCAGGGATTGCGTGATCCCTTCAGCGATGTCTGGAACAATGCCGACGCGGGCGGGCTGCGGCCCGATCCCAACCGGCGCAAGGAAACGCTGGAACAGTATCCGCTGGACAGTCTGGACATGGTGGGCACCCTGGGTCAGGGTCCCGGCCTGATCGCCCTGATCATGGCGCCGGACAAGGTGACCCACCGGGTGCGACCCGGCGCTTATCTGGGGCAAAGCGACGGCCGGGTGACGTCCGTCCAGGAAGATCGCATAGAGCTTGTCGAACTTGTGCCGGATGGTGCGGGCGGGTGGCTGGAACGTCCGGCTTCCATCGCGCTTGAAGATCAATGATTGGGGGATACACGATGACCGTTTCGAACGTCCACAGCCTGCGCCCGATGCGGCGTGTGGCCAACCTTCGGGTCTGCACGCTGGGACTTGCGATCGGCCTGATGGCCGCCGCCGGTGTCGCCAGTGCCGCCCAGCCTGCTTCCGCCGCCCAGGCAAGCGCCGCGCAGCCGCAGTCGGCGCTGTCCGTATCCCAGGTCGATTTCCGACGGGGCGAAGACGGCGCAGGCCGTCTGATCCTGCGATTCGACGGCAATGGGGCGGCCCCGGACCTGCGCAACCAGGGTTCGTCGGTGGTGGTCGACATCGGCAAGGCCCATTTGCCGGTTTCGCTGCAGCGCTCGCTGAACGTGGTCGACTTCGCCACGCCGGTCCAGCGCATCGACCCGGTCGTCACCGGCGACGGCACCCGGCTGGTGCTGACCACGCAGGGCAATTACGAGTCGCTGGCCTACCAGACCGGCAATGAATACGTGGTGGAAATCGTGCCGCGCGCCGGGCAACGCGCGGTGGGCTCCAGCGCCGTGGCCACCACGGGCGCATCGTCGGCAGCCGCCGGCGGCCGCCAGTTCTCCGGTCGCCCGGTGACGTTCAACTTCCAGGACGTGCCGGTGCGCACGGTGCTGCAGTTGATCGCCGAAGAGTCCAATCTCAACGTGGTCGCGTCCGACACGGTGCAGGGCAGCGTCACGCTGCGCCTGGTCAACGTGCCGTGGGACCAGGCGCTGGCCATCGTGCTGCGCGCCAAGGGTCTTGACCAGCGCCGCGACGGCAACGTCATCTGGGTGGCGCCGCAGCCGGAGCTGGCCCAGTTCGAACAGAGCAAGGAAGACGCGCGCCGGGCCATCGAGGACCGGGTGGAACTGGTCACCGAATACGTGCAGATCAACTACCACAGCGCCTCGGCCATCTTCAAGGCGATCACCGAAGCCAAGGGCATCGACAATTCGAACAGTGGCGGCGGCGGTTCCGGTCGCGGCAACGAGCAGGAGAACGGCTTCCTGACCCAGCGCGGCCGCATCGTTGCCGATGAGCGCACCAACACCCTGATGATCAGCGACATCCCGCGCAAGGTGGCGCAGATGCGCGAACTGATCGCGGTGATCGACCGACCGGTGGACCAGGTGCTGATCGAAGGCCGCATCGTGATTGCAACGGATACCTTCGCGCGTGACCTGGGCGCGCGGTTCGGTGTCGGCGGCACGCGCGATTACAACAATGGCAGCAATACGGGGACGATTGGCAGCGGTGTGACGGGCAATGCCAACGCGACGCGCGGATTGAACGTCAACCTCCCCGCAGGCGGTTTCATCGACGGTTCGCCGGCCAGCCTGGCGTACAGCCTGCTGGGCACCAACTTCAATCTGGATTTCGAGCTGTCGGCATTGCAGGAAGAGGGCAGGGGCGAGGTCATCTCCAATCCGCGCATCGTGACCACCAATCAGCGCGAGGCGGTGATTCGCCAGGGCCGGGAAGTCGGTTACGTCACAATGACTGGTGGTACGGGTGGTCAAGCACTACCCAGCGTGGAGTTCAAGGAGGCTTTGCTGGAGTTGAAGGTCACGCCTACGGTTACCGATGACAACCGTGTATTCCTGGTGCTGGAAGTCAAGAAGGATGAAATCATCGGTTACATCGACACAACCATCGGTATGGTGCCGGAGCTGGCCAAGCGCGAAATCAGATCCGCCGTGCTGGTCGAGGATGGCCAGACCGTGGTGATTGGCGGTGTCTATGAATTCACCGACCGCAGCAGCGTATCCAAGGTCCCGTTCCTGGGCGACGTGCCGTTCCTGGGCAATCTGTTCAAGAAGCGTGGCCGCGAGAGGGACAAGGCCGAACTGCTGATCTTCGTCACGCCGAAGGTGTTGCGTGTGGCGCCGGCCGCCGCGCGCTGAGAATCGTCCATGATGCTGCAAGACCACGACGGGGCCTTCGGGCCCCGTTGCTTTTCGGCTTGGCTGAACCGATCAAAACATGCCGCCGTGCCGCCGTGAACTCCGGCCCTGCCGCGCCGGTCCAACCCGCCCTAGCGACTCCCCGAGCCCCGGATCCGATGGATACCCACCAAGACAATGACATCCCCGCAGGCGAGCATGCGGGCGCATCCGTTTCGCGCCTGCATGCCGCTTTCCATGGTCTGCGCGATGACCTCTCCCGCACCATCGTCGGCCAGTCCGCGCTGGTGGAGCGATTGCTGATCGCGCTGCTGGCCGATGGTCACCTGCTGGTGGAGGGCGCGCCGGGCCTGGCCAAGACCACGGCCATTCGCGAACTGGCCCTGCGCCTGCAGGCCGATTTCGCCCGCGTGCAGTTCACCCCCGACCTGTTGCCGGCCGACCTGACCGGAACCGAGGTCTGGCGCCCGCAGGAAGGCCGTTTCGAATTCCAGCCCGGGCCGGTGTTCCACCCCATCCTGCTGGCCGACGAGATCAATCGCGCCCCGGCCAAGGTGCAGTCGGCCTTGCTGGAAGCCATGGGCGAACGGCAGGTGACCGTGGGCGGCAAGACCTACCCCTTGCCGAAACTGTTCCTGGTCATGGCCACCCAGAACCCGATCGAACAGGAAGGCACCTTCCCGTTGCCGGAGGCGCAACTCGACCGCTTCCTGATGCACGTGCGCGTCGGATACCCGGAAGCGGCGGCCGAAGCCGAAATCCTGCGCCTTGCCCGCGACAAGGCGCGCCAGCTTTTCCATCCCTCCGGCGAAGCGCCGGCCAGGCTTTCGCTGGAGGATGTGTTCGCCGCGCGGGAAGCCGTGCTGGACCTGCACGTGGCGCCGCAACTGGAGCGTTACCTGATCGAGCTGGTGCTCGCCTCGCGCGATGCCGGCCGCTACGACCCGCAACTGGCGCGCCGCATCGCCTGGGGCGCCAGTCCGCGCGGCTCGATCGCGCTGGAGCGTTGCGCCCGCGCCCGCGCCTGGCTGGCCGGTCGCGATTACGTGACCCCGGACGACGTGCGCGCCATTGCGCCGGACGTGTTGCGCCACCGCGTCCTGCCCAGCTACGAGGCCACGGCCGAAGGCTGGGATGGCGACCGCCTGGTGGCCGCGCTGCTGGACGCGGTGCCGCTGCCCTGAGTGCCGGCGGAGCCTGACGCGATGAGCGCAATCCTGGGCGATGGCCTGAAACCGACCTTGGCCGAACTGGTGGCCTTGCGCGCGGCGGCGCAGCGCCGGCCGCCGGCGCGCCGCGGCCGTTTCGGCACCACCGGACCGGCGCAGTCGCAGCTGCGTGGCCGCGGGATGGAATATGCCGAGTCCCGCGAATACGCCCCCGGCGATGATGTCCGCCACATCGACTGGCGATTGACCGCGCGCAGCGGGCGCACCCATACCAAGCTCTTCCAGGCCGAGCGCGAACGCCTGACCCTGGTCGTGGCCGATACCGCGCCGACGCTCTACTTCGGCACGCGCGTGCGCTTCAAGTCGGTGCAGGCGGCGCGCGCCGGCGCGGTGGCGGCATGGGCGGCCGTGCGCGATGGCGACCGCATCGCCGCGCTGCGCGGCACGCGCCTCGAAGCACCGGTGCCGCCGGCTTCCGGGCCGCGCGGCGCATTGCGGGTGCTCGATGCATTGGTGCGCTGGTACGCGCAGCCGCCCGAGGAAGATGCCGGGCTAAAGGTGGCGCTGGAACATGCCGCGCGCCTGTTGCGCCCCGGTTCCCGCCTGATCGTGCTGGCCGACCCGCGCAGCATCGCGGAAATTCCCGAATCGGACTGGCCCGCATTGGCCGCCCATCACGAGGTGGTGGTGCTGTTGCTGAGCGATGCGATGGAATGGGAACCGCCAACGGCCATGTTGCCGTTCCAGGCAGGCGAATCGCGCATCGAACTGGATCTGGCCGGCGCCGGTTCGCGCCAGCGCTGGCACGGCGAATTCGTGCGGCCGCTGGAACAGGCGCTGGACAGGCTGCCCCACCGCGGCGTGCAGGTCTGTTCCCTGCGTGGCGATGACGCCAGTGAAGCCTGGCTGCCGTTGCTGGGCCGCGCGCAACCGCAGGTGGCCTGATGCAGGCGGACGGATTGCTCCTGCGGGATGTGCACGTGACCGACACGCCGCCCCTGTGGCCGTTGGCGCCAGGCTGGTGGCTGGTGCTGGCGTTGCTGGGCGCAGTGATTGCCGTGGTGGCCGGATTGAGGCTGTACCGCCGCCACCGGCTGGCCCGCTGGCGCGCGTTGTTCGACGAAACCGGCGTGGCATCCGAACCGGCCGCGCGCGTCGCCGCCATCTCCGGGTTGTTGCGCCGTGCTTCCCGCCGGGTGGACGCGCAGGCCGATCGCTTGCAGGGCGAGGACTGGCTGCGCTTCCTGGATGGCGAGACCCGCAAGGATTTCACTGCCGGCGCGGGCCGCGTCCTGCTGGATGGCGGCTATCGCAGGGACGTGGATGCACATGCCTTGACCCAGCTGGAAACGGTTGCGCGCGAACGCTTCCTCGAACTGATGGCGGGGCGGCGATGAACCTGCCCGGTTGGCTCGCGTTGCAGGAAGCGTTCGGCGGATTCGCCTGGCCGTGGATGTGGCTGGCCTTGCCGTTGCCGCTGCTCGCGCGCTGGCTGCTGCCGGCGGCCCGCAGCGGTTCGGCGGCCTTGCGGGTGCCCTATGGGCAGCAGCTGCAAGGCATGGCGGCCCACAAGGGCCGCGCGCGCGCGGGAGCCGCCGGCCTGTTGGCATGGCTGGCCTGGGCCATGCTGGTGGCCGCCGCCGCCCGGCCGCAACAACTCGGCGAACCGGTCATGCCGCCGCAGAACGGTCGCGACCTGATGCTGGCGGTGGACCTGTCCGGCAGCATGGGCGAGCCGGACATGGAACTGGGTGGCCGCGTGGTCGACCGGCTCACGGCGGCGAAAGCGGTGCTGGCCGACTTCCTCGACCGCAGGGCGGGCGATCGCGTCGGCTTGCTGGTGTTCGGCCAGCGCGCCTACGCGTTGACGCCGCTGACGCTGGACCGCGATTCGGTCCGCGACCAGTTGCGCGACAGCGTGGTGGGCCTGGCCGGCCGCGAAACCGCCATCGGCGATGCCATCGGCCTGGCGGTCAAGCGCCTGCGCGAACAGCCGGAAGGCCAGCGCGTATTGATCCTGCTCACCGATGGCGTCAACACCGCCGGCGCGCTGGAGCCGCTGAAGGCGGCCGAACTGGCCGTCACCGAAGGCGTCCGCGTGCACACCATCGCATTCGGCGGCAGCGGCATGACTTCTTTCTTCGGCATCGCGCTGCCTTTGCCCGGCGGCGGCCAGGACGAAATCGACGAAGCCACCCTGCAGAAGATCGCCGATGAAACCGGCGGCCGTTTCTTCCGCGCCCGCGATGCCCGCGAACTGGCCGGCATCTATGCGGAACTGGACAGCATCGAGCCGGTGGAACATCCCGGCGAAGCGGTGCGTCCCCGCATCGAACGTTATCCGTTGCCATTGGGGCTGGCGCTGGGCATCGCCTTGCTGGCCTTCGCGTGGCCGAGGCGCCGTGCATGAGCGAATTCCTGGCATCGCTGCATTTCCTGCGCCCGTACTGGTTCTGGGCGCTGCTGTTGCTGCCGGCATTGGGGTGGCTGTGGCGGGCGCGTGAACAACGCCGCAACGTCTGGCGCGACGCCGTGGATCCGCATCTGTTGCCGCACCTGCTGGTGCGCGGGAACAAGGTCGTCCGTGGCGGCGTCTGGCTGGGCGCGCTGGGTTTCGTCATCGCCGTGCTCGCGCTGGCCGGTCCCAGTTGGCGGCAGTCCGAGCAGCCGTTGTGGCAATCGCACACGCCGCTGGTCATCGCGCTGGATCTGTCCGAAAGCATCCTGGCCGAAGACCTGCCGCCTTCGCGGCTGCAACAGGCACGCGCGAAGATCGCCACGCTGCTGCGCGAACGCACCGACGGGCAGGTGGCGCTGGTGGTCTACGCCGGCGAGCCTTTCACGGTGGCGCCGTTGACCGACGATGCAGCGAACGTGTCGCTGTTCCTCGATGCACTGGAACCGGACGTGATGCCGGTGGACGGACAGAGCGCCGACCGCGCCATCGAATGGTCCGCGCGGTTGCTGCGACAGGCAGGCTTCGACAGCGGCGACATCCTGCTGTTGACCGACCGCGCCAACCCGCAGGCGACAGCCGCCGCAGCCGCCGCCGCGGCACAGGGTTTCCGGGTCTCGGCGCTGGGCCTTGGCACCGCCGCGGGCGCGCCTTACCGGACCCGCACGGGCGGCATCGATCGGGCGCGGCTGGAACCGGCTTCGCTGCAGGCGCTGGTTGCCGCTGGCGGCGGAAGCTACCGCGCACTCACCGTCGACGACGGCGACCTGGAAGCGCTGGGCCTGCTGGATCGGGAACAGGCAGGCGCCTATTCCGCGCGCGGCCAGAAAGGTCTCGCATGGCAGGACCAGGGCTACTGGTTGCTGCCGTTGCTGATGTTGCTGGTGCTGTTCGCGTTCCGGCGCGGAGGCGCGGCCAGCCGTGTGCTGGTGCTGTGCCTGGTGTTGCCATTGGCCATGCCGGCGCAGGCGGCCGAAGGCGGCTGGTGGCAGCGCGGCGATCAGGCGCAGCACCAGCGCATCGAACAGGGCGCTGCCGCGTATCGGCAAGGCGACTTCGCCGGCGCCGAACAGGCATTCGCCGGCATCGACACGGCGACGGGCCGCTACAACCACGGCAACGCGCTGGCGAAGCTGGGGCGCTATGACGAAGCCATCGCCGCCTACGACGAGGCCCTGGCGCATCAGCCCGGCATGGAGGACGCCATCGCCAACCGCGCCGCGGTGGAAGCGGCGCGCCAGCGCCAGCAGCAAGAAGGTGGCGGCCAGCAAAACCGGCAGGACCAACAGAACTCGCAAGGCCGGGACCCGCAGAACCAGGATGGCCAAGGCCAGCAGCAGGGCGACACCGGCCAGGATCAAAAGAACCCTTCATCCGCGGGTGATGAAGATCGGGATCAGAAGCAGGACGGAGAACCATCGCCTTCGCCCTCCGATCCGCAATCCGGCCAGTCTTCCGACGCCCGGGGCGAACAGCAGGAAGCCGAGGATGCACAGGCGCAGCAGGCGGCCGATGAAGCCCAGCGGCAACGCATGCAGGAGGCGATGGAGCAGTCGCGGGCCAACGCCGGCGAAGCGGGGGAAGGCGATGAAACACGCGCCGCCGCGCAGGCCGAAACGGCCGAAGAGCGCGAACGCCGGCAGGCGCATGAAGCCTGGCTGCGGCGGGTGCCCGATGAGCCGGGCGGATTGCTGAAGACGAAATTCCGGCTCGAATACGAACGCCGGCAGAGGGAAGGGCGATGAAACGTTTTTCGATGCGGGCCGGCCTGCTGGCGTTGCTGGTCATGGGGTGCGTGTCCCTTGCGCAGGCGGCCACTCAGGCGCGGCTGGAGCGCGACCGGATCACGCTGGGCGAATCGGTCACCCTCACCATCGAAACCGACCTGACCTCCTCCGCCCCGGACCTGTCGCCGCTGCGCGAGGATTTCGAAGTGGGCTCGCAGTCCAGCAGCCGGCAGATGCAGATCGTCAATGGCAACGTCAGCGCGCAGACCCTGCACACGGTGGTGCTGATCCCGAAAGCGGCGGGGGTGCTGCCAGTCCCGCCGTTGCAGGTAGGTACGGAACGCACCGAGCCATTGGCCTTGACCGTCGCGGAAGGACGGATTGCCGCCGATGACGCCGGCAACGCCGATGTTTTCCTGGAAACCGACATCGACGAGGCCAATCCCTACGTGCAGCAATCGGTCGGGGTGACGGTGCGCCTGCACTACGCCATGCCCCTTGCCTCCGGGCAACTGGACCTGGATCCGCCCGATGGCGCATTGCTGCAACGCGCCGGCAACGATGCGCAATTCACCCGGGAAGTGAACGGGCGCCGCTACAACGTGGTGGAGCGGCGCTACCTGCTGGTGCCCGAGCGCAGCGGTCCGTTGACCGTGCCGGCCCCGCGTTTCGCCGGTCGCGGCAGCGGCAACTGGATGGACGACCTGCTGGGCGGGCGCAGCCGTGAAATGCGTGCGCAAGGCCAGCCGCGCACGCTGGACGTGCGTCCGCAACCGGACCAGGCGGCACAACCCTGGCTGCCGTTGCGCGACCTGCGCCTGCGTTACGTGGCGACGCCGCAGGCGGCGCGCGCGGGCGAAGCCGCCACGCTGGCGGTGGAAGCGGTGGCGCAAGGCGCCACCCGGGCGCAGTTCCCGGAATTGCCCACATTGGTCGTGCCGGGCGCGCAGGTGTTCGCCGACCCGCCGCAATACGACGAATCCTTCGTCGACGGCGCGCCGCAACTCAAGATGACCCGCCGCTACTCCATCGTGCCCAACGCAACCGGCGCCCTGACCGTGCCCGGGCTGAAGATGCCCTGGTGGGACGTGCGCAGTGGCGATGCACGCACGGCCTCGCTGCCCGACCTTGCGCTGGAGGTCGAACCCGGGACAGGCGGTTTTGCGACGGGATCGTTGCCGCCGGCTTCCGGCTTCGATGGCGATGGCGTGGAAGCCACGGCCATCCGCCTGCCCGCGAAATCCCCCCTGTTGCCGGCAGCGGCATGGATTGGCCTGGCGGCCGGGTTTGCCCTGCTGTGGCTGTTGACGCTGGCCTGGGCGCTGCGCCGTCGTCGGCATGTCGTGCAGCGTGGCCCGGCCCTGGGCCAGGAAGCGCGAGTGTCGGCTGCCGTGCGGACCCGGGCCGAACTCAAGCGCGCGCTGGACACCGGCACGCTGGACGAAGTGGCGGAAACACTGTGCGGCATGGCAAGCCCCCCGGTGACCGAGCTGGACGAGCTGGTGGCCCGGTTGGCGCAGCCGGCGCAGCGTTCGGCGGTGGAGCGGCTTCGCCGCGCGCGCTGGGCCGATGGCGATGCCGTGCATGCGCGCAAGGCCCTGCGCGAGGCCTTCCGCGAAGGACCGGTGTGGCTGGCGGAGTCCGGGGCGCCGCCAACGGCAGGCTTGCTGCCGCCGCTGTACCCGGAACGCTGAGCGAATCGAATCAGGTTGGTGCCGGCCCCCGCCCATGGGCAGGGTCGGCGAAATGGCGGGTTTGCTAAGCTGCGGCTCTTGTTCCGGAGGGAAGACCGCATGAGCGAAGCGAGCGCCGCGCGCAAACAGAAGATGCCCCTGCACTGGAAGATGGCCATCGGCTTCGTCGCCGGCCTTGTCCTGGGATTGATCGTCTACGTCAGCGCCGGCGATGCCGGATGGGTGCAGGGCTTCACCCGCTACGTGACCACGCCGTTCTCCAGGATATTCCTCAACCTGATCTTCATGCTGATCGTGCCGCTGCTGTTCTCGGCGCTGGTGGCGGGCATCGCGGAAATGGGCGATATCCGTTCGCTGGGACGGATCGGCTGGAAGACGCTCAGCTATACGGTGGTGCTGTCCGCCATCGCGGTGCTGATCGGCCTGCTGCTGGTCAATTGGCTGAAGCCGGGCGTGGGCGTGGATGCGCGCATGGCGGAAAGCCTGATCGAGGACAACGCGGCGCGGGCCGAACAGATCGTGGCCAGCGTGGACGAGCAGGCCACCGGCATCGACATGCTGCTGTCGATCGTGCCGGACAACGTGATCAATGCGGCGTCCAGCAACGGCTCGATCCTGGCGGTGATGTTCTTCGCGGTGATGTTCGGCGTGGGCCTGGTGCTGACCCCGTCGCCGGCGACGGCCGCGCTCAAACGCTGCATCGACGGCATTTTCGAGATTTCCATGACCCTGATCGGGCTGGTGATCCGGCTGGCGCCCTATGCGGTGTTCTGCTTCATGTTCGAACTGGCTGCGATATTCGGTTTCGAGCTGTTGATCCGACTGGGGGCCTACGTGGGCGTGGTGGTGCTGGCGCTGGCGCTGCACATGTTCGTGACCTACTCGGCGGCGCTGAAGCTGATCGGGTGGTCGCCGATGAAGTTCTTCCGCGGCAGCCAGGAGGCCATCATGATGGCCTTTTCCACCGCATCCAGTAACGCCACTTTGCCCACCGCGTTGCGCGTGGCCGACGAGAAACTGGGCCTGCCCACGCGGGTGTCGCGGTTCGTGCTGACCGTGGGCGCCACCGCCAACCAGAACGGCACCGCGCTGTTCGAGGGCGTCACCGTGCTGTTCCTGGCGCAGTTCTTCGGTGTGGACCTGACCCTGGGGCAGCAGTTCATGGTGATGCTGGTGTGCATCCTGGGCGGCATCGGCACGGCGGGCGTGCCTTCCGGTTCGCTGCCGGTGGTGGCGCTGATCTGCGCGATGGTCGGAGTCAATCCCATCGGCATCGGCCTGATCCTGGGCGTCAACCACTTCCTCGACATGTGCCGCACCACCCTCAACGTGACCGGCGACCTGACCCTGGCCGCGCTGGTGGCGCATGGCGAGGAGGATCTGCCGGAAGACGCGGTGGCCAAGGCCGAGGTCTGAGCAGGCCCGCGCGCAAAGGGCCGTCCAACAGCCTTCCGGTGCCGTGCGCAGGGCGCACGGATGTCTGGAGGCGAGACAGCGGCAGGCGGGGATGGGACAATAGAGGGGTCGCCCGTTCGTGCGGCTCCTCCCTCATCGACCCAGACCCATGACGCAGCCTACCCGCCGCCAGCTCGCCAACGCCATCCGTTTCCTTGCCGCCGACGCGGTGCAGGCCGCCAATTCCGGGCATCCGGGAATGCCGATGGGCATGGCCGACATCGCCGAGGTGTTGTGGAACGACTACCTCAACCACAACCCCAACAATCCGGACTGGTTCAACCGCGACCGCTTCGTGCTGTCCAACGGGCATGGCTCGATGCTGCATTACGCGCTGCTGCACCTGAGCGGCTACGACCTGCCGCTGGACGAACTCAAGCGCTTCCGCCAGTTGCATAGCAAGACCGCCGGGCATCCGGAGCGGCACGAGACGCCGGGCGTGGAAACCACCACCGGTCCGCTGGGGCAGGGGCTGGCCAACGCGGTCGGCTTCGCCCTGGCCGAGAAGCTGCTGGCGCAGCGCTACAACCGTCCCGAATTCGAAATCGTCGACCACCGCACCTGGGTGTTCCTGGGCGACGGCTGCCTGATGGAAGGGGTCTCGCACGAAGCCGCCTCGCTGGCCGGCACCTGGGGCCTGGGCAAGCTGGTGTGCTTCTGGGACGACAACCGCATTTCCATCGACGGCAATACCGAAGGCTGGTTCACCGACGACACCCCGGTCCGTTTCGAGGCCTATGGCTGGCAGGTGATCCGCAACGTCGACGGCCACGACGCGGTGGAGATCAAGACCGCCATCGAGACCGCGTTGAAGTCCGATGATCGCCCCACACTGATCTGCTGCCGCACCACCATCGGTTTCGGTTCGCCCAACAAGGCCGGCAAGGAATCCAGCCACGGCGCGCCGCTGGGCAAGGAGGAGTTGGAAGCGACCCGGCAGGCGCTGGACTGGCCGCATGCCCCGTTCGAGATTCCGCAGGAAATCCGCGACGGCTGGCGTGCCGGCAACGCGGGGCTGGTGCGCGAGGAGCAGTGGAACATCCGTTTCGACGGGTATGCCGAGCGTTACCCGCGCGAAGCCGAAGAACTGACCCGGCGTTCGCATGGCGAATTGCCGGAAGGTTTCGCCGCCGCCGCCGATGCCCATATCGCGAAGTTGCAGGCCGAAGGCCCGGTGGTGGCCTCGCGCAAGGCCTCGCAGATGGCCATCGAAGCTTTCGCGCCGCTGTTGCCGGAGCTGGTGGGTGGCTCGGCGGACCTGGCGCATTCCAACCTGACCCTGTGGAAGGGCAGCAAGAGCGTGGCCGGCGACGATCCGGATGCCAACTACGTCTACTACGGCGTGCGCGAATTCGGCATGTCCGCCATCGCCAACGGCCTGGCCTTGCATGGCGGGTTCATTCCCTTCGATGCCACCTTCCTGGTGTTCAGTGATTACGCGCGCAACGCGGTGCGGATGAGCGCGCTGATCCCGGCGCATGCCATCCACGTGTACACGCACGATTCCATCGGCCTGGGCGAAGACGGTCCCACCCACCAGCCGGTCGAGCACCTGGCCTCGCTGCGCTACATTCCCAACAACGACGTGTGGCGTCCCTGCGATGCGGTGGAGTCGGCGGTGTCGTGGAAGGCGGCCATCGAACGCATCGGCGGCCCGAGCTGCCTGGTGTTCAGCCGCCAGAACCTGCCGCATCAGGCGCGCAGCGACGAGCAGGTGAAGCAGATCGCGCGTGGCGGCTACGTGCTGGCCGAGGCAGAGGGCGGTACGCCGGAAGTGATCCTGATCGCCACCGGCTCGGAAGTCGGACTGGCGATGGAAGCGCGCGCGGCGCTGGCCGCCGAAGGTGTGAAAGTGCGCGTGGTGTCGATGCCCTCGGCCGACGTGTTCGACCGCCAGGATGCGGCTTATCGCGAATCGGTGCTGCCCAATGCCGTGCGCAAGCGCGTGGCGGTGGAAGCGGCGGTCACCGATTTCTGGCGCAAGTACGTGGGCCTGGACGGCGCGGTGGTCGGTATCGACAGCTTCGGCGCATCCGCGCCGGCCGCCGATCTGTACAAGCATTTCGGCATCACCGTGGACAAGGTGGTCGAAGCGGTGAAGTCGCTGCGCTGATCCGCTTTCCGCCAGAGTGGACCGTCCGGGAGCCGCATCATGCGGCTCCCGTTTTTTTATGCATGCGGATACCGGGTTGGCATGCATCCAGCGTGGAAAAGAGGGCGACATTCGCAATGGACATATGGCTATGGTTATTTTCAATTAGTCGCACGGGGCTCGTGCATGGATGCTGGAGTCCCCACACGGCCGATGTTCGTTGTCGGCCACCACGAGCCATAACGCCATGGGTCATATTGCATTGCGACCTGCATTCGCAGGGCGGGAGAAGGATGCCCCGGACAATCTGGAATCACTGGCAGGACGATACAGCGCCGATCTTCTTGGATACCTGCGCAGCCGCGTGCCGGAGCAGGACGCTGCCGACATAGCGCAGGAAGCGTTTGTCCGGCTGCTAGGCTATCGCAGCAGCGAAAATGAGGAGGGATTGCGGAAGCTACTGTTCCGGATCGCGCAGAACCTGTTGACGGATCACTGGCGCTGGAGCCGTACGCATGCGGTCGAACGGCATGTTGCCCTCGATGACGTCCAGTTGCCGGCCAGCCTGCCTACCCAGGAAGCGCATTTCTCCAGTAGAAAACGGCTTCGGAAGCTCGAGCAAACCATTCTGAAGTTGCCGCCCAAATGCAGGCGCGTGTTTGTCCTCAGCCGGATCGAGGGGCTGAGCAATGCCGAAGTGGCGCAACGCTGCGGCATATCGGTCAAGATGGTGGAGAAGCATCTTGTGCAGGCCCTGGCGCGGTGTCGCCAGCAGGTGGGCGATGCCGAATGATGATCGTCCCCTCACCGGGTGTCCATGCATGTCCGCCATGTACGTGATCGCTCCGGTCTGACAGAATCCGCACAGCGTCGGCCCTCGATACTCATCGGAGGGTAGGGTTGTCGGCGCCTGCCACGTTGTTGGGGATATGTCCGGAGCCAGCGAACACGATCCGATCCGCGAGCAGGCCGAATACTGGCTGGTGCGTCGCCGCGATACGGACGAAAGGTTCAGGTCAGGAGAGGAGTTCCAGCGATGGCTGGCTGCCGATCCGCGCCATCGTGCAGCCTACGAGGCTGCCGAAACGCTATGGAACGAGCTGGAGGGCTTGCGCTTTTCGCAGCGCCTGCGGGCGGAGGCCGGATCGGAATCCAAGGCCGGTCTGGCAAGGAGCCGGAACGCGACGCTGGCGTTTGCGGCATGTCTGGCGCTGATCGCTGCGGCGGTGGGGTTCCACGCCATGCGGCCCGCGTCGGTGCCGTTGGTGGAGACCTACGCCACGGAAGTCGGCCGACAGCACGATGTGGACCTGGTTGATGGCAGCCGGATGCTGCTGAATTCCGCCACGCGCGTGCAGACGCAGTACGGCGACCATTTGCGCATGGTGATCCTGCATGAGGGCGAAGCCTTCTTCGATGTCGCCAGGGATGCGGGCAAGCCGTTCGTGGTGAGCGTTGGCGATGGCCGGGTGACCGCATTGGGAACGCGTTTCCAGGTGCTGCGGGAAGAAAGCGAAGTGCGGGTGACCTTGTCCGAGGGCAGCGTGCGTATCGAGAATGGCACCGGCGCCGCGCGGGTGCTCGTGCCGGGCGAGCAGGCACTGTTCGATCCGGTCGCCGGCGATATCCAGGTTAGCCACGTCGATCTGGATGCGACCGCCAGTTGGACCCGCAAGCGTCTTGATTTCCGGGACGTCCGGCTTGCCGAAGCGATCGACCAAGCCAACCGTTACAGCCTGCGCAAGATCCGTCTGTCCGATCCGGCGCTGGGCGATTTGCGGGTCAGCGGCAATTTCCGCATCGGCGACAACGAGGGCATCGCCGATGCGTTCGCCGCGGCGTTGACGCTGCACGCCGGACCGGAACCCGACGGCGGCATCCTGTTGTCCGCCCGAAGGTAGGGTTTTCGCGTAGCCATCCGTTGATGTCCCGTAAGGGCGCGCTTCATACCGAAGGCGGCTTTTCTCGGGGACATCAATGAGCGGCATTCGCAATCAAGCATTTCTGCGTCCGGCGTACGGGCGCTTTCACAGGAACGTCCTGGCCGTGGCGCTGGGAACCGCGGTACTGGCGTTGGCGCCGCATGCGGGATATGCACAGCAGGCGCAGAGCGATGTACTGCAACAGTTCGATATCGCAGCCGGGCCATTGGCCACTGTACTGAGCCGGTTCGGTGAGCAAAGTGGCTTGCAGATCGTCTATACCCCGGAGTTGGTGGCCGGAAAACAATCCAAAGGCGTGACCGGCGCGCGCAGCGCTGCGGACGCGCTGGCGGGATTGCTGGAAGGAAGCGGCCTGGCCTGGGAATCCGTGGGCACGGGTACGGTCAGGTTGAAGCAGGCCGCCGTGGCAACGCCGGTATCCGCTGCCGGTTCTCCGTCGCGGGGAAGCGTCGAATCCGCCACTACCCTGGACAAGGTGGTGGTCACGGCACGCAAGGAGGAAGAGCGCCTGCTCGACATCCCGCTGGCGATCACCGCATTCACCGCCGAAGAGATCGATGGCTTCGGCATCAACAGCCTGGACGCCATCGCCGGCCAGACGCCTGGCCTGACGTTCGCCAGCTACCAGGCCGGTTTCCTTCCGGCTCCGGTCGTGCGCGGCGTTTCACAGGTCAATCTGACCGACAGCGAACCCAATACCGCGATCTTCGTCGACGGCGTGCTGGTTCCGGCACGACGGGCGCTGGGCTTCAACCAGATCGACGTGGAGCGGATCGAAGTGGTCAAGGGTCCGCAAAGCGCGCTGTATGGCGGCAACAGTTTCAGCGGCGCGATCAACATCATCACCGCCAAGCCGACCGACACGTTCAGCGGCAAGGGCGAGGTGACCCTGGGCGACCGCGGGCGGCAGGTACTGAAGGGCAGCCTGAGCGGGCCGCTGGCGCCGGGCCTGCTGGCCGGGCGCATCGCGGTGGCCTACGACGACTGGGACGGTTCCTGGGACAACGTCAATCCGAGCGGAGGCGACGACATCGGTGGCCATCGTTACCGCAGCGTGTCCGGCGCGCTGCGTCTGACGCCCACGTCGAACCTGGATGCGACGTTGTCGTTCTACCATTCGCGCGATCATCTGGACAATCCGGCGCAGCAGGCGATCCTGGCCGATGCCGAGCCGAGTTCGGCCGGCAAGCCGCTGAACGTCCACGGTCAATTGCCTTCGCTGGACGACAACAAGCGCAGGGTGCTGAAAGAAGCCGCCGGCGACGACCGCGAACTCTGGCGCGGCCAGTTCAATCTTGCCTGGAGCACCGACCATGGCGTCCTGACTGCGCTGACCGGCTATTCGTATGTCAGCCACCACGCCACGCTGGATCTGGCGCGCAATGGCGGCGACCAGTCGACTCCGTTCGTGTATCACACCGCGTCCGGGCCGGCGACGTTCTATACGGGCCTGTTGCAACCCAACGATCCCAAGCGCACCGAGGACATCAGCCAGGAAATCCGCTTCACCACGCCACAGGACCGTCCGTTGCGCGGCTCCGTCGGCGTCTACTACGGCCGGCAGAACCAGAAGGCCGGCGGCGGCAACGTGATTGCGGTGGACCCTATCCCGTCCGATAGCCTGGGCCTGTATCCGCGGGTGCCCGGCGTCCCGTTCTTCATCTCCATCGGCAACGACATCTTCGGCAGTTGGTTCGGCCCGGATGCCGGCGTGGACCCCGAAGAATTCTCGCGCGACCGTGCCCGCAGCCTGGCCTGGTTCGGGCATGTCGAATCGGATTTCACCGAGCGCCTGACCGGACGCGCGGAGTTGCGTTACACGCGCGAGAAGCGTTCGTTCGAGGACAATCTGGACGGAAACACCGGAAGCGGAAGCTGGAGTTACTTCACGCCGCGCCTCAGCCTGGATTACAGCGCGGCCGATAACCTGCTGTTCTATGGATCGGTGGCGCGCGGGGTCAAGAGCGGCGGGTTCTCCAGCAGCACCAACTCGGGCGTGTTCGTCTACAGGCCGTACGATCCGGAGTCCAACTGGAGCTACGAAGTCGGCCTGAAGGGTCTGTTTCTGGACGGTCGCATTTCCGCCGACGTTTCGCTGTTCTACATCGACTGGACGGACATCGTGCTGCCGCAGACCGACGTCAGTTACACCCCGCCGGTGGTGTTGAAGGTCAACGCCGGCGATGCGGTCTCCAAGGGCATCAAGGCCTCCTTCCAGACCGTCATCGCCGACGGTTTCACCGCCACCTTCGGCGGCGCCTACACGCATGCGCGGTTCGGCGCCGCGCAGATGGACGGGTTCAAGGATTTCGAGCGGTTCCGCCCGGACGGCGACATCTCCGGGCAATGGCTGCCGCGGCAGTCTAGGTGGCAGTTCAACGGTCGTTTGAACTGGCAGCAGGCGGCATTCGGCCAGTACGACTACTACATTCGTCCGGATGCCAGCTACCAGAGCAGGCAGTACATCGGTCCGGACAACGACAGTTGGTTGCCGGACAGGGTCAATGTCAATCTGCGCGTCGGTCTGGATTCGGGACGCTACCAGTTCGAACTGTGGGCCACCAACCTGCTCGATTCGCACAAGCCGGTGGCGGCCTACCGCGAAGTGGCCTTCAACAACACCATCGACGGCGTGACGTCGACGACGAACACGATCTTCCCGTGGCGCTACACAGTCAGCTACGGCGATCTGCGCAGCGTGGGCCTGACGTTCCGCGCACGCTTCTGAGGGCAGGGACATGCGCAGGCATCCATTCGCGTGGTCGATGGCACTGGGCTGGCTGATGCTGGCCTGGGTGTCCTCCGTGGGCGCCGAGCCGCTGCCGGAAGGGGCGTGGCGCGGGGAGTTCACCCTCAACGATGATCCGGTCCCGTTCAATTTCGAAATTGCGCGGGAAACCGAAGGAACGGTCCTGACCCTGCTCAATGGCAGTCGCCGGGACAACTACCGTTTGGTCGAACGCTCTCCCGGGGAATGGGTGGCAAGGCTGGGGACGTTCAATACCGAACTGGTGCTGGAACAGGAAGCGGACGGGCAATTGGCGGGCCTGTTCCGCAACCTCGCCTCCAACCGCCAGGCATTCGATCTGCCATTCCGGGCCCGGAAAGGAGAGCGCCATCGTTTCGTCGAGGACGATGCGGAGCAGGATGCCGACGCCACCGGCAAGTGGCGGATCGCCACGGTGACCAAGCGGCCCGCACCGGACCAGATCGCCGAACTGCGCCAGCAGGGCAATCGCGTGACCGGCGTGCTGTTGACGGTGGTGGGCGACTCGCGCGAACTGGAAGGCAATCTGATCGGCGACGAGTTGTTCCTGTCCGGGTTCACCGGTCCCGCGCCGGTCTACCTGCGCGGCCGGCTGGACGGGCAGGGCGGCATCGAAGGCACACTGGCCTTCGGCGGTTTCATCACGCTCAAGTTCAGCGGCCAACTGGACGACGATGCGCGGTTGCCGGACCCGTATACCCTGACCACGGTATCGGAGCGGGAACAGCCGCTGGAACTGGAGTTCCCGGATCTTTCCGGGCTTCCGCTGGCGTTGTCAGATCCGCGTTTCCACGACAAGGTGGTGGTGATCCAGGTGCTGGGGACCTGGTGCCCCAACTGCGTGGACGAAAGCCGCTTCCTGGCGCCGTGGCACCGGCAGAACCAGGCGCGCGGCGTTGAAGTGGTGGGGATTGCCTTCGAGGCCGAGGACACGCTGGAACTGGCGCGCCCGGCGCTGGAATTGTTCCGCGATTCGGTCGGCGTGGATTATCCGATCCTCTACGGCGGTTCGCTGGACAAGACCGAGGCCAGCGCGAAGCTGCCGCGGCTGAACAAGGTGCTGGCGTATCCGACCACGATCTTCCTGGATCGCCAGGGGCGCGTGCGCGAAATCCATACTGGATTCAGCAGCCAGGACACCGGCCCGCATTACGAAGAATTCGTCTATCGCTTCAACCGCACCATCGATCAGTTGCTGGACGAAGCGCCCGCGGAACGGGTGCAGCAACAGGCGGCCCATGACGGGCGGGGCTGAAGTGCACGCAAGGCGTGCATGCGGGGTGGCGTCGCTGGCGCTGGCCATTGCTTGCGCGGCGGCATGGGCGCGCACCGCGCCAGCCGCCGAGGCCGCACCGAAAGACTTGGCGGGACTGGGGCAGGCGCTGTTCCACGACCCCATCCTGTCGCGCGACCGCAGCCTGAGCTGCGCCAGTTGCCACCGTCCCGAGCGCGCGTATGCGGACGACCGCGCCTTGAGCATCGGCATCGACGGCAAGCCCACCCGCCGCAACGTGCCTTCGGTGATGAACATGCGCGGGCGGCTGGATTTCTTCTGGGACGGGCGCGCGGGTTCGCTGGAAGAACAGGCGCTGGTGCCCATCGCCGAGCCCGACGAAATGGATCTTCCGGTGGCCGAAGCCGTGGCCCGCCTGCGCGCCGATCCTCGCTATTCGCAATGGTTCCCGCGCCTGGCCGGCGGCGGGCCGGATGCGGACACGCTGGCGCGCGCGCTGGCCGCGTTCCAGAAGACGCTGGAAACCTCGGATACGCCCTATGACGACTATGTCGCCGGGGACCGCAGCGCCATGTCCGCGTCAGCCCTGCGCGGGCGCGCCCTGTTCCGCGGCAAGGCGCTGTGCCTGAGCTGCCACATCGGCGAGGACTTCACTTCCGACCAGACCCGCAACATCGGCCTCTACGACGGGAGGGCGCTCGACGATCCGGGTCGCGGCGCCATCACCGGGCTGGCCGAGGACCTGGGCCGGTTCAAGGTATCGGGCCTGCGCAATATCGCGATCACTGCGCCGTACATGCACAACGGCATGTTCGCCACGCTGCGCGAAGTCATCGACTACTACGACGATCCGAACGCCTTCGGCATCGCCAGCATCAACCGCGATCCGTTGCTGGACCGGCCCCTGAATCTGAGCGAGCAGGAAAAGGACGACCTGGAAGCGTTCCTGCACGCATTGACCGACCGGCATTTCGCCGTATCCCCTTCACCCACTGGAAATCCGACACCATGAAACCATTCGAAGTGACCTCACTTGCATTGTTGCTGGGCGCGCTGCTGGCCGGTGGTTGCCGCCAGTCCGCGCCGCCGGAGACGCCGGCGTCCGGTACCACCGCGGCGAAGACCGGGCTGGAATGGAACGATGGCGTGGAAGGTGAACTGCCGGTACGAAGGATTCCCAACATCCCGTACGCGGCGGAAGCCTATTACGGGCCGGACAGTTACCACGTGATCGCGCAGACCCAGGACGAACTCGCCGGCAAGACCCCGCGTGACGCATTCGGTTCGCTGACCTATACCTTCACCGACGAGGGCACCGACATCCGCCGCATCAACGATCAGGGCCAGGACGCCTGTTCGTACTTCTTCCCGGACGGCAAGCAATTGATCTGGACCTCGACCCGCGACCACCCGGACCTTCCGCCCGGCGACTGGTCCAACGAGAAGGACTATCCGCAGGGCGCGGAGCTTTACATCTCCGACCTGGAGGGCGGCAACATCCGCCGCATCACCGACAACACCCAGTACGACGCCGAGGTGTCGGTGTCGCCGGACGGCAAGACGATCCTGTTCGGCCGCCAGACCGACGGCAAGATGGACCTGTGGGTGGCCGATGCGGACGGCGGCAACCAGCGCCAGATCACCTTCACCGACGAATGGCAGGAAGGCGGCGCGTTCTTCCTGCCGGACAGCGACCGCATCCTGTTCCGTGCGTGGAAGCGGGAGGATTTCGGCAACGTGAGCCCCACGCCGATGACCCTGTTCACCATCCGCAAGGACGGTACCGACCTGCGTCAGCATACCTTCGACAGCCACCGAAACTGGGCGCCTTTCCCGGCGCCGGACGGGCGGCATTTCGTCTATGTGCATGGCAAGACGCCTTCCGACTGGGCGATCTATCTGGGCGATTTCGCTGGCGGCGAGCCCAGGCGGTTGACGTTCGCAGAGGGCTTCAACGGGTTCCCTGCGCTGTCACCGGACGGTACCAAGCTGCTGTTCGCCCGCTTCGCGGAGGATGACGGCAAGCGCGGACTCGCCACTTTCGTGCAGGACGTGTCTTCGCTGAGCATCGGTCCGGAGAATGCGCAGCCCTTCGGCGATGCCTGGGGCGTGCCGGTGCAGGGCAATCCGGACCTGCTGGATCCGGCGGCCGGGGGCTGAGCGCATGCGGAGTCCGCGCGGGCCGGGATATTCGCTGCTGCTTGCCTGGTTGTTCGCGACGGCGGCAGCCCAGGCATCGCCGGCAACGGACGGCGATGCCTTGTGGCGGCACGTCGACTGGCTGGCCGCGGACGAACGCGAGGGGCGCGAACCGGGCACCTCGGGGCACGATGCGGCCACCGACTATATCGCCGTGCATTTTCGCGAGGCCGGCGTCGCGCCGGGCGGCGAAGAGGGCGGGTATCTGCAGCGCTTCGAGGTGCCGCTGGGCGAAGGCCGGGTGGCGGCGGCGCACAACGTCGTTGCCGTGGTGCCGGGCAGCGATCCGCGCCTGGCGGGGGAGAAGGTCGTGGTGTCCGCGCACTACGATCATCTGGGCAGGGGGCGCTTCGCGCCGCGCGAGGAAGAGCGCGGTGCGATCCATCCCGGCGCCGACGACAATGCCAGCGGTGTGGCGGTGCTGATCGGGCTGGCGCATGAACTGGCCTCGGCGCCGTTGCCGCGAACGCTGGTGCTGGCGGCGTTTTCCGGTGAGGAGAACGGAGCGGTCGGTTCGCGCCATTTCCTGAGTGCTCCTGGTGCGGCAGCGCAGGGCATCGTGGCGAACGTCAACCTGGACATGGTAGGGCGGTTGGGCGACGGTCCGGTGCAGGTGCTGGGTACCGAAACCTCGCCCGATTGGGAGCCCTTGATCGCGGCGGCGTCTCGCGCAAGCGGTGTCGCGGCCAGGTCCCTGGCGGCAGGCGCCGGCGGCTCCGACCAGCAGAGCTTCATCAACCGGGATATTCCCGCCGTGCAGATCTTCACCGGCGGACACGCCGACTACCACCGCCCCACCGATACTGCCGACCGCATCGACCGTGCTGGACTGGCCGAAGTGAAGGCACTGGTCGCAGCGCTGGTTCGCGATCTGACGACGCGTCCGCAAAGACCGTCGGCGGGCGTGTTCCGGTTGTCCTCGCCTTCATCGGGTGCCGCACGTCGCGTCTCGTTCGGCCTGATGCCGGATTTCGGGCATACCGGCACGAGCGTGCGGGTGGAGCGGGTATTGCCCGATTCGGCCGCGCTCGCCGCCGGACTGCGCGAGGGCGATCTGCTGGTCGAAGTGGATGGGCATGAGGTCCGCGACCTGCGCCACTACTCGGACCTGCTCAAGGAGCTTCAGCCGGGCAACGCGGTTCCGATGCTCGTGCTGCGCGATGGCGTGCGCGTCGATGTGGAAGTGGTGCCGCGCGAAACGGCACGCTGAAACGGAGTCCGATACCGGGCCGGTCGCGCCCGGATCGAAATCCCGGAGGGCCCTGACGCCGGCGCGCATGGCATCCACG
Organism: uncultured Pseudoxanthomonas sp.; assembly: GCA_964562135.1. GTDB lineage: Bacteria > Pseudomonadota > Gammaproteobacteria > Xanthomonadales > Xanthomonadaceae > Pseudoxanthomonas_A. The sequence continues at coordinate 13,719 of CAZLSG010000017.1, read as the reverse complement.
CCATGCGCGCGTAGGCGCTGTCCGCAGCCGATTACTCGTTATCTCCCAGCAGGTGCTGCTGCCAGAACAGCATCGAGGCGGCGTTGAAGTAATCGCTGTTGGTCTTCTTGCGGAAGCCGTGGCCTTCGTCGTCGAATTCCAGGTACCACACAGGCTGGCCGTTGCCGCGCACCGCCTTGACGATCTGTTCGGCCTCGGTCCACGGCACGCGCGGATCGTTGCGGCCCTGGGCGACGAACAGCGGCGAGGTGATGCGGTCGGCGTGGTTGAGCGGGGCGATCTTCTCGAAGAACGCGGCGATTTCCGGATCGCGTTCGTCGCCGTATTCGGCCCGGCGCAGGTCGCGGCGGTAGCTCTCGGTGTTCTCCAGGAAGGTGCGGAAATGCGAGATGCCGACCACGTCGATGCCGGCGCGGATGCGGTCGCTGTAGTGCATCAGCGAAGCCAGCACCATGTAGCCGCCGTAGCTGCCGCCGTACACGCCCACGCGCCCGGCATCCAGTTCCGGCTGTCCGGCGATCCAGTCCAGCAGCGCGCCGATGTCCTTCACCGAATCCTCGCGCAGCAGGCCGTTGTCCAGTTGCAGGTAGGTCTTGCCGTAACCGCTGGAACCGCGCACGTTGGGCACCAGCACCGCCACGCCCAGTTCGTTGAGCAGGAACTGGATGGTGGGATTGAAGGCCGGCAGCGATTGTGCCTCCGGGCCGCCGTGGATGTTGATCAGCACCGGGAATCCGCCTTCCGGGGCCGGGCCATCGGGCGTGTAGAAGAACGCCGGGATCAGGCGCGGCTTGCCGTCCACTTCGTCGAAGCTGGGGTAGTGGATCAGTGCCGGAGCGTTGAACGCCGTCGCGTCGAGACCGCCGATCTCGCTGCGGGTCCATTGCTCCAGCGTCGCCTTGCCCAGGTCGATGACGTAGGCGTCGCTGGGCGAGGTGGCGGTGTTGAGCGACAGTCCGATGCGCTGGCCGTCCGGCGAGAACTCCACGCCGCCGATGAGGCCCACGGGCAATTCCGGCAAGGCGACCGGTTTCAGGTCGGGCAGGCGCAGGACGTGCAGTTTCGAGATGCCGCCTTCGTTGGTGGTATAGGCCAGGTGGCGGCCGTCTTCGGAGAGGGTGAAGCCCCGCACATCCCAGGGAATGTGGCCGCTGATCAGCTTCGGCGCGCCCATCCCGGGGGCGTGGTAACGCAGCGTGCGGAATTCCTGGGGCCGCCCGTCCACGTCCTCGTCCGAGACGTAGAACACGCCCTTGCCATCGGGCGAATAGCGGAAGCCGCCGAATGCGGCCTTGCCGCCGTCCACCGGGAACAGGCGCAGTTCGCCGCTGGACAGGTCAACCTCGCCTGGATGGGACTCGTTGATCGAGACGTACTTGCTCACCAGCAAGCGGTTGCCGTCCGGCGAGAAATCCAGCGCGCTCCAGCTCCCCCCGGCCGTGACCACCGGGCGCGATTCGCCGGTGGCCAGGTCCTTCACCCAGACATCGGTGTCGGCGCCGTTGCGGACATTGCTGCTCCAGGCGAATTGCCGGCCATCATGGGAAAACAGCGCACCCCGGTTCTGGGAGCGGCTGCCATCGGTGAGCCGGGTGGTTTCGCGGGTGGCCAGGTCGAACCAGTACAACTGCCAGAATTCGTCGCCGCCCGCGTCCTTGCTGAAGACGAAGCCATCGCGCCCGGACCTGGCGGGCGCGGTGCCGCCGATGCCGATGGGTTCGGGATGGAAGGTCAACTGTTCGCGCATGCCCAGCGGCTGGCACACGCGGTGCGCCTGCACGGTTTCGCCGAAGCGGGTGCTGATCAGCAGGCAACCATCCTGGGTCCAGCCGCCCACGCCGGCGCCGCGCGTATTCTGGTAACGGTCGAGCTGCTCGACCAGTCCGGCGGGAATGGCCGGGATGCTCTCGATGGTGCGGTTGCCTTCCACCTTGCGCTCGGTTGTGGCCGCATATGCCGAAGTGGAATGGACGGCGAGCAGCGCAAGCGCGATGGGTAGCATGAAAGTCGTGCGTCGCATGAACGAACCTCCGGATAATCGAAGTGCGAGCATAGACGAAGGCGGACGGCAGCAGCGCCCATGGGCGCGCCCGCGCCGCTTGTGATTGGATGAGAAATTGCCATTCCCGTGGGAGCGACGTCAGTCGCGACCGGGAGCCGGGGGAAGCGGTAAAGCCACGGATGACGCGGATTCCCACGGATAAAGCCTTTTCCGCGTTGATCCGCGTCATCCGTGGCCAAGGCCGTTTAGTCTTGGTGGTCGCGACTGACGTCGCTCCTACGGGGCTGCTTGCAGGGCCATGTTGAGCGTTTGCGCCAGTCGCGCGCCGGCCAGGCGCAGTTGCGATTCGGCGATGGGCAGGTGGGTGGCGTAGTACGTCCAGTCGAGCACGTGGCCGTTCGGATAGACGCCTGGCCGCGTGGCGATGGCGCAGGATTGCTCTGCCCAGGTGACGGACGGAGGCGTCATCGTGGACGAAAGTTGCGTGGGGGACGGCTGTGCGCGCAGCCGTTGCAGCCAGTCCGCTTCGCTCAGCCCGGCATGGTTGAGCAGGCCGCTGTCCCACAGCGAGTGCAGGTTGCTGCCTTTGCCTTCGTAGTTGACCTGGTAATCGTTGCCGCCACGGTCGTGCGCGTATCCGGCGTGCATCGGCTGGTGCACGTCGCCGATGAAATGGACCACGAACTTCAGCGCCTGCAGCCGTTCCTGTTTCGAACGGGCGCGGTCGGCAAGGATCGCGGTTTGCGCAGGGATCGCTTCGACCACGCAGTTGCCGCCCGGGCAGTCGCGTTCGGCGTCATAGCGGCAATCGTGCTCGCCCACGTTGACGTAATGCCAGCGCGCGGACTTGCGGCCCAGATCGGGATCGCTGCCGCGCAACTCGTCGGCCCAGTTGGCGATGCCGGCCAGACTCGGGTCGGGCTCGCCAGCGAGCAGGGCGATGATCTCGGCGCGCGCCTGCGGGTCCAGTTCCTCTTCGGCAAGGAGAGCGACCAGGCGATGCCCCAGTGTTCCCCAGGCGATGGCCGGCACCGGTGCCAGAACGGCCAGCATGGCAAGGAAAAACGGCACGAAGGCCCCGCGCGCGGATTTGCGCGGAGCCGGAAAGAGGGGTTTGCGGGAAAAAAAGTGGGCCATGCCGGTCACTTTAGACCGACACGGCCCGCTCCGAAACCGGTACCGCTCAGAACTTCAGGACGTAGGCCACGCCATAGACCAGCGGATCGACGTTCGCGGTGCCCAACTCGGCGCCATCCAGGCGGACGCGGCTGTCGATGTCGATCCAGCGCGCATCCACGCGCACGGCACCCTTCTCGCTGACCTTGAAGTCGAGGCCGGCATGCAGCGCCGCGCCCCAGGAACCACGCAGCGAGAGGTCGCTGCCGGCCAGCGCGCCGCGGGCCGTCTCGCTGAAGAACTTGGTGTAGTTGACGCCGGCGCCGACGAACGGGGCGACCCGGCCGTTGCCGTTGAAGTGGTATTGCAGCGAAACCGTGGGCGGCAGGTGCTTGGTGCTGCCCACGCGGCCAAGGCCTTCGATGTTGATGTCGTGCTCGAACGGCAGCGCGGCGATCACTTCGACGCCCAGGTTGTCGCGGACGAAGTATTCGAAGGTGACGGTCGGCCGGGCGCTGTTGCCGATGTCCAGGTGCAGGGCGCCATCGGCAAGGGAGCCGTTGTTGGACTTGGGGGCTACCTGGTGCACGCCGATGCCCAGTGTCCAGTCGCCCTTGGACTGGGCGAAGGCGGGCAGGGCGGCCCCGGCCAGCGAAACGGCCAGGAGGGAGGGGATCAGGATCTTCTTCATGCTTGCTTGCTCGGGTTGGGAATCGTGATGGCGCAAGTCTCGGCCCGTGTTTCCGGGGCCGCCTTGATCCTGATCAATGTCGGCCGCGATTCCGCGAATGGCGGCCTGTTAGAATGTGCTCCCCCTATCACCTATCCGCGCCCGGGGCGCGACAGCAGGAGTCCGGAGCAATGACGATCAAGGTTGGCATCAACGGGTTTGGCCGCATCGGGCGCAACGTGTTGCGTTCGGCCGTGCAGAACTTCGGCAACGACATCGAGATCGTCGCCATCAACGATCTGCTCGATCCGGATTACCTGGCCTACATGCTGCAGTACGACTCCGTGCACGGCCGCTTCAAGGGCACGCTGGCGGTGGAAGGCAACACGCTGATCGTCAACGGCAGGAAGATCCGCCTTACCCAGGAACGCGACCCGGCCAACCTGAGGTGGGACGAAGTGGGCGCCGACGTGGTGATCGAATCCACCGGCCTGTTCCTGACCAAGGACACCGCGCAGAAGCACATCGATGCCGGCGCGAAGAAGGTGATCCTGTCGGCGCCGTCGAAGGACGACACGCCGATGTTCGTGTTCGGCGTGAACTGCAAGACCTATGCGGGCCAGGCGATCATCTCCAACGCCTCGTGCACCACCAACTGCCTGGCGCCGCTGGCCAAGGTGATCAACGACAAGTGGGGCATCAAGCGCGGCCTGATGACCACCGTGCACGCGGCCACCGCCACGCAGAAGACCGTGGACGGCCCGAGCAGCAAGGACTGGCGCGGCGGACGCGGCATCCTGGAGAACATCATCCCGTCCAGCACCGGCGCGGCCAAGGCCGTGGGCGTGGTGATCCCCGAACTCAACAAGAAGCTCACCGGCATGGCGTTCCGCGTGCCGACCAGCGACGTGTCGGTGGTCGACCTGACCGTGGAGCTCGAAAAGCCGGCGACCTACGACGAGATCAAGGCCGAGGTGAAGGCGCAGAGCGAAGGCGCGCTGAAGGGTGTGCTGGGCTACACCGAGGACAAGGTGGTGGCCACCGATTTCGTCGGCGAGACCTGCACCTCGGTGTTCGATGCCGATGCCGGCATCGCGCTTGACTCGACGTTCGTCAAGCTGGTCAGCTGGTACGACAACGAGTGGGGCTACTCCAACAAATGCCTGGAAATGGTGAAGGTCGTCGCGGCGAAGTGATGCCGCCGATTTCGCCCGCAGCAGAAACAACGCCCCGTTTCCACGGGGCGTTTTCATATGCGTAACCAGGCGATTCGTTCGCGATCACGGGGTGTCCATGGCCACTATCGAAATCCGCGTCAATTCAATGTTGCAATTGTTCGATTCGCTGGATCCGGCGCCGTTCCGCGAGAAGGCGCTGGACCGCGACGCCGAGGCCTATCTGATCGAATCGGTCGACGAACACCCTGCCGGCGAGCCGCTGACGTTGCTGTTGCGCGGGCCGGAGACGATGCGCGGGAACCTGCCGGAAATCACCCAGGCGATACATGCGCATTTCTCCAGGGAGCAACAACGCATCGAATGGAAGCTGCGGCGCAAGATGCGGCTCGGACGGGTTGCGCTGGTGATCGGCCTGCTGGTGCTGGCGGCATCTATTTTTGCCAGGTGGCTGATGGACAGGCTCGATTCCAATCTCGCCACCATCCTGGGCGAAGGGTTCGTGATCGTGGGCTGGGTGGCGTTGTGGTGGCCGGCCGATCTGCTGTTGTTCGAACGCCTCGGTACCCGTGCCGAGCGTTCGGTATTGCGCCGTCTGGCACATATTCCGGTTGCCTTCGAGGCGATCGAGGATACGCTCGCCACCGGTCCCGCGGTGTCTTGATCCGGGACCGGCCTTGTGCGGTAAGGTGATGCCGGATCCGTGCGCGGCAAAGCCTGGAGAGGGAGAAGAAAATCGATGGAAGGCCTGATTCTGTTGCTGGTGCTGGGGTTGCTTGCGGTACCGGTATTGTTGGTCGTGGCGCTGGTATCCATCAGCGGACTCAAGCGCCGGGTGGCGGATCTGGAAGCGGCCGTGGCGCTTCGGCAAACCGTGGCGGAAGCCCCTCGGGAGCGGGAGGCTGCGGAGGAGCGCGCCGTCGCCGAGCCTCAGGCAGTGCCGGCAGCTCCTGCGCGTGAACCGGACCTTCAGGTGTTCACGCCGCCCGTTCCGGAGCCGGTCCCTCCGGTCCGTGAATCCGTGCCCCCGCCTTCTGCCGCCGCCGTGCCGCTGCCGCCTCCGTTGCCGGCAGCGGCTGCCATGCGGAGCGGCACGTCAGGATCGGCGCAGGCTCAGCCTGTACCGCCCGCCGGGCCGGGTGTGTTCACTGTGGCAGCGCGCGCGGTGAAGCGCTGGTTCACCGTGGGCAACGTGCCGGTGAAGATCGGCATGCTGGTGCTGTTCGCCGGCGTGGCCGCGCTGCTCAAGTACGCCAGCGATCAGGGCTGGCTGACGCTGCCCATCGAACTGCGCCTGGCCGGCGTGGCCGCGGCGGCGCTGGCGGCGCTGGGTTTCGCGTGGCGCAAGCGGGAGAGCAACCGCGCCTTCGCGTTGAGCCTGCAGGGCGGGGCGATCGGCATCCTGTTGCTGACGGTGTTCGCGGCATTCAAGTTGCACGCATTGATGCCGGCGGGCGCGGCCTTCGCGCTGAGCATCGTGCTGGTGGCGGGCGCGGGCGTGCTGGCGGTGGCGCAGAACGCCAGGGCGCTGGCCGTGTTCGCGATCCTCGCCGGTTTCCTGGCGCCGATCTGGCTGTCCACCGGCAGCGGCAACCATGTCGCCTTGTTTTCGTATTACGCGCTGTTGAATGCCGCCATTTTCTGCATTGCATGGTGGCGTTCGTGGCGGGTGCTGAACCTGTTGGGGTTCGCTTTCACCTTCGGTATAGGCACGCTGTGGGGCGTGTTGGACTACCGTCCGGACAAATTCGCCAGCACGCAACCGTTCCTGCTGCTGTTCTTCGCGTTCTACCTGCTGATCCCGGTGCTGTTCGCGCGGCGGCAGCCGGTCGGCCGGCGCGACTTCATCGATGGCTGCCTGGTGTTCGGTGCGCCGCTGGTGGCGTTCGCGTTGCAGGCGGGCCTGTTGCGCGGCGACCGGTTGACGCTGGCGTTCTGCGCGCTGGGCCTGGCAGTGGTGTACGCGGCTTTGGCGTGGTTGTTGCAGCGGCGCCGGAACTTCACCGTGCTGGCGCAATCGCATGCCTTGCTGGCGGTCGGTTTCGCCACCCTGGCGGTGCCGTTGGCGCTGTCGGCGCAGGCCACCGCCAGCGTGTTCGCGCTGGAGGGCGCGGCGCTGGTATGGCTGGGCCTGCGCCAGCGGCGGCTGTTGCCGCAGGTCAGCGGTGTGGGCCTGCAACTGGCGGCGGCAGTGGCGCACTTCATCGGGGTGGAGTCGGTGCGCTACGGGTGGGTGCAGCCGTTCCTTGCCAATGGCGCATTCATGGGCGGTTTCCTGATCGCGCTGGCGGGCCTGGCCACGGCCTGGAGCTTCCGCAATGCCGGGCGCAACAATGCGGCACTGCTGGCCTATGTCTGGGGCCTGCTGTGGTGGTGCTTCAACGGCGCGCGCGAGATCAACAACTTCCTGCCGGCCAGCACCCAGGCGGATGCCTTGCTGGCCTTCGCGGCATTGACCGGTTGGCTGGCGGCGGAGGTCCACCGCAGGCGCCCGGCAACGGCATTGGCGGTGACGACCTTGCTGGGACTGGTGTCGGCGGCGCCGTTGGCGCTGCTGCAGGCGGCGGATCACGGGCAGCCGTTCGCCGGCCATGGCCTGTGGGCATGGCTGGCCTATGCCGCGCTGGGCGTGCGCAGCCTGATGTGCCTGCGTGGCAGCGGGCATCGCCTGGCCGGCGTGGCGCAATTCGTCTGGTGGCTGGTATGGCCGCTGGCGGTATCGCTGTTGCTGTCGTGGCTGGGTGCGCATTTCGAACTGGCGGCCGGCTGGCGCATGGCGGGCATCGCGTTGCCGTGGCTGCTGGTGGCCGCATGCAGCCAGTTCCGCTGGCGCTGGTTGTCCGCGCCGGTTGGCGAGCGCTTCGACGCGTTGCGGATACCGTTGCAGGTGGCGCTGTTCGGCGTGCTCGGTTTCTGGTGGGTGTTGGCGCTGATGCACGCGGGGGACAGTGCGCCGCTGCCGTGGATTCCGTTGTTCAACCCGCTGGAACTGGTGCAGCTGGCCGTGCTGGCGCTGGCGGCAGGGGCTTCGTGGCAGGCATTGCCGCCCCGGGTGCGCGCGTTGGCATGGCCGCTGGCGGGTTTCCTGCTGATCACCGTGGCCACGTTGCGCACCGTGCATCACTGGGGTGGCGTGGGCTGGGATCCGGACGTGTTGCTGTCCAGCAGCCTGGTGCAGACCAGCCTGACCGTGGTGTGGAGCGTGCTGGGCGTGCTGGGTTGGGTGATCGGTTCGCGTCGCGGCCAGCGGGTGCTTTGGCTGGCCGGCGCGGTGTTGATGGGTGTGGTGCTGGCCAAGCTCGTGCTGTTCGATCGCGGCCACTTGGGCGACTTGCTGGGGATCGCCTCGTTCATCGCCTATGGCCTGTTGTGCACGGTGGTGGGTTATCTGGCGCCGGCGCCGCCGAAGCAGGAATCGGGAGAAGACGCATGAAGAAGATGTACGGGCTGCTGCTGGTTCCGCTGGCCGCGATGGCCGGCGAGCGCAGCGACTACGCGCAACAGTGGGTGCTGGAAACCGCGCAGGACGACGCCGGCGTGTACCGGGTGGAACTGGAGCGGGACATCTACCGGCAGGCGCGGGATCCGGCCTTGCGCGACATCGAGGTGTTCAATGCGGATGGGCAAAGCCTGCCGGCGGCATGGCTGGCGGAAAAAGCGCAGCCCGAGGCGCCTCCGGTGCGGACGGAAGTGCCCTGGTTCGCGTTGCCGGCAATCGCGGCCGGCGCGCGGGGCGATGACATCACCCTGGTCGCCGAGCGGGCGGAAGACGGCAGCGTGCGCCGCATCCAGGCGCAGGTCGGTGGCGGCAACCATGGCGCCGGCACATCGCCTGGCTGGCTGGTCGATGCCAGCCGTGTGCGCGAGCCGGTCCGTGCATTGCATCTGCAATGGGCCGAAGACGCGGCGCCATTCGAGCAATCCCTGCGGGTGGAGGGCAGCGACGACCTGCGCCGTTGGCAGGTGCTGGAAACGCAGGCGCCATGGCTGGACCTGACCCGTCATGGCTACCGCTTGCGCGAAGGACGGGTGGCCATCAACGGCAGCGAGCATCGTTACCTGCGCGTGTTGCCATCGCAGCCGGGAACGGCGCCGCCGTTGCTGGGCGTGGAGGTGGAACTGGGCAAGCCCGTGCCGGCCCTGGAATGGCAGTGGGAAAGCCTGCCGGGGCAACGGGTGACGGAGCAGGGGCGCGACCATTTCGAATTCGAGATGGAAGGCCGCTTCCCCATGGTGCGGGCGGACGTGGATACCGGCGGCAACGATACCCGCCAGTGGACCCTGCAAAGTCGCGATGCGGTCGATGCGCCATGGCGGACCCGCACCGGTCCCTGGATCGCTTATCAGTTGCAGTCGGCCGGGCGGGTCGAACGCTCTCCTGCGCAAGCATTGTCGGGGACGGTGCGCGACCGCTACTGGCGGCTGTCTTCGGCCACGCCATTGGGCGCGGAGGAAACGCCGGTGCTGCGCCTCGGTTATCGTCCGGAGACACTGGCGTTCCTGGCGCAGGGGGAACCCCCGTATGCCCTGGCCGCCGGCAGCGCACGCGCATCACGCACCGATTCGTCGCTGGCGCCTATGCTGGCGGCCCTGCGCAGCGAGCGGGGTCCGGATTGGGAGCCCGCCACCGCCAGCATCGGATCGGCGGAAATCCTGGCTGGGGACGCGGCGCTGCAACCGGTGGTCGAGCGCGACTGGAAGACCTGGCTGTTGTGGGGATTGCTGGTGGGCGGCGCCCTGCTGGTCGCAGGGTTCGCCTTCAGCCTGCTGCGGCAGAAGGCTCCGCCGGAAAGCGCCTGATCCATCGAACCCTGCGGACTTGCGGGAGCGGCGTCGGCCGCGATTCCCGTCCATGGCAGGATTCCGTCGCGACCGACGCCGCTCCCGGGGGAAGCATGGGCGGGATCCGGTTTGCCGGGCGCGCGCCGAGCCGGGACAATAGACGCCTGTTTCCGCACCGGAGCCACCATGTCCATCGTCCGCATGACCGATCTCGACCTCGCCGGCAAGCGCGTGCTGATCCGCCAGGATCTGAACGTGCCCATCGAGGCCGGCCGCATCACCTCCGGGCAGCGCATCACCGCATCGTTGCCCACGCTGAGGCTGGCCTTGGAAAAAGGCGCGGCGGTGATGGTGACCTCGCACCTCGGCCGTCCGAAGGAAGGCGTGTGGAGCGAGGCCGATTCGCTGGCGCCGGTCGCGGCGCGGTTGTCCGGATTGCTGGGCGTGGATGTCCCGCTGGTGAAGGATTGGGTGGATGGCGTCGATGTCGCCCCGGGCCGGATCGTGCTGCTCGAAAACTGCAGGATGAACGTCGGCGAGAAGAGCGACGACGAGGCGCTGTCGAAGAAGTACGCCGCGCTGTGCGACGTGTTCGTGATGGATGCTTTCGGCACCGCGCACCGCGCGCAGGCGTCCACCCACGGCGTGATCCGTTTCGCGGCGGTCGCGGCGGGCGGTCCCTTGCTGATGGCCGAACTCGACGCGCTGGACAAGGCGCTGGCCAACCCGGCGCGCCCGTTGCTGGCCATCGTCGCCGGCAGCAAGGTGTCCACCAAACTGGAACTGCTGACCAGCCTGGTCGGCAAGGTGGACCAGTTGATCGTCGGCGGCGGCATCGCCAACACCTTCATCGCGGCGGAAGGCCATGGCATTGGCAAGTCGCTGGTGGAAAACGACCTGCTCGACACCGCGCGCGCCATCATGGCCGATGCGGTGGCCCGAGGCGCGCAGATCCCGGTGCCGACCGACGTGGTGGTGGCGCCGGAATTCAGCGCCAGCGCCCCGGCCACGGTGAAGCCGGTGGGAGAAGTGGGCGACGACGACATGATCCTGGACATCGGCCCGGATACCGCGGCCCGCTACGCGACGATGATCGGAAACGCCGGCACCGTGGTCTGGAACGGACCGGTGGGGGTGTTCGAGTTCGATGCTTTCGGCAAGGGCACCGAGACGCTGGCGCGCGCGATTGCCGCGTCTCCCGCGTTTTCCATCGCCGGTGGCGGCGACACCCTGGCGGCAGTGGACAAGTACGGCATCGCCGGCGACGTGTCCTATATCTCCACCGGCGGCGGCGCGTTCCTGGAATTCCTGGAAGGCAAGACCTTGCCGGCGGTGGCTGCCCTGGAGGCGCGCGGGGCGTGAGCCGTGCCACGCTGTTCTTCGATCTCGACGGCACGCTGATCGATTCGGCCATCGGCATCACCCGTTGCGTTGCCTATGCGCTGGAACGGATGGACCAACCGGTACCGCCGGAGCCCGAACTGAGGCGCTGGATCGGCCCGGCGCTGCGGACCAGTTTCGCGCCGCTGTTCGATGATGCCGGGCGCGTGGAGGAAGCGGTGGGGCACTATCGCGTGCGCTTCGAGGCGCATGGCTGGGCCGAACACGAGATCTATGCCGGCATCGAAACGGCGGTGCGTTCGCTGCATGCCGCCGGCCACCGGCTGGCGGTGGTGACGGCGAAGAACGAGCCGCACGCGCGCAAGATCATTGCGCATCTTCCGTTCGGCGGATGCTTCGACGACATCATCGGCGCCACGCCGGACGGTTCGCGCAGCCACAAGCCGGAACTGATCGGCGAAGCGTTGCATCGCCTTTCGCTGCGCGCCGCCGATTGCTGGATGATCGGCGACCGGCATCTGGATATCGAGGGCGCGCGTCATCACGGCATGCGCAATGCCGGCGTGCTGTGGGGCTTCGGCGGCGAGGCGGAACTGCGCGACGCGGGCGCCGGTGCACTGGTGGGCGAGCCTTCCGGATTGATGCTTGTGGATTTTGCCTGAGTTGCCGGGATTTCCAGGGCTCGCATGGGCGCGATTCGCGCAAACGTGGCGCAGTTCGCATGTGCGCATGCAGCGTGAGGCGCATGCGGAAGACCAAAAAAATACCACTTAACCCGTTTGCGGGGTTTGCGTAAAAACGGCGATTTCAAGTGGTTTTTCGTCATTCCTTGCTTTGTCCCGGGACAAGATTCCTTGCGCGGATTGCGCGCCGTCATCATGCGATTGCAACTGCGGAATGCTGTGATAGCGTGGGTGCGCTTTGAAGGGGAGCACCATGGCCGAACCGCAACGCCGCACCAAGATTCTCGCCACGCTCGGGCCGGCCACGGATCCGCCGGGGGTGCTCGACGATCTGTTCCGTGCCGGCGTCAACGTGGTGCGGCTGAATTTTTCGCATGGCGATCCGTCCGGCCAGGCCAAGCGTGCCGCCGCCGTGCGCGCCGCCGCGCAGCGCGTTGGCGCCGAGGTCGGCATCCTGGCCGATCTTCCCGGCCCCAAGATCCGCATCGAGCGGTTTGCGGAAGCAAAAGTCGCGCTGAAAATGGGCAGCCGTTTCGACCTGCTGGCCAGCGCGGATGCGCCGCCGGGGGATGCCACCCAGGTGGGCGTGAGTTATCTGGGGCTTCCGGGCGATCTGGCGCCAGGCGATGTGCTGCTGCTGGATGATGGCCTGATGCAGTTGCAGGTCGAGTCGATCGACGGCGAACGCATCGTCACCACGGTGCAGAACGATGGCGTGTTGTCCGACCGCAAGGGATTGAACAAGCTGGGCGGCGGCCTGTCGCTGGGCGCGTTGACCGAGCGCGACAAGGAACTGATCGGCATTGCCGCGCAGATCGGCGTGGATTTCATCGCCGTATCGTTCTGCCGCAACGCGGAAGACATGAACGAAGCCCGTCGCATTGCGCGGGAACATGGCAGCGATGCGGCGCTGGTCTCGAAGATCGAGCGCACCGAAGCCATCGAGAACCTGTCCGAGATCGTCGAAGCCAGCGACGTGGTGATGGTGGCGCGCGGCGACCTGGGCGTGGAAATCGGCGACGCGGAGCTGCCGGGCCTGCAGAAGAAGATCATCCGCGAATCGCTGGCGCGCAACCGGGTGGTGATCACCGCCACCCAGATGCTGCAGTCGATGGTGGAAAGCCCGATCCCCACCCGCGCCGAAGTGCTGGACGTGGCCAACGCGGTGATCGACGGCACCGACGCGGTCATGCTGTCGGCGGAAACCGCGGCCGGCGCCTACCCGGTCCGCGCGGTGGAAGCGATGGCGCGCATTTGCCTGGGCGCCGAAAAGCAGTTCGAGAACGACACCGACTTCGAAAAGGCGCCGCGCGACCTGACCCGCGCCGACCAGGCCATCGCGATGGCGGCGATGTTCCTGACCGAACACATCGGCGTGCGCGCCATCGTCGCGATGACCGAATCCGGCGGCACCGCGCGGCATCTGTCGCGGTTCCGCGCCAGGGCGCCGGTCTATGCGTTCTCGCGCCACGATGGCGCGCGCCGGCGCATGGCGTTGATGCGCGACGTGTTTCCCATCGCGTTCGACAGCCGCGGCCTTGCCCCGCGCGAGGCCGCGCGGGAAGCGGCCCGCTGCCTGTACGACCGCAGCCTGCTGGCCGAGGGCGACCGCATCATCTTCACCAGTGGCGACCACATGGAAAAGCATGGCGCCACCAATACCCTGCGCCTGTTGCATATCGGAGCCGGCGGCAAGGCCGAGGGGCTGGGCGAACTGTAGGAGCGGCTCTTGGCCGCGATGAGGCTTTACCGTGAAAGGCGGTCGCGGCCAAGAGCCGCTCCTACAGGGGGTTTTCCACCCTTGGTGGTGGGAGTGAGGTTTCCCGGTCCCGCAAAGGCTGGCGGGCTATAATGGCAGTCTGACTTCCATCCGCTTCGCAGGACACCTCATGAGCATCGAACAGCTCGCCGAAACCGCCCAGGCCATGGTGGCCCCGGGCAAGGGCATCA
>CAZLSG010000016.1:0-48245 GCA_964562135.1 uncultured Pseudoxanthomonas sp. | reverse complement strand
CCTTGCGGCCCCAGTCGGCCAGCGAGATATCGGCAACCTTGTAGTCGCCTTCGGTGGAGAAGGTCTTTGCAACGGCATTCATCGGGTAGTGCTCCGGTTCGGGCGAGGGGAGACTCGCGGGTTCCGGGCGCCGTTGCTGCAGAAGCGTTCCACCGAGCCTGGCCGTGCCGGGACAGGGTCCACGCGCGGTCGCAGCGCCCCTCGGGGGAGGAGGCCGCCATTATATCGTTGGTTCCGGAACGTGACCTCTGGCCTACCGGTGGTCGCGGAGGGGCGGTTAAGCTCAACGGTCCGCCCATCACCCCTGGACGACCATGAAGATGCCCGTACTCCGCTTCGGCCTGCTGCTGGCCGCCTTGCTGGCCTGGAACACGCCGGCGCAGCCGGCCACCGGGGCCGAAGGCTACCGGCTGCCGCCTCCCGCCTTGCAGGCCATCGTGGATGCGCCGCGTCCACCACAGGTATCGCTCAGCCCCGCGCGCGACCTGGCGCTGCTGGTGCAGGTCCCGGCGCTGGCCAGCATTGCCGAAGTCGCGCAGCCCGAACTGAAGCTGGCCGGCATCCGCATCAACCCGCGCACCTATTCGCGCAGCCAGTTCTCGTTCGGCACCGACCTGTGGCTGATGGACGTGGCCACGGGCAAGGAACTGCGCGTCACCGGCCTGCCGCAGCCGTTGGCGGTTTCCACCTTCGCATGGTCGCCGGACCAGCGCCATGTCGCCTTCAACCAGGTGAACGTCGCCACCGGTGCCAATGAGCTGTGGCTGGTGGACGTGCGCGCGCTGAAGGCGCGGCGCATTGCGAGCGGCCTGAACACCGTGGGCGGGCGCGGTTTCAGCTGGCTGCCGGACAACCGCAGCCTGTTGGTGCAGTTGCGTCCGGCCGGGCAGGGCGCGGCGCCCGCGGGCGACATCGTTCCCTCCGGACCCAACATCCAGCAGACCGATGCCGGTGCCGGTGTGCGCGCCATCCGCACCTACCAGGACCTGCTGAAGAACGAAAACGATGCGCGCCTGTTCGAGCATTACCTGCGTTCGCAGGCGGCCATCGTCAGTACCGGCGGGCATGTCGCGCCCATCGGCGCGCCGGCGCTGTACGTGGGCCTGTCCGCATCGCCGGACGGACGCCACCTGCTGTCGCAGAGGATCGAGCGGCCGTTCTCGTACCTGGTGCCCTTCAACCGTTTCCCGCGCCGCATCGAGGTGCTGGACGCGAATGGCCGCGCGTTGCATGAAGTGGCCCGCCTGCCGCTGGTGGAAGGCCTGCCGACCGGCAACGACGCCGTGGCCACCGGCGTGCGCAGCATCGGCTGGCGCGACGACGCGCCGGCCACGCTGGTCTGGGCCGAGGCTCGCGACGGTGGCGATCCCGCCGTGGAAACCGATATCCGCGACGAAGTGCTGATGCAGGCCGCGCCGTTCCGTGAACCGCCGGTATCGCTGGCACGCCTGTCCATGCGTTATGGCGGTGCGGTGTGGGGACGTGGCGACCTGGCGCTGTTGAGCGAGTACTGGTGGAAGAGCCGGCAGATCAAGCAGTGGCGGATCACGCCGGACCAGCCGGCCGCCGCGCCGGAACTGTTGCATGCGCGTTCGCTGGAGGATCGCTATGGCGACCCGGGCGAGCCGGTGACCTACGCGGATGCCGCCGGGCGCGAACGCCTGCTGACCACGGACGACGGCAACGGCATTTTCCTGATCGGCAACGGCGCTTCGCCGGAAGGCGACCGCCCGTTCCTGGATCGTTTCGATCTGGCAACGAAGGAAACCCAGCGCCTGTTCCATTCGCAGGCACCGTATTTCGAACGCCCGCAGGCGCTGCTGGACGACGAAGGCCGCCGCCTGCTGACGACCCGCGAATCGCCCACGGAACGGCCGAACTTCTACCTGCGCGACCTGCAGGGCGATGCCGCACCGCTGGCACTGACCGCTTTCCCGCATCCGCTGCCGCAACTGAAAGACGTCAGCAAGGAACAGATCCGCTACAGGCGCAACGATGGCGTGGACCTGACCGCCACGCTGTACCTGCCGCCCGGCTACGACGCCGAGCGCGACGGGCCGCTGCCGTTGCTGATGTGGGCCTATCCGCGCGAGTTCAAATCCGCCGACGCGGCCGGCCAGGTCACCGACTCGCCATACCGCTTCAACAACATCAGTTATTGGGGGCCGCTGCCGTTCCTGGCCATGGGTTACGCGGTGCTGGACGGACCCACCATGCCCATCGTCGGCGAAGGCGATGCCGAGCCCAACGACACCTACATCACCCAACTGGTGGGCAGCGCCGAAGCCGCGGTGGACGAAGTGGTGCGCCGTGGCGTGGCCGACCGCAACCGCATCGCGGTGGGCGGGCATTCCTATGGCGCGTTCATGACCGCCAACCTGCTGGCGCACACGCGGCTGTTCAAGGCCGGCATCGCCCGTAGCGGCGCCTACAACCGCACGCTCACGCCGTTCGGCTTCCAGGCCGAGGAGCGCAATTTCTGGCAGGCGCGCGACGTGTACATGGCGATGTCGCCGTTCAACTACGCCGACCGCATCAAGGATCCGTTGTTGTTGATCCATGGCGAGGAAGACAACAACTCCGGCACCTTCCCGATCCAGAGCGAACGCATGTTCGCCGCGATGAAGGGGCTGGGCGGCGATGCGCGGCTGGTGATGCTGCCGAACGAAAGCCATGGCTACCGCGCGCGCGAATCGATCATGCACATGCTGGCCGAAACCAACGACTGGCTGGAGCGCCACGTGAAGCGCGGCGGGGAAACCGCGGCCGAGGTGGAGTGATCCGCCAGAGGACTTGGATTGGTCTTGCCGCTGCGTGGAATGCGTGCCGGCAAGGCCCGCCGATTGGATGGTGCGCTGCGCAAAACACGCGCAGCTTCGGTTAGGCTTGAAAGGTCAGCCACCTTTTGCAGCCAGCGAACGCCCGTGATCAACCTGCCGCGCAACCGCCTCGATTTCGCCACGCCCGATCTGCCCCTCCGCGATGATGTCCGTCGCCTGGGCGCGATGGTGGGCGACATGCTGGCGGAACAGGTGTCGCCGGCTTTCCTGGACGAAATCGAAAGAATCCGCACCGCCGCCATCACGCGCAGGCAGAACGGTGAACCACTGGAGTCGCTGGCGGGATTGCTGGAAGGACTGGAGCCCGCGCGGGCCGAGGCGTTGATCCGCGCCTTCAGCACCTACTTCCAGGTGGTCAACATCGCCGAGCGCGTGCACCGCATCCGTCGCCGCCGCGATTACCAGCGCACCGGCAGTGCGCGACCGCAGCCGGACGGTCTGCACGATGCCATCGCCCGCCTGCATGCGCAGGACGTGTCGCTGGATGAACTGATGCAGTGGTTGCCGCGCATCGACATCGAGCCGGTGTTCACTGCGCATCCCACCGAAGCCGTGCGGCGCGTGCTGCTGGAAAAGGAACAGTTGATGGTGGCCAGCCTGATCAACGGACTGGACGGCCACCTCACGCCGGGCGAACAGGCGGCGGACGAGGCGCGTTTCAACATGGCGCTCACTTCCACCTGGCAGACCGCCGATTCCTCGCCGGTGCGCCCCACCGTGGACGATGAACGCGAACATGTCGGTTTCTATTTGGTCGAGGTTTTGTACCGGGTGATCCCGGTGTTGTACGAAGCGCTGGAACAGGCGATCCGCGAGGTATACGGCGCGGCGCCCCAGGTGACGGCCCGCCTGCCGCGCGTGGTGCGTTTCGGCACCTGGGTAGGCGGTGACATGGACGGCAATCCCAATGTGGATGCCGCCACCATCGCGTCCACGCTCAATGCGCAGCGCAATGCCATCCTAGGTCGCTATCGCGGTGAACTTCTCAAGCTGACCTCGCTGCTGAGCCAGACAACGCCGCTGGTAGCCGTATCGCCGGAGGTGCTGGCGCGGCTGGACGAATACCGTGCATTGTTGCCCGATGCGGCTGCGCAGTCGCGCCCACGCCATGGCGACATGCCTTATCGCCTGCTCAACGACTTGATGCGCGCCCGCCTGCAGGCCACGCTCGAAGATCGTGCAGAAGGCTATGGCTCGCCCGAGGAACTGGTCCATGACATCGATCTGATCCTGCGCAGCCTGGAAGCCAACCGTGGTCTGCACGCGGGCTGGTTCGCGGTGCGCCGGTTGGCCTGGCGCGTGCGTACCTTCGGTTTCCACCTGGCGCGGCTGGACGTGCGGCAGGAATCCAGCGTGCATTCGCGTGCCGTGGCCGCCGCTCTCGGCGACGAGGCATGGACCACACGCGATGCACTGGAGCGCGCGGCGCTGCTGGAGCCGTTCGCCGGCGGTGCGCAAGCGCTGCCGTCCAGCGATGAAGAAGGCAACCGGCGGTTGGATGCCGTGTTCGCCGCGCTGGCCGATGCGCGCAAGCGGCACGGCAACGATGCGCTGGGTGCCTACATCATCAGCATGGCGCACAACCGTGCCGACGTGCTGACCGTGCTGGCGCTGGCTCGGCGCGGCGGATTGGTGGACGAGGACGGGCAGGTGCCGCTGGACATCGCGCCGCTGTTCGAAACCGTGGACGATCTGCGGCATGCGCCGGACACATTGCGTGATCTGGTGGCCGATCCGGTCTACCGCGCCCACTTGGCAGCGCGCGACAACGTGCAGATGGTGATGCTGGGGTATTCCGACAGCGGCAAGGACGGCGGCATCGCCGCCTCGCGCTGGGGATTGCAGCGCGGGCAGGTCGAATTGATGCAGGCCGCGGAGGAACTGGGCATCCGCCTGACCTTCTTCCATGGCCGTGGCGGTTCCATCAGCCGCGGCGGCGGCAAGACCACGCGCGCGGTGGAAGCGTCGCCGCGCGGCAGCGTGGACGGACGCCTGCGCGTCACCGAGCAGGGCGAGGTGATCCACCGCAAGTACGGCATCCGCGCACTGGCGCTGCGTTCACTGGAGCAGGCCACCGGTGCGGTGCTGGTGTCCAGCCTGCGTCCGCGCCCCGCGGAGCCGCGCGAAGTGGCATGGCGCGAGATCATGGACCGGGTTTCCAGCGAGAGCACCCGCGCCTATCGCGCCTTCGTCGATGCACCGGGATTCATGGATTATTTCCGCAGTGCCACGCCCATCGACGTGATCGAGCGGATGACGCTTGGTTCGCGTCCGTCGCGCAGGCTGGGCCAGGATGCGGCGCTGGGCAACCTGCGCGCGATCCCATGGGTGTTCGCCTGGAGCCAGGCGCGTGCGGTGATCCCGGGCTGGTACGGGGTGGGCAGCGGGCTGAAGCTTGCTGCCGAAACGGCGGGCGAAGCCGCGCTGAAGGAAATGGCCCGCGACTGGCCGTTCTTCCGCACCTTCCTGGACGATGTCTCGATGGTGCTGGCCAAGGGCGACCTGGGTATCGCCAGCATGTTCTCGCAGATGGCCGGGCCATTGCATGACAGCTTCTTCCCGTTGATCGGCAACGAACATGCGCTTACCCGTGAGTGGGTGCTGCGGCTGATCGGTGATGACTGGTTGCTGCAACACGACCAGCGCCTGGCGCTGTCCATCCGCCTGCGCAATCCCTACATCGACCCGATGAGCGTGCTGCAGGTGGACATGCTGAAGCGCTGGCGCGCCAGCGGGCGCGAAGACGACGCCTTGCTGCGCGCGCTGGTGGCCAGCATCAACGGTGTTTCGCAGGGCGTGCAGAATACCGGCTGACATCTCGTTTGCTGTAGGAGCGGCCTTGGCCGCGATGAAGCTAAAGCCAATCGCGGCCAAGGCCGCTCCTACAGTGGAGAGAGATCAGCGGTCCAGTTCGGACCAGCGCTGGTAGGCGTGTTCGAGCTCCGCCTGCAGGGAGGCGAGTGTGTCGTTGGCGGCTTGCAGGTCCGTTGGCGATTGCTGGTAGTAGGCGGGCTTGTTCATTGCCTGCGTGCGCGCAGCGATGTCGGCTTCCAGTGTTTCGATACGGGCGGGGAGTTGCTCCAGTTCGCGTGCATCCTTGTAACTGAGCTTGCGCTTGTTCGAAGGGGATGGCGTATCTGCGGGCGTGGTCGTTGCCGGCGGGGCCGCATCGGCCTTGTTCGCGGCGGGCGCGGGTCGCTGGCGCAGCCAGTCGCTGTACCCACCCACGTAGTCGCCCAGCTTGCCTTCGCCTTCCAGCACCAGGGTGCTGGTCACCACGTTGTCCAGGAAGTCGCGGTCGTGGCTGACCAGCAACAGGGTGCCCTTGTAGTCCAGCAGCAGTTCTTCCAGCAACTCCAGCGTTTCCACGTCCAGGTCGTTGGTGGGTTCGTCCATCACCAGCAGGTTGGAGGGCTGCGCGAACAGCTTGGCCAGCAGCAGGCGGTTGCGCTCGCCGCCGGACAGGCGGGTGATGGGCGCGCGGGCGCGTTCGGGTGAGAACAGGAAATCCTGCAGGTAGCCGATGACGTGCTTGCGGCTGCCGTTGACCTCGATGAAATCGTTGCCTTCGGCCACGTTCTCCAGCGCGCTGAGCGATTCGTCCAGGGTGCTGCGGTGCTGGTCGAAATATGCGACCTGCAGGCCGGTACCGAGCACCGCTTCGCCTTGCTGTGGCGCCAGTTCGCCCAGCAGGATCTTCAGCAGGGTGGACTTGCCGGCGCCATTGGGGCCGATGATGCCGATGCGGTCGCCGCGCAGGATCGTGGCAGATACCTTGTCCAGCAAGATGCGGCCGTCATAGGCCTGGGTCACGCCACGGATCTCGGCCACTTTCTTGCCGGAGGCCTGCGCGCCGGAAACTTCCATCTTCACGTTGCCGGACAGGTCGCGGCGTTGCGCGCGCTCGCGGCGCATCGCCTTCAGCGCGGTCACCCGGCCTTCATTGCGGGTGCGGCGGGCCTTGATCCCCTGGCGGATCCAGACTTCTTCCTGCGCCAGCAGCTTGTCGAACCGCGCGTTCTCCTGCGCTTCGGCGTGCAGGCGCTCTTCGCGGCGGCGCAGGTAGTTGTCGTAGTCGCCGGGCCAACTGGTGACCTGGCCGCGGTCGATCTCGACGATGCGGGTGGCCAGCGCGCGCAGGAAGCTGCGGTCGTGGGTAACGAACACCAGGCTGCCTTCGAATTGCCGGAGGAAGTTCTCCAGCCATGCGATGGCCTCGATGTCCAGGTGGTTGGTCGGCTCGTCCAGCAACAGGATGCCGGGCTGGCGCACCAGCGCCTGCGCCAGCAGCACGCGGCGTTTCATGCCGCCGGAGAGGGCGTCGAAGTCGGTGTCTTCGGGAAGCTCGAGCCGGGCCAGCACCTGTTCCACGCGGCGGTCCAGGTCCCAGCCGTTGCGGGCCTCGATCTGCGTTTGCGCTTCGCCCATGGCCGCCATGTCGCCGTCGTGCAGGGCATGGTGGTAGCGGGCGAGCAACTGGCCCAGGTCGCCCAGGCCTTCGGCCACCACGTCGAACACGCTGCCCTGCGTGCCTTGCGGCACCTCCTGCGCCATGCGTGCCACCACCACGCCGTTCTGCGTGCGGATTTCGCCGTCGTCCGGCTTCAGTTCGCCGGCCATCAGCCGCATCAGCGTGGATTTGCCCGCGCCGTTGCGGCCGACGATGCAGATGCGCTCGCCGGGTTCGATGCTCAGGTCGACGTGTTCGAGAAGGAGCGGCCCGCCGACGCTGAAGTCGACCCGCTGGAATTGCATGAGGGACATGCGTGCATTGTACCGGTGGTGCGGTGGCGGATTCCGCTTGCGGGAAAAAACGGACGGGCCGCTTTCGCGGACGGGCCGGGGAAAATCCGGCCCGGCCATGGATGAACGCGCCGCCGCGCGAGGCATGGGTGAATGGCCTGGACAAAATGAAAACGGGCCGCTGGTGCGGCCCGTTTCTTCCATGTTCGCTGCCGCGCTTACAGCTTGGCGGCCTTGCGCAGTTCTTCGGCCTTGTCGGTTTTCTCCCACGAGAAGGCGGTGGCCGTCTGCTTCTTGCCGGCGCCGTCCACGTAGCCGACTTCCTTCGGCTTGCGGCCGAAGTGGCCGTAGGCGGCGGTCTGCTGGTAGATCGGGTGGACCAGGTCGAGCATCTTGATGATGCCGTAGGGGCGCAGGTCGAAGTGCTTGCGGATCAGCTTTTCGATCACATCGTCGCCGACCTTGCCGGTGCCGAAGGTGGTGACCGAGATCGAGGTCGGTTCGGCCACGCCGATGGCGTAGGAGACCTGCACCTCGCACTTGTCGGCCAGGCCAGCGGCGACGATGTTCTTGGCCACGTAGCGGGCGGCGTAGGCGGCCGAGCGGTCCACCTTGGAAGGATCCTTGCCGGAGAACGCGCCGCCGCCGTGGCGGGCCATGCCGCCGTAGCTGTCGACGATGATCTTGCGGCCGGTCAGGCCGCAGTCGCCCACCGGGCCGCCGATCACGAAGATGCCGGTGGGGTTGATGTGCACCTTGTTCTTGGGCAGCGATTCGTACCACTTCTTCGGCAGCACCGGCTTGAGGATGTGTTCGCGCACGGCCTCCACCAGATCCTTCTGCTTGATGTCCGGATCGTGCTGGGTGGACAGCACCACGGCGTCCAGGCCTTCGATGCTGTTGCCGTCGCCGCTGTAGCGCAGGGTGACCTGGCTCTTGGCGTCCGGGCGCAGCCACTTCAGCTTGCCGTTCTTGCGGACTTTGGCCTGCTGTTCGACCAGACGGTGGCTGTAGTAGATCGGCGCGGGCATGTATTCGGGCGCCTCGTTGCAGGCGTAGCCGAACATCAGGCCCTGGTCGCCGGCGCCCATTTCCTCCGGCTTCTTGGCCTTCTTGCGGGTGCCGTCCACGCCGGCGGCGATGTCCGGGGACTGCTTGCCCAGCATGTTGATGATGGCGCAGGTGTGGCCGTCGAAGCCGACGTCGGAATTGTTGTAGCCGATGTCGTTGATCACCTTGCGGGCCAGCGATTCGATGTCGACCCAGGCGGTGGTGGTGACTTCGCCGGCCACGATGGCCGCGCCGGTCTTCACCAGCGTCTCGCAGGCCACGCGGGCGCGCTTGTCCTGGGCCAGGATGGCGTCCAGCACGGCGTCGGAAATCTGGTCGGCGATCTTGTCCGGATGGCCTTCGGAGACCGATTCGGAGGTGAACAGATAGCTGGACATCGGGCTTATATCCTTTGATTCGGATGAAAAGATGGGCGCGCATGATACACGCACCCGGCGGTCCGTGCATTCTGCGGCATCCGGGTTTTCCGTTTGGTTAAGGGTGGGGTGGGGCTGCTAGCATCGCGGCATGGATTCCCTGACCCAGATCGTGCTGGGCGGCGCAATTGCCGCCGCCATCGTCCCGGCCCGCCACCGTCGCGCGGCGCTGCTGGCCGGCGCGGCGCTGGGCACCTTGCCGGACCTCGATTCGCTGCCCATCGCGCTGCTCACCGACGATCCGGTGGCGCTGATGACGCTGCATCGCGGGTTCAGCCATTCACTGTTCGTGTTGCCGTGGCTGGGACTGGCGATCTGGTGGCTGTTCAAGCGCTTCGGCAACGGGCGGGTGGCGGAAGCGCCCGCGCGCTGGTTCTGGGCCATCCAGCTGGCGTTGATCACCCATCCGCTGCTGGATGCGTTCACCGTCTACGGGACCCAGTTGCTGTGGCCGCTGTCGACGCCACCGGTGATGTGGTCCAGCGTCTTCATCATCGATCCGATGTACACGCTCTGGTTGCTGGCCGGTTGCGTGGTGGCCTGGGTGGCGTGGCGCAGGCCGCTGGCTCGGCAGGCTCTGGTTGCGGGGTTGGCGTTGAGCAGCCTCTATCTAGGGTGGTCGTTGCTGGCCAAGCATCTGGTGGACCGTGAAGCGGAGCGTTCGCTGGCCGCGATGGGATTGGAGGATGCGCCTTACTTTTCCACGCCGATGCCGTTCAACACCTTGCTGTGGCGGGTGGTGGCGATGACGCCGGACGGTTACGCGGATGCCGAGTATTCGGTGCTGACCGAGCGTGGACCCATGCGTTTCCATGCGCACGGATCGGACGTGGGGGCGCTGGAGGCGGCGGCGGACGTCCCCGCGGTCCGCCGCCTGCAATGGTTCAACCGCGGTTTCATGCGCGCCCAGGTGGAGGAGGGGCGGTTGGTGCTTTCCGACCTGCGGATGGGCCTGGAACCCGAGTACACGTTCCGGTTCGAGGTGGCCAGGGCGGCGGCTGGCGGCTGGCAACCGATGACGCCGGTGCAGCAGGCCGCGACGTTGCAGATTCCGGGCGGCATCCGCGCGCTCTACGCGGCCATGCGGGACAGGATCCTGCAACCGGATGCGTCGATGTCGCTGGAAGAATTCCTGGCCGGCGGCCTGCCGGACGGGTACGACGAGCCTCAGGCGGCGGCGGAAAGTTCCGGCGCAACGCCGGCAATCAACGCGTCGAAATAGTCGCGGGTCAGGCGAAGCTGGGCTTCCGCGGTTTCCGCGCGGTTGACCACGGCGCGGAAGGCGGTGTTCTCGGGCCGGTCCTTCGCGTACCAGCCCAGGTGCTTGCGGGCGATGCGCACGCCGGACTGTTCGCCGTAGAAACCGTGCAGGGCGTGCAGGTGGCCGAGCAGGATGTTGCGGATTTCCGCCAGCGAAGGTTCGGGCAGTGTTTCGCCGGTAGCCAGGAAGTGCGAAATCTCGCGGAAGATCCACGGTCGCCCTTGCGCGGCGCGGCCCACCATCACCGCGTCGGCACCGGTGTGGCGCAGGACTTCAAGCGCCTTGCGCGGCGAGTCGATGTCGCCGTTGGCGATGACCGGGATGCGCAGTCCGGCCTTGATCGCTGCGATGGTGTCGTATTCGGCCTGGCCGCCGTAGTGCTGGTCGCGGGTGCGGCCGTGCACCGCCAGAGCGGCGATGCCGCAGGCTTCGGCGATGCGCGCGATGGCCGGGCCGTTGCGGTGGCTGCAATCCCAGCCGGTGCGGATCTTCAGCGTGACCGGTACGTCCACGGCCGCGACCACTGCTTCCAGGATGCTTGCCACCAGTGTTTCGTCGCGCATCAGCGCCGAACCTGCCCAGGCATTGCAGACCTTCTTGGCCGGGCAGCCCATGTTGATGTCGATGATCTGCGCGCCGTGGTCCGCATTGTAGCGGGCGGCTTCGGCCAACTGGCGCGGTTCGGTGCCGGCGATCTGCACGCTGACCGGCGAAGGTTCGCCCGCGTGGTCCATGCGGCGCAGTGATTTTTCCGTATTCCAGAAGCGCGGATCGCTGATGGTCATTTCCGACACGGCCAGCCCAGCGCCTAGTCGCTTGCACAACAGGCGGAAGGGTTTGTCGGTGACGCCGGCCATGGGGGCCAGGATCACCGGCGGGTCGATGCGATGGAGACCGATCTGCATGCGCCGATTGTAGCGCCCGATACGCGAAAGGCCCGGATTTCCGGGCCTTCGGGTGGTGCGATGGGAGTGGATCAGGCGGTCAGGTCGATCAGTTCCGCATCCGGCGCATTGGTCTTCACCGACGCGATGCCGTTGTCGCGCGCCGCTGCGCCGCTGTACATCTCGCTGTGGCCGATGACTTGGCCGTTGCTGGCCTTGAGGTTGAAGTACGGGCTGCCGTCCTTCGCGGTGAGGCGCTCGAAATTGGCATCATCCTGGCTGTGCTTGCGCACGGACTCGACCCCGTTGAGCGCCGATGCTTTCGCCTTGTAGCCTTCGCTGGTCAGAATGACCTGGCCATTGCCGGCCTTGAGGTTGAACTGGAATTCGCCGTTCTTGCGGGTGGTGATTTCGAATTTGCCTGCCATGAAGTGACGCCTCTTGAAGTTGGGATGAGGTTAGCGGGGCAAGCGTAGCAAATCCCTGTGGTCCGGGAATTTGTGCCTCAATCAACAATAGTGGCCTGCGGAAACCCGCGTGACGGATGCCGCGCAGGAGTGTGGTGGATCAATGACTGCCGTAGCGGTCTTCCAGTTCGGACAGGCACGGCATGGACAGGGCAGCGCCGCGATGCTCGGTGGAAAGCGCGGCGAAGCGATTGGCGAAGCGCAGGTGTTCGCCGAACGCGGTGTCCGGTGCTTGCGCCCAGGAAGCAGCCAGCGCGCCGCTGAAGGCGTCGCCGGCGCCTGTGGTGTCGATGGCATCCACGCTTTCGGCAGCGATGCGGTAATGCGGCTTCGCGTCGCCATGCAGGGCATTTTCGGCATGTGAAACGAACACGCCAGCCGAGCCCAGGGTGATGATCACGCTGCCGTGCGGCAACAACTGGCGGCAGGCGGCATGCAGGCGCGCGCCTTCCATCGCGGCTACGTCATTGGCGTCGATGCGCTCGCCGACATGGCGGGCCAGCAGCGCGGCGAATTCGGTTTCGTTCGGTGTGATGGCATCGGCCAGGGCCAGCAGTTCGGTGCTGGAAACGGCATTGGCCGGGGCGGGATTGAGCAGGGTGCGGGCGTTGCCGTCGCGGCCCAGCCGGAAGGCTTCGATGATCGCGTCCGGTGGCGATTCGAGCTGCGCCAGGACGACGCCGGAAGCCCTGATGGCGTCCTGGTTGCGGGTCACGAAGGCGGCGTCGAGCGCGGCATTGGCTTCCGCGCCGATCACGATGCAGTTGCGCCCGCGCGCATCCACGTAGATGCCGGCGGTGCCGGTGGGCTCGGTGGAGTCGAGCGCGCGCAGGTCAAGGCCATCGGCCCGGGCCAGTCCGCGTGCCAGTTCGCCACCGGCATCGCGGCCCAGCGCGCACACGAAAACCGCCTGCGCGCCCGCGCGTACGGCGGCGATGGCCTGGTTGAAGCCCTTTCCGCCGGGACCGCTGGCGTAGCGCCCGGCCAGCGTCGCGCCGGGTGCGGGCAAGGTGTCGCAATGCCAGACGTGGTCGACGTTGAAGGAGCCGACGATGGTGACGGAAGCCATGAGCGGAATACCGAAGACGCAATACCGGCCACCGTGCCCGATGGCCGGCCGGAAGGGAAGCGCCGGCTCAGCCCAGTTGGGTCAGCACGCCGGCGATGGTGGCGGTCATCAGCGTGGCGATGGTGCCGCCCAGTACTGCGCGCAGGCCCAGCCGTGCCAGGTCCGGACGACGTTCCGGTGCCAGTCCACCGATGCCGCCGATCTGGATGGCGATGGAGCTGAAGTTGGCGAAGCCGCACAGCGCATAGGTCGCGATCAGCCGGCCACGGTCGGTCAGGGCCACGCCCTCGACGTTGCCGTTCACGATTTCGGCCAGTTGCATGTAGGCGACGAATTCGTTGATCACCACCTTCTGGCCGATCAGCGAACCCACCACCATGGCGTCTTCCCAAGGCACGCCGATCACCCACGCGATGGGCGCCAGCACGAAGCCGAAGATGGTGGCCAGGTCGGTGGGGCGGCCCAGCCATTCGGCCAGACCGGTGACTTCGCCGAACCAGGTCAGCGGTGCGTTGATCAGCGCGATCAAGGCGATGAAGGCCAGCAGCATGGCGGCGATGTTCAAGGCCAGCCTGAGGCCGTCGCCGGCGCCGCTGGCGGCGGCGTCGATGACGTTGCTGGCGGTCTTCTCCACTTCCATCTTCACCGTGCCGCGAGTGAGCGGTTCGCCGGTTTCGGGGATCAGGATCTTGGCGATCACCAGGGTGGCCGGCGCGGCCATGATGCTGGCCGCCAACAGATGCTTGGCGTAGAACGCCTGCTGTTCCGGATCGCTGCCGCCCAGCATGCCCACGTAGGCGGCCAGCACGCCGCCGGCGATGTGCGCCATGCCGCCGATCATCATGGTGATCAGCTCGGATTCGGTCATCTTCGGTATGTACGGGCGCACCGTCAGCGGCGCTTCGGTCTGGCCGATGAAGATGCTGGCGCAGACGCTGGTGGTTTCCGCACCGGACACGCGCATGACCTTGGTGATCGCCCAGGTCATCGCGCGCACCACCGTCTGCATCGCGCCCACGTGGTACAGCACGCCCATCAGCGCCGCGAAGAAGATGATGGTGGGCAGCACTTGGAAGGCGAAGATGAAGCCGAATTGCTCGGTGTCCACCAGGCTGCCGAAAATGAAGCCCGAGCCGGCCTTGACGAAACCGAGCAGCAGGACGAAGCCATGGCCGAGCGCATCGAACGCCTGGCCGAAGTACGGCGCCGAGAAAATCGCGGCGATCGCCGCCACCGCCAGCAACAGCCTCCGGTTGATCCTGACCAGAGGCTCCGCGGCCTGGAAGTGCATCGCGGCAAACAGGGAAAGGATCAGGGCCAGCGTTATGCCGGCGGACCACTTGGCGACGTGCGGCCATGCCGCGGCGAGCGCCGGGAAGTGCAGGGCGAGCCATTCCAGGTAGGAGTTGCCAAGCAGTACCAGCGCCGCGAAGCCGATCTGCAAGGTGACGCCGGTGGCTACCAGCCTCCAGTCCACCGCCCGCTTGTTGTTGGAAAACAGCCAGACGATGCCGATCAGCACGGCCAGACCGAACAGGCCGAAACCGATCTCTCCCAGAGTCTGCAGCATGGAATCCCCTGTACCGCTCGAGTAATGAAGTGTCGCAGCCTAGATCAGCCGGCAGGGGCGGGCAAGCTGCCGGTCATCCGATGCCGTTCCAGGCCACCCACACGGCCAGTCCCAGGAAGACCACGGCGGCCAGCCGGCGCGCCAGCTGCAGAGGCAGGCGGTCGGCCAGGTGATGGCCCAGCCAGACCACGGGAACGTTGGCGATCAGCATGCCCAGCGTGGTGCCCACGATGATCTGCCACAGTGGCTCGTATTGCGTGGCCAGCAGCACGGTGGCCACTTGGGTCTTGTCGCCGATTTCGGCCAGGAAGAAAGCGATGGTGGTGGCAATGAAGGCGCCGTGCGCGGGCAGCTTTTCCGCTTCGCCATCCAGCTTGTCCGGTTTCAGCGTCCACAACGCCACCGCGAGGAAACTGGCGGCCACGCCCCAGCGCAACACTTCCGGCGACAGCCATTGCGCCAGCGCCGCGCCCAGCCAGGCGGAAATGGCATGGTTGACCAGGGTGGCGGTGAGGATGCCCAGCACGATGGGCCAGGGCTTTCGATAGCGCGCCGCCAGCAACAGGGCTAGCAGCTGCGTCTTGTCGCCGATTTCGGCGAGCGCGACCGTGACGGTCGAAACGAGCAGGGCTTGCATGGAAACTCCGGGGCCGGGCATTCGCAGGACACGCGAAGGCAAACGCTGCACAGCCCGACCCGGCATGCGCAACGCCTGCCTGCGGTCTTGCCCGACCTGCGTCCCGCGCACCATGGCGATCGCCAAGTATGTTGATGCGCGGCCCCGCCAGAGGCGGATGGGCTACTCCCCGAAGGAGGCGACCATTGTACAGGTTGCCCTGGGGCGCGGGGGATATGGATGACGCCCGGAAAGCCGGTTTATGGCCCCGAAATATGAAGTGTTGATGGCGGTATTGACTATGTAATGAGAATCATTATCATCAAATTCCATTCCGTCTCAATGGCGCCGCCCACATGAATGCCCAGCCCCTGGTTCTGCCGAACAATGAACCTGTCGCCCTGCACGAGCGCCGCCAGCCTCGCGCCGTGGAGCAGGAAGAAGCCCTGAACAGCGAACACCTGCTGAAGGGGCGCCGGGAAATCCTGATCCGGCATGGCGACCGCGTATACCGGTTGCGCCATACCAGCAACGACAAGCTGATCCTGACCAAGTAACCGCGGTGCGCATGTTCTCTCTCCCCCGGGCGGTGGCCGCGGGTTTCCGCGGCTGCCACCCCCGGGTTCAGTTTCCCCAACAGGAAGGCGGTGACGCCATGATCCTTTCCGATGCGTCCTTGCCGGCATGCGCGCAAGCCGGCATTCGGCCCCATGCATGTCCCGGACAGCGGGCGGGTGGCTAGCATGGCCATGGGCAACACGATGACCAATCCCTCCCGTGTTGGCCGCATCGAAACAGCGATTGCCCTGCCGCAACCGCAGCAACTGGCCGCACTGGGCACCTTGCTGTGTCTGTTCCGTCCGCAGCATGGCAGCGAACTTTCGGGTTGGACCCAGGCCGTGCGTGCCGAAACATGCGCGGGCATGGACAGCGACGGACTGCGTGAAAGCGTGTCGTTCTTCGCGGCCGATGGCCGTTGCTGCTGGCGGCTTTACCTGTTGCCGGACAGCGATTTCCTGGCGTGGGACAGATTACAGGCGCGGCTGCCGTGCAGTGGCGAGTCCGAACCGGCCTGCGCGCTTGCCGACCGCTTGTGGAAGCGCCTGGCCGGCCGACTGTTCGGCGATGGCTGGCGCGCCAGCGTATTGCGCCTGCATGCGCTGAGCGAAGGTGGCGCGCGTCCGGTGCTGGCCACCAGCCTGGCCCCCGTGTCTTCCTTCGGGCTGTCCGTGGCGCGCCGGATTGCGTGTGTCGAAGGCGCCGAAGGCGATGTTTCGGTGGACGATTGCTGCTGCGCCCGCTCGGCGTTTCACGCGCGGCAATTGGCCGGCATTGCCGTGGCGGACGAAGCAGGCATTCCCCTTGTCAGGCTGGGCGTGAAGGAGTCGCCATGAGGATCATGCTGGCCATCGCCGCCCTGGCGTGCTGTGGAGGGGCGGATGCGCGCGAATCCACGGACATCGCGCGCGACCGCGAGTCCATCCTCGCCATGCAGGGCGAGTACCTGGTCGATTTCGCTTTCGACGAAACCGTCCTGCTGAAGCCGGGTTACGAGCGCGCTCCCGCCATGCGCAGTGGCGGTGACGAAGTGGTCATCGTGGTGGAAGACACGCCGGGACGGATCGTGCTGCAGCACCTGCTGGTGGACGAGCGCAGCGGCCATGTCACCAAGCACTGGCGGCAGGACTGGACCTACGAAGCAGGCAGCCGCTTCGAATTCACCGACGACCAGGCATGGGAGGTCCGCGCCATCCCCGCCGACGTCACCCGGGGCGCCTGGACCCAGTGCGTCTACGAAGTCAGCGATGCGCCGCGTTACTGCGGGACCGCGCGCTGGGATTACCAGGATGGCATCGCCAGCTGGACCAGCGATCCGGGCTGGCGGCCATTGCCGCGCCGCGAACATACCCGTCGCAGCGACTACAACGCATTGTCCATGGTCAACCGGCACACCATCACGCCCGGCGGATGGACCCATGAGCAATTCAACACCAAGGTGCTGCGCAAGCCCGACGGCACCCATGAGGCCATCGCGCGCGAGTTCGGTTTCAACGATTACTCGAAGGATACGGGCGTCGATTTCGCGCCGGCCTACCGTTACTGGGAAGCGACCAGGGATTACTGGGCGCGGGTACGCGCGCGCTGGGCCGGCTTCCTGTCGCAACCGCCGGGCCTGCGCCTGAAGACGAAGATCGATGGCATGTCGATCATCATCCCGCTGTTCACCCAGGCGGCCGAAGTGCAGGAAGGCGCAACGGTGGCGGACGAGCAGATCGACGCGGTCTTCGCCGAATGGGTGGAACCGGCACCGCCGGGGGACGGCGCGGCGCGATGATGCCGTGCCAAGGCGGTGTCATTGCGCCCGCCGAGTTCTCGTGCCGGATGCCTCCGCGCGCGCGTCAAGGCGGGCGCATGACCCTATAATCGGGATCAGCCAACCAGGGAGACGGATATGACCGGCGCAACCATCATCGCGGTGATCCTTGCGATCGCCTTCATCGTGTTTTTCTTCAAGATGGTGCGGATCGTGCCGCAAGGGTACGAATGGACGGTGGAGAAATTCGGCCGTTACACCCACACCATGTCGCCGGGCCTGCACCTGCTGATCCCGGTGGTCCAGAACGTGGGCCAGCGGATCAACATGATGGAACAGGTGCTGGACGTGCCCAGCCAGGAGGTCATCACCAAGGACAACGCGGTGGTCCGCGTGGACGGCGTGGTGTTCTTCCAGGTGCTGGACGCGGCCAAGGCCGCCTACGAGGTGTCCAACCTGGAGATCGCGACGATCGCGCTGGTGCAGACCAACATCCGTACCGTGATCGGCTCGATGGACCTGGACGAATCGCTGAGCAACCGCGAGAAGATCAATGCCCAGTTGCTCGACGTGGTGGACCATGCCACCAACCCCTGGGGCATCAAGGTCACCCGCATCGAGATCCGCGACATCCAGCCGCCGCGCGACCTGGTGGATTCTATGGCCCGGCAGATGAAGGCCGAGCGCGACCGCCGCGCCGTGATCCTGGAAGCCGAGGGTCACCGCTCCTCGGAAATATTGCGCGCCGAAGGCGACAAGCAGGCCGCGATCCTGCAGGCCGAAGGCCAGAAGGAAGCCGCGTTCCGCGAAGCCGAGGCCCGGGAGCGCCTGGCGGAGGCCGAGGCCAAGGCCACGAAGATGGTGTCCGAGGCCATTGCCAATGGCAACGTGCAGGCCATCAACTACTTCGTCGCGCAGAAGTACGTGGAGGCGTTCAAGGAACTGGCCACCGCGCCCAACCAGAAGTTCGTGTTGATGCCGATGGAAGCCAGCGGCATCGTCGGTTCGCTGGGCGGCATCGCCGAGCTTGCCCGCAGCGCGCTGGGCGAATCGAAGAAGAACGATGCGCCGCGCGGCGCGCCGCCGCAGTTGAGGTGAACATGTCCATGAATGGCGTTGCCTGGCTGGGGCTGGGCCTGATCCTGATCGCCGCGGAAGTGGTGGCGCCCGGCGCTTTCCTGTTGTGGATGGGGCTGGCCGCCGTGGTGGTGGCGCTGCTGGTGTTCGTGCTGCCGGGCCTGTCGTTGCTGGCCCAGGTGGTGCTGTTCGTGGTGCTGAGCGTGGCCGCCGTGCTGGCGTACCGCAAATGGTTCCGCAAGCGCGAGCAGCCCAGCGACCGGCCACTGCTCAACCAGCGCGGGTTGCAGATGGTGGGCCGCACCGCAGAGTTGGACCAGGCCATCGCCGATGGCCGGGGGCGGATCAAGCTGGACGACGCTTTCTGGGTGGTGGAAGGCCCCGATCTTCCCGCCGGCACTCGGGTGCGGGTGGTGGCGGTCGACGGCATGACCTTGAAGGTGCAGGAAGCCTGACATTCCCCGTCCATGCATGCCGGCACGCATGGGCCGCGTCTGGGATAATGGCCGTTTCTACATCAGGGAAACGGCCATGACCCGGAAAACCGTCCTCAACGATACCCATCGCGCGCTCGGCGCCAAGATGGTCGACTTCGGCGGCTGGGACATGCCGATCCACTACGGCTCGCAGATCGAGGAGCATC
Organism: uncultured Pseudoxanthomonas sp.; assembly: GCA_964562135.1. GTDB lineage: Bacteria > Pseudomonadota > Gammaproteobacteria > Xanthomonadales > Xanthomonadaceae > Pseudoxanthomonas_A. The sequence goes on along the minus strand of CAZLSG010000016.1, from coordinate 29,274 downwards.
ACTTGGTCCGCCGCGATGCGGGCATGTTCGACGTCAGCCACATGACCGTGGTCGATCTGCACGGCACCCGCGTCCGCGAGTTCCTGCGCCATCTGGTCGCCAATTCGGTGGACAAGCTGAAGGTGCCGGGCAAGGCGTTGTACACCTGCATGCTGAACGAACAGGGCGGAGTGATAGACGACCTGATCGTGTATTACCTGGCCGAGGATTTCTTCCGCCTGGTGGTCAACGCCTCTACCCGCGACAAGGACCTGGCCTGGATCGGCGGGCAGACGGCCGCATTCGGCGTGGAGGTTCGCGAGCGGTCGGATTTCGCCATGGTCGCGGTGCAGGGTCCGCAGGCGCGAGCCAAGGTGCTGGGCCTGTTGCGCGAGGATGACCGCGCCGCGGTGGACGGGCTGGCGCGGTTCGCCGCCGTCGACGCGCTGACGGGCGACGGAGTGCCTTTGTTCGTCGCGCGCACCGGTTACACCGGGGAGGACGGTTTCGAGATCGTCCTGCCGGAGGGCAAGGCGGTCGCGTTCTGGAACGCCTTGCTCAAAGCGGGCGTGAAACCGGCAGGCCTCGGCGCGCGCGACACCTTGCGCCTGGAAGCCGGCATGAACCTGTACGGCCAGGACATGGATGAATCGGTGACGCCGTACGAAGCGGGTCTGGCCTGGACCGTGGCGCTGGACGAGGTGTCTCCCGATCAGCCGCGCGACTTCATTGGCCGGGCCGCGCTCGAGGCGCAGAAGTCGGCAGGTGCGCCGCGCCAGTTGATAGGCGTGGTGATGGATGAGAAGGGCGTGCTGCGGCACGGCCAGAAAGTGCTGACCGCGGCGGGCGACGGCGAGATCCTGTCCGGCACGTTCTCGCCGACCCTCGGCAAGGCGATTGCGTTCGCGCGGGTGCCGGCCGGCAGCCAGGAGAATGTGCGCGTGGATATCCGCGGAAAGGAAGTGCCGGTGCGGGTGGTGAAGTTTCCCTTCGTCCGCAATGGCGAAGCGCAGCCGGGCGTGCTTGGCTGACATGGCCGGGGGAGTGGCCGGCCGGTCGTCGCCCGCTCGCCCCGGGATGAATGGCCGCTTCTTTACCCGTGCGCTGGCAGCGCTACACTATGCCGACATCCACTCTCTGATGCATACCCGGAGCCAGCAGTCATGAGCGAGATCCCCGGCGATCTGAAATTCCTCAAATCCCACGAATGGGCCCGCGTGGAAGGCAACGGCCGGGTGACCGTGGGTATTTCCGACCATGCCCAGGGACTGCTGGGCGACCTGGTCTATGTCGAATTGCCGAACGTCGGCGATGACGTGGAGGCGGGCAACGCCGTTGCCGTGGTCGAGTCGGTGAAAGCCGCTTCCGACGTCTACAGCCCGGTATCCGGCACGGTGGTGGAAACCAACGGGCAATTGTCCGACAAGCCGGAAACCATCAACGAAGATGCCTACGGCGAAGGCTGGCTCTTCGTCCTGGAAATCACCGATCCGGACCAGCTCAACGAACTGCTGGGACCGGACGACTACGCCGAATTGCTGGAAGACGACGATCATTGATCCCGTGCCCGGCGCGGGCCGGGCCTGTGGAGCGAGTCCGGCGGCGTGCCGGTCGCGATGGCGGTGCGGGTCGCCATCCGCTTGTCCATGAAGAAGTGAATTCCATGTGATGCAGGGAGCGCCCCGGTTGCGGGTTGCTCCCTGTTTCTTGTGCGCACGCGTGTTCCGGCAAAGAAGCGGCTTGCCGTGAAGCGCAGGACGACGGGACATGGAAGGTGGTCATCGGAATCCACCCGTGTCGATGCCGGGGGAACATCGAACGGGACGCAACCTGGCTGCATTGATGGTCGAGTCTTCATGGAATGGTGGTGTCGCCGCGAGGGCGTTCCGTCGCCTGCGGATGCGTTGACGAAGCGTGTCCCTGGTCCGCCTCAAAGCAGAATTCCTTTGCGCACTTTCGCGCATTTCGGTGTGTGCAGCGCGAAATCGCAACGTTCGGGAGTGCCATCCGCGATCCCCGATTCAGGGCATGGAAAGCGTGCCCGGCCAGCGGAGTTCAACTGCAATGCATGCGGTGCGTTCCTTCGCCTGCGGGAACGCATGTTTGAAAATCGCCTTGTTTCCTGCTGTTTTTTCTTTTGCGATCCATCGCGCCGGGTTTCCGCCGGAATGATTTTCCCGTCTTGGCTGGAACGTCGTTGTCCCGGTTCGCATGGAAGCGCGTGTCGTCGCCAGAAAAAAAATCCGTCAAACAGTTGACACATGGAAAACACGTGATTAGGTTTCGCCCAGCAGAGGTTGTCTGCGGAAACGAGTGAGCCGGATCAATACGACAGTGCGCAGCAAAAAATTCCTATCGTCCGATGCCGAAGCACGGTGGACGAAGGGCTCGTTTCCCCCTGAAAAAAGTATCAGAGCATCCGTCCAGAGCACCCGCGCCATTGCCATGGCCGGGTGTTTCCGCATGGATGGAACCCTGGCTCGTTCGCGGCCCGGGTTACGGAATCCGTTCCGGCGCGCATGCGCGCACCGGCGGCTGGCCCCGGGCATCCATCCGGGGCATTTGTTTGTGACTGGGCCTGCCTTCGGGCAGAGATGCTGTAACAGGATGTACCCATCCATAGTTAACTGACGAGGAGCCATAACATGGCAACGAAGAAAGCTGCAAAGAAACCGGCCGCCAAGAAAGCGGCCAAGAAGAAGGTAGCCAAGAAACCGGCTGCCAAGAAGACCGTGAAGAAGGCTGCCAAGAAGGTAGCCAAGAAGCCGGCGAAGAAGGTTGCCAAGAAAGTAGCCAAGAAGCCTGCCAAGAAGACCGCGAAGAAGGCTGCCAAGAAAGTAGCCAAGAAGCCTGCCAAGAAAGCCGCGAAGAAGGCTGCCAAGAAAGTAGCCAAGAAGCCGGCCAAGAAAGCCGCGAAGAAGGCTGCCAAGAAAGTAGCCAAGAAGCCGGCGAAGAAGGCTGCCAAGAAAGTAGCCAAGAAGCCTGCCAAGAAAGCCGCAAAAAAAAAGCCGGCTAAGAAAGCCGCCAAGAAGCCTGCCGCCAAAAAAGCCAAGAAAAAGGCTGCCCCGGTAGCGCTTCCCGTGACGCCGGCTCCGCTTATCTGATCCTTCGGATCAAGCGGTAGTCCATCAGGCTCTCTCCCTGGCGCCCAGCGGGGAGAGAGTTTTTTTATGTCCCGCGCCGGGATAGGCTGTCGCACATACTTGCGGGAGGGCGTCGTGAAATTCCTGAAACTGGCGTTGGCGGTGATCCTGGTCCTGGGGTTGGTGTTGGTGGCAGGCAGCCTGCTGCTGCCGTCCAGTGCCCGGGTCGAGAGATCCATCATCATCGACCGCCCGCAGGCGGAGGTCTTTGCCGCGCTCGATTCGTTCGAGCGCTTCAATGCATGGTCGCCATGGGCAAGCCATGACCCCGATGCCCGCTACACCTTCGAAGGCCCAGGGTCCGGAGCGGGTGCAAGGATGAGTTGGGTCGGCAACCGGGCAGTGGGCAGCGGAAGCCAGGAGATAAGGGAAAGCGATCCGCATGAGCGGATCGTGGTCGCCCTGGATTTCGGCGGCCACCAGGCGATGGGCACTTACGTGCTGGAGCCGCGTGGCGAGGCGACGGCATTGACCTGGCGCTTCGACGTGGCTCATGGCTACAACCCGCTATCACGATGGATGGGGCTGTTGTACGAGCGGATGATCGGGCCTGACTACGAAAGAGGCCTGCAACAGCTCAAGGCATTGCTGGAAAGCGAGGAAGCCTGATTGGCAGGCGTGCCTTCAGGCATGCCTGCGCAAGGACGAATGCCGGCTTCCGGGACTCAGTGCGGCGAGGCGGTTGCGCGGTCCGAGGATGCGCCTTCGTCGGCCTCACCCGCATTGTCGTCTGCAGGCGCGGCGCGCGACCTGGCCATCAGGGTGTCGAAGGCGGGCGTATCGATCCATTGCCCGGGCGGGATGCCGATGGCGCTGTCGATGATGGTCGGCAACAGGCCGGCCGGCGCGCCGCTTTCGCTGTTCCACATGATCGCGATGCCCAGGTCACGCTCCGGCACCAGCGCCACCACGCCGCGGTAGCCCTGCACGGCGCCGGCATGGAACACCACGCGGTGCCCCGCGTAATCGAACACGCGCCAGCCGAGCGCGTAGCTGGCCGAGTGGACGCGGTCGCGACGCCAGCCGGAACGCATTTCGCCCGGCGTGGTGATGATGGGAGCCTGCAGCGTGGCCAGCAACGGCGCGGGCAACACGTCCGGACGGTGTCCGGTTTGCGCGATCAGCCACTGCGCCATGTCGCTGGCGCTGGCATTGGCCCCGGCGGCGGGTGCCAGGCGGTAATAGGTGGGTTTGGGCGTATCCAGCGAGACCCAGCCATTGCGGCTGCGCACGTGCGGCCGCGCCCAGCGCTGGCTCTTGTGGATGCCGGTCAGGCCCATGCTGGCGTCGTGCATGCCCAGTGGTTTGAACAGGCGCTGTTCGATGGCCTGCTCGAAATCGCTTCCGCTGGCCGCGGCCACCACGTCGCCGACCAGGCTGAAGGCGACGTTCTGGTAGGCATAGCATTCGCCGGGCATGCATTTCATCGGCGCCGCCGCCAGCTTCTGCGCCGCTTCGCGGTAGCCGAGGTTGGCTTCGATGTCGCGGTCGTAGACGTTGTAGGCCTGCAGGCCCACGCGATGACTGAGCAGGTCGGCCACGGTGACCCGGCCAGTGGCCCAGGGATCGTTGAGCTGGAAGTCGGCGACGTAGTCGCTGACCTTGCTGTCCCAGCGCAGGGTGCCGTCGGAGACTAGCAGGCCGGTCAGGGCGCCAGCGAAGGCCTTGGACAACGAGGCCAGCCGGAACACGGTGTGCGCGTCGACCGGCTGCGGCGATACCACGTCGGTCACGCCATAGCCTCGCGCGCTGAGCACGCGCCCGTTCTGCACGATCGCCATGGAAATTCCGGGCACCTGCTGGCCGATGGTCAGGTGGTCGGCCAGGGTTTCGAACGTGGCCACGTCGAATCCCCGGGCCGGTGGCAGCACGGGTTGATGGGTCAGCGAGGTGCGGTAGGGCAACGGCTGGGTGTGCGGTTCGTAGCGATAGGATGCCGGGGCATGGCTGGCGCTGGTATCGGCCGGCCCCGTGGACGAAAGCGTCAGTGGCAGGCCCAGGCTCAGGAGTCCAATCCCGAAGATGGGCAGGAGCCGCGATCTGCTGCGTTCACGCATCGTCGTAATGCCTTGTAAGCTAATGCCGGTTGATTCTAGCGCCGGATTTCCCGTGCGCACAAATAGGGAGAAGATGAATGAGTATTTTGTTGATCCTGTTCATCATTGTGGTGGCCGGAGCGGCCCTGCTGATGTGGGGCGTGGGCATCTACAACGGCCTGGTCACCGCACGCAATGCCTACAAGAACGCGTTTGCGCAGATCGACGTCCAACTGCAGCGCCGCTTCGACCTGATTCCCAACCTGGTGGAAACGGCCCGGGCCTACATGAGCCACGAGCGCGAAACGCTGGAGGCGGTGACGGCGGCGCGCACGGCGGCGCAGTCGGGGCTGGCGGCGGCCAAGGCCAACCCCGGCGACCCGGAAGCGATGGCGCAACTGGCTGCCGCGCAGGGGCAACTGAATGGCGTGCTGGGCCGGTTGATGATGGTGGCCGAAGCCTACCCGGACCTGAAGGCCAACCAGAACATGATGCAGCTGACCGAGGAACTGACCACCACCGAAAACAAGGTGGCGTTCGCGCGGCAGGCCTACAACGATTCGGTGATGGCCTACAACAACCGCCGCGAAGTGTTCCCCTCCAGCCTGGTCGCGGGCACGTTCAATTTCGCGCCGGCCGCGTTGCTGGACATCCCGGCCGACAAGGCGGAAGTCCGCGAGGCGCCGAAGGTTCAATTCTGAGCCTGTGCCGCCCGCCGTTGTGACGGCGGGCGGATCCGCAGCCGCCATGGGGCGGCTTGCGGGGTGTGCATGCACTGGATGTCCAAGACCGGGGACGGGCGCTCATGAATTTCTTTGAACAACAGGCCATGGCCAAGCGCAATTCCACCCGCATGGTGGTGTTGTTCACGCTGGCGGTGCTGGGCATCGTGCTGGCGGTGGACCTGGTGGTCTTCCTGCTGTTCGGGACGGGCGCCCGCAGCGCGGGTGGGTTGGTGTGGCTGCTGTTCGTCAGCACGGTGGGCACATTGGCGGTGATCGGCCTGGGTTCGCTGTACCGCATCGCATCGCTGCGCGGCGGCGGCGAAGCGGTGGCGCTGCAGATGGGCGGCACCGAAGTGCCGGAAAACACCACCGACTTCCAGTTGCGCCGCCTGCGCAACGTGGTGGAAGAGATCGCGATTGCCTCGGGCGTGCCGGTGCCGCGGGTGTACGTGATGGAACACGAGGCGGGCATCAATGCGTTCGCGGCGGGGTATTCGACTTCGGACGCGGCGGTGGCGGTGACGCGGGGTGCGCTGGAGCGGCTGAACCGCGATGAGCTGCAGGGCGTCATCGCCCACGAATTCAGCCACATCCTCAACGGCGACATGCGGCTGAACATCCGCCTGATGGGCGTGCTGTTCGGGGTCATGATGCTGAGCCTGATCGGCCAGCGTGTCCTGTTGTACGGGCGTTTCGGGCGCAGCAAGGAAACCGCGCCGTTGCTGGCGATTGCGCTGACGACCATGGTGGTGGGTTCCATCGGCCTGTTCTTCGGGCGGATGATCAAGGCCGGGGTCAGCCGGCAGCGCGAGTACCTGGCGGATGCTTCGGCGGTGCAGTTCACCCGGCAAACATCAGGCATCGCCGGTGCGCTGAAGAAGATCGGCGGCCTGCAGGAAGGGTCGAAACTGGAAGACAAGTCCAAGGCCGAGGAAGTCAGCCACATGCTGTTCGGCGAAGGCGCGGGCCTGTCCGGTGCTTTTGCCACCCACCCTCCGTTGCTCGAACGCATCCGGCGGCTGGAGCCGTCGTTCCGCGAGGACCAGCTGCAGGGACTGGCGCGTCGCTGGGCGGTTTCGCCGCCCAACGGCCTGGCCGAGGATGCGGCGATGGGGCTTGCGGGCACGCAACCGCCGCCGCTGCCGACGCGGGCACAACAGTTCTCGGTCACGCCGCCCATGGTGGCCGACCAGGTCGCCGCGCCGGCCGATGACGATTACCGGCGCGCGGGCAGCATCGTGGAGACGTTGCCGGACAGTTTGAAGAGACTGGCGGCGGAACGGGACCAGGTCATTCCATTGTTGCTGGGGTTGCTGCTGGAAGAGCGCGACACGATGGCGACGCACCAGCGCTCCGAAATCGCCTCGCGACTGGGTGAGCCGATCGCCGCACGGGCAGAGGCACTGCGCGCAGGCGAGTTGTCGGGGCTGCATCCCATGCTGCGGCTGCCGCTGGCTTCGCTGGCGTTCCCGGTATTGCGCCTGCGTCCGCGCCCGGAGCTGGAGACGTTCCTGGATACCGTCCATGCCGTCACCCACGCGGACGGCCAGGTGTCGTTGTTCGAATACTGCCTGGGCCACCTGCTGGAAGTGCAGGTGCGCGAGTCGCTGGACCCGGGCCGTTATGCCCGTTTCGGGCGGCGCAAGCCCGGCAACGTGAAGCGCGAATTCGCCACCCTGCTGGCGGTGGTGGCGCAGGCCGGCAATGCCGATCCGGAAGCGGCGCGGCATGCTTACCTGGCGGGATTCCAGCGGGTGCTGCCGCGCGACCACTTGCCTTATGCGCCACCACCCAATGGCGTGCTGGCGCTGGACGAAGTGTGGGAAGGACTGGACGCGCTGGAGCCGTTGGCCAAACAGGTGATGGTGGAGGCGGTGACCGCCGCCGCGAGCCATGATGGCCGCATCAGCGTGGAAGAGTCGGAACTGCTGCGCACCATCTGCGGCGCATTGCACTGTCCGCTGCCGGCGATGCTGGAGCGGCATTGATGCTCAAGACTCCTCTCCCCTCGGCAGAGGGTTGGATTGAGGGGAAGGCGTAATCCTGATGTCCGTAGGTAGGAGCCACGTCTCCGACGAAGCTACCCGGATCGTTGCCTGCGCGTCGGCCGCGTAGGGCCGACCTACGTCATGATGCAATGGATCGGCGTTGGTCCTGCAAGGGATGCCCGATGTGTTCGGACTTGCGGCAGTTCATTCGGCCGACAGCGGTATCCGCTCCCGGATCAGGTCCGCCGCGCGCTCGGCGATCATGATCGTCGGCGCGTTGGTGTTGCCGGTGACCAGGGTAGGCATCACCGAGGCATCGACCACGCGCAGGCCGTCCACGCCATGGACCCGCAATTGCGGATCGACCACCGCATCATCGGCCGATCCCATGCGGCAGGTGGCAACGGGGTGGTAGATGGTCTCGGCCTTGGCGCGGATGAAGGCGGCCAGTTCTTCGTCGGTCAGGTCGCCGCGCGGCGGGAAGATCGGTGCGCCGCGGTAGGGAGCGAAGGCGGGTTGCGCGAAGATGTCGCGCGCGATCCTGGCGCACTCCACCATCATCTTCAGGTCGAAACCTTCCGGGTCGCCCAGGTAGTTGGCTTCGATGCGCGCATCGGCGCAGGGGTCGGCGCTGGCCAGCGTGATGCGGCCCCGGCTTCTTGGATGCAGGTAGCAGGCGTGCAGGGTGTAGCCATCGCCCTTCAGGCGGTTGCGTCCGTGGTCGTCCAGCATGGCGGGGACGAAGTGCAGTTGGATGTCGGCGCGTTCGTCCGGCGCGTGGCGGGAACGCAGGAAGCCGCCGGCTTCGGCGATGTTGCTGCTGCCCGCGCCCTTGCGGCCGCGCAGGAAGTAATCGAAGGCGGTCTTCAGTTCGCTGGCGCGGTCGTAGGTGATGCGCCGGGTGGCATGTTGCAGGGTGCAGATGTCCAAGTGGTCCTGCAGGTTCCGCCCCACTTGCGGCGAATCGACGGCGATGGCGATGCCATGCTCGCGCAGGTGGTCGGCCGGGCCGATGCCCGAGAGCATCAACAGTTGCGGCGAATTGATCGTGCCGCCGCACAACAGCACTTCACGGTGGGCGTGGAAGATGGTTTCGTGGCCGCCTTGCAGGCAACCCACGCCGGTCGCGCGCCGGCCTTCCAGCAGGATGCGGCGAACCCGCGTGCCGGTCGCCACGGTCAGGTTGGGGCGTTGCAGCGCCGGACGCAGGTAGGCCGCCGCGCTGGAACAGCGGGCGCCGTCCTTCTGGGTGACTTGGTAGAGGCCCACACCGGTTTGCCTGGGGCCGTTGAAGTCGTCGGTGCGCGGATACCCGGCCTGCACGGCGGCATCCAGGAAAACCGAGGACAGGGGGTTGGTGTATCGCAGGTCGGACACATGCAGCGGACCGGTATCTCCGTGCAGGGCATCGCTGCCGCGCGCGTTGCGTTCGGAACGCTTGAAATAGGGCAGCACGTCGTTCCAGCCCCAGCCTTCGACGCCCGCCGCGGCCCAGCCGTCGTAGTCGGCGGGCAGGCCGCGCACATAGCACATGGCGTTGATCGAACTGGAGCCGCCCAGCACCTTGCCGCGCGGCCACCACAGCCGGCGTCCGTCCAGCCCGGGTTCCGGAGCGGTGCTGTAGTTCCAGTTGACGCTCTTGAAGTTGACCAGCTTGGCCAGCCCGGCGGGCATGTGGATGAACGGGTTCCAGTCGCGGGGGCCGGCCTCGATCAGCAGCACGCGGCAGGCGGGGTCTTCGCTGAGGCGGTTGGCAAGCACGCAGCCGGCCGAGCCGGCGCCAACAATGATGTAGTCGTACACGCGGGATTCCGTATTCACTGCCCTGGCAAGCTAACCGGCGGGGGTAGAGCAAATGCTCGGGGAAGCCTGGCCGGCCCGGGATTCCCGTGCCGGCGGAGGCGTGGCAGGCATGAAAATGCTGGCGATGTTGCGATGCATCGTTTACCGTGCGCGCGTGGCGGCGACGAGTGATGTCCGATGCAGTCTGACAATCGTTTCTTGATGGGCGGGGCATTCGCCCGGAGCCGCGTTTGAGCGCCGCCTCCGACAACATGACGGCCTGGGGACGGTTCCGTGCCGCGCTCGCGGGTTCGCCGCCATTGTGGTGGTCGTTCCTCTACTTCTTCTGCCTGCTCAGCGGCTACTACGTGTTGCGGCCCGTGCGCGAGGCCATGGCGGCGTCCAGCGACATCGAGGCGGTGTTCCCGCCCGCGCTGATCGCGTTCTTCGCCGACCGCGGCGTGGCGCTGGGCGAGTTCACGTTGCAGTTCATCTTCACGGCGGTGTTCCTGATCATGCTGTTGTTGCAGCCGGTCTATGGCTGGCTGGTCAGCCGCTTCCCCCGGCGCGTGTTCCTGCCGGTGATCTACGGGTTCTTCATCGTCACGTTGCTTCTCTTCTACGCGATGTTCGACAGTGGCGTGGCGGGGCGCGGGCTGGCCTTCATCCTCTGGCTCACGGTGTTCAACCTGTTCGCCGTGGCCGTGTTCTGGAGCTTCATGTCCGACATTTACAGCAACGCGGAGGCGCGCAGGTACTACGGTTACATCGGCGCGGCCGGCACCGTCGGCGCGTTTCTGGGGCCGGTGCTGACCCGCACGCTGGTCGAGCGGGTCGGCATACCCAACATGATGCTGGTGTCGGCGGCGCTGTTGACGGTGTGCGTGATCTGCATCCTGCGCCTGCGCCGCCATGCGGTGGCGCGCGAGACGGAGCGCAAGCAGGCCAGCGGCGAAGTGCCGATGGGCGGCGAAGTGCTCGCCGGGCTGAAGCTGGTGATGAAAGAACCGTTGCTGCGCTGGATGGCGCTGATGGTGGTGCTGGGCGTGGGCGTGGGCACCTTGCTGTACAACGAGCAGAACCGGATCGCGCGGACGCTGTTCACGACCGCCGAAGAGCGCGCCGCCTTCTTCGCCACGCTGGACCTGGCGGTGAACTCGCTGACGCTGGTCGTGCAGTTGCTGATCACCCGCGCGCTGATGTCGCGCTTCGGGATCGCGCCGGCACTGCTGATTCCCGGAGCGGCGGTCATCCTCGGTTTCTCGATCCTGTCGGCATCGCCGCTGCCGGTCATCGTGGCCATCGTGCAGGTGGTGACGCGCGCCAGCGAGTTCTCGCTGGCCAAGCCCGCGCGCGAGACCATCTACACGCGGGTCGGGCGCGAATGGCGGTACAAGGCGGGCGCTGCGATCGATACGGTGATCTACCGCGGTGGCGATCTTGCCTTCGTCTGGGTGCACAAGTTCCTGGCGGCGTTCGGCTCCAATGTGGTGTTCGGCGCGGGCCTGGTGATCGCCTCGGCGATGACCTTCAGCGCGTGGCGGTTGCTGCGGGAGGAGGCGAAGCTGCCGTCGGAGCATGCGCGGCAGCCAGCCGAAGACACGGCGGCGGAACTGCCTGCGCGAAGCTGAGGGAAGACTGGCGGCATTCGGTTCATTGGCGGTTTCCTGAGGGCATGGGTCTGGCGGCAGCCATGACCTTTGGCGCATGGCAGGAGGTCCGGGCGCAGCGCAAGCTGCCCGGCAACGGACCCGCCGGGGCCATCGTCGAAGGCAAGCCCGCATGACCAGCCGCCGTGATTTCCTGATTGCATCCGCCGCCGCTGCCGCCTGGCTTTCGCTGCCCTCGGCGCTGCATGCGCGCGGGCGCGCCGCCGCCAAGCCATTGGATATCCTGGTCATGGGCGGCACCGGCTTCCTCGGTCCGCACTTCGTCGAAGCGGCGCGTGCACGGGGGCACAAGCTGACGCTGTTCAATCGCGGCAAGAGCAACCCCACCCGTTTCGATGGCGAGGAGTTCCGCGACATCGAGCAGCTGCGGGGCGACCGCAAGAGCGACCTTTCCGCGCTGGAAGGCGAGCGCCGCTGGGATGCGGTGCTGGATACTTCGGCCTACCTGCCCGCGGACGTGACGCGCTCGGCCGGACTGCTGGCGCCGCGCGTGGGCCAGTACGTGGTGATTTCCACGATTTCCGTCTACGCAGGCAACGACACCCCGCATGCGGACGAGAGCGCTGCGGTGGGGACGCTGGCGGACCCTGCGGTCACCGAGATCACCGGTGAGACCTACGGGCCGCTCAAGGCCTTGTGCGAGCAGGCGGCGGAAGCGGTGTTGCCGGGCCGCGCCACCGTGGTCAGGCCGGGACTGATCGTGGGTCCGGGCGATCCGACCGACCGCTTCACCTATTGGCCCGCACGCGGCGCACGCGGCGGCGAAATCCTGTCCCCGGGCACGCCGGACGATCCCACCCAGTTCATCGACGTGCGCGACCTGGCCGATTTCATCCTGCACCTGATCGAACAACGGACCTTCGGCGTGTTCAACGCCGATTCGGCGCCGGGCGCCATCACCATGGGCAGCCTGATTGCCGCTTGCCAGCAGGCCGGGCACGATTTCAGTTCATCTTCCAGTACCACCTGGGTGCCGGCCGACTTCCTGCAGCAGCAGAACGTGAGGGCCTGGCAGGACATGCCGGTGTGGGTGCCGTCGGTGGACGATTACGCCGGCTTCGGCATGCGCAGCACGGCCCGCGCGCAGGCGGCCGGGCTGGCGTATCGCCCGCTGGAAACGACCGTGCGCGACACGCTGGACTGGTGGATGAAACAACCGGACGAGCGGCGCGCGAATCCCAAGGCCGGATTGTCGCCCGAACGCGAGGCCGGGGTGTTGCTGGCCTGGCATGCAAGCGGGCATCACTGAAGGCAGTCGCCCATGAGCCGGGGTCGGACTGTTTCCTTGACCGCGCCTCCGGGGCGGTAATCGTTCGCCGTGGATCGCCCTGATTGCCTTTGCGGGGTGGATGGCAATCGCGGGGCCGTTGGTGCATCCATTGCACTGCCGGACGGGATTCGATCACGTCCTGTTGGCCGGTGCCGTGGCATTTGGCCGTGTGTGCGCCGGCCGCGATTCGTCATTTGCGGGCGGCGGCGGAAGCCGGTTGATGGCTCCATCCTGCCGTGCGTGAGGCAGCGGGCACACGGGTGCCCGTCGCGCTGGGAGCGAGGGTCCGGCGTTATGCTGCAGGCCTTCCCGGGGAGCGAAGACCATGAGCCTGATTGCATCGCTGCTGGTGTTGCTGGTTGCCTTGTTGCACCTGTATTTCCTTGTGCTGGAAATGTTCCTGTGGACCCGGCCACTGGGCCTGAAGACATTCCGCAACACGCCGGAAAGAGCGCAGGCGACCCGCGTGCTGGCTGCCAACCAGGGCCTCTACAACGGCTTCCTGGCCGCTGGCCTGGCCTGGGGATGGGCCAGCACACAGACCGACGTGGTGTTCTTTTTCCTCGGTTGCGTGATCGTGGCGGCGCTGTACGGTGCCTGGAGCGTCAACCGGCGGATCTTCTACGTGCAGGGGTTGCCGGCGATCGCGGCGGTCGTGGCGCTGTTGCTGACCTGAGCGCGTTGCTTTCCCGGGGATATCTGATGGACTCGGTGGTACCCGCATCAAGATGCCGGCGTCCGTCATCGTCCCGAGACGATGACGGCGAGCCATGGCCCGCCGTCATCATGCTTCTTCCCATCCGTGCGGATCAGGCTGCTGCGCGCGTGCTGCCCTTTTCGGCCGGGAACAGGTCGTAGTAGCTGGCCGAACGCAGTTCGTGCGCATCGAAGTCATCGACGCTGATCGCATCGATCGTCAGCTCGCGCAGTTCCTCCAATTGCTTGCGCTCGTCGGCGGTGATCCATCCCTCGCGCACGCCTTCATCCAACTGCGACTTGAAGTCCAGTGCTTCGATGTCACTGCTCTTCAGTGCCTTGAGGAACTTGCGTTCCACCGGTTCGGTGGCAATGGCCTTGGCCAGGTAGCTGTTGATGCGACCGCCCGGGTTATTGGCGCAGGGGGTCAGGAACACGCCTTGCCCCAGCCGGTCACGGGCTTCGTTGGGTGCCATCAGCGACATGGCCACGCGGTGGCTCAGGCGGTCGCCCGGCGGGGTGGCGCGGCGGCCCCACGGGAACACCACCGGCCACAGCAGCCAACCCAGCGGTTTGATCGGGAAGTTGCGCAGGGCCTGCGACAGTGCCAGTTCGATCTGGTGTGCACTGTGGTGGAACGCCCATGCCAGCAGTTGTTTGTCGGACTCAGGCGCGCCCAGGTCGTGGTGACGCTTGAGGACGGCACTCAGCATGTACAGGTGGCTGAGCACGTCGCCCAAGCGGCCCGAGAGCGATTCCTTGAACTTCAACTTGCCGCCCAGTGCGCCCAGCGATACGTCGGTCAGCAAGGCGAGGTTGGCGGCATAGCGATCCATCCGGCGGAAATAGCGGCGGGTGTTGTCGTCACCGGGGGCCGAGCCGATCTTCGCGCCGGTGATGCCGAACCAGAACGAACGCACTGCGTTGGAAATCGCACCGCCGATATGCGGGAACAGCGCTGCATCCAGTGCATCCACGCCGGCCTTGGTATCGGGATCCTGCGCGGCTTTCATTTCCTTCATGATGTACGGATGGCACAGGATCGAGCCTTGGCCGAAGATCAGCAGGCTGCGGGTCATGATGTTGGCACCTTCCACCGTGATGGCGATGGGTGAGGCTTGCCACGCGCGGCCACCCAGGTTGCGCGGCCCCAGGATGATGCCCTTGCCGCCGACGATGTCCATGAAGTCGCTGGCGACTTCACGGCCCATCGAGGTGCAGTGGTACTTGGCGATGGCCGATGGCACCGACGGCACGTCGCCCCGGTCCACGGCGGCTGCGGTGGCTTGCGAGAGTGCACTGATGGCGTACGCCTTGCCGCCGATGCGCGCGAGGGCTTCCTCGACGCCCTCGAAGCGTCCGATCGAAAGACCGAACTGCTTGCGGATCCGGGCATAGGCACCACCAACCACGGCGGCGAACTTGGCACCGCCGCTGGCGGTGGACGGCAGGGTGATGGAGCGGCCCACCGCGAGGCATTCGTTGAGCATGTTCCAGCCCAGGCCGGCCTTGTCCACGCCACCGATCAACTGGCTGAGCGGAATGAAGACTTCCTTGCCGCGCACCGGGCCGTTCTGGAACGGTGAGTTGAGCGGGAAGTGGCGGCGGCCGACTTCGACGCCTTCGGTATCGCGCGGCAGCAGCGCGAGGGTAATACCGATGTCCTTCGTATCACCGATCAAGCCATCCGGGTCGTACATGCGGAAAGCCAAGCCGATGATCGTCGCCACCGGGGCGAGGGTGATGTAGCGCTTGTCGAAGGTCAGCTTGATGCCGAGCACGTTGGCGCCGTTCCACTCGCCCTTGCAGACGATGCCGAAATCCGGGATCGACGTGGCATCGGAGCCGGCGAACGGACCGGTCAGGCCGAAGCACGGGACTTCAAGGCCCTGTGCCAAACGCGGCAGGTAATGGTCCTTTTGTTCCTGCGTGCCGTAATGCATCAGCAGTTCGCCGGGACCGAGAGAGTTGGGCACGCCCACGGTGGAACTGACCACGCTGCTGACCGAAGCCAGCTTCTGGATCACCTTGTGGTGCCCCAGCGCGCTGAAGCCGAGGCCGCCATATTCCTTCGGGATGATCATGCCGAAGAACTTGTTCTGCTTGATGTAATCCCACAATTCCGGCGGCAGGTCGGCGTGGACATGGTTGATCTGCCACTCGTCCACCATCTTGCATAGTTCTTCCACCGGTCCATCGAGGAAGGCCTGTTCTTCATCGCTGAGTTGCGGCTTCGGGTAGTTGAGCAGCGTGTTCCAGTCGGGATCGCCGGTGAATAGCTCGCCTTCGAAACCGACTGAACCGGTTTCCAGTGCGATGCGCTCGGTTTGCGACAGCGGCGGCAGTGCCTTGCGCAGGAATTTCAGTGCCGGCGCGGTCAACAGCGGCTTGCGGATAGCCGGGATCAACAGCGGTAGAGCGACCAACACGACCAGTGCGCCGAGGATGGCGGTGGCAGCGACATGTGCGCCCAGCAGCCAGACGGCAACCAGTGCCGACAAGGTGATGGCCACCCAGGTGGCCAGGCGAAGCCGGTGGTAAGCCGCAACGAGGCTTGCCAACAGTACGACGAGGATGGGAGCGAGGATGCTCATGGCTGGACTCCGGGAACGGCGTATGGGGTAGTGGTGGTTGCAGCAGGAAGAGGAGTTAGTTCGGCGAGGTAATCGATGACCGCAGTCGTGAAGGCATCGTTATCGTCGCCGGCCAGCATGTGGGTGGCGTCCGGCAGGTGGGTGTGCCGTGCATGCGGCACGAGGGTTTTGAATTCCTCGATGGTACGCCCGGATACCAGATCACTGCGGCCGCCACTGATCAGTAGGACGGGGCAGCGAATATTGCGTGCGGCTTCGGCAATGGAATCCTGATGTTCTGCGCAATCACGTACCAGATCGTCGACCAGGCGAGGATCCCAATGCCAACGCCAGCGGCCATCGGAACCTTCGCACAAGACTTCGCGCAAATCATCAGGCGTTTTTCTTTCGCGCCTGTGTGGCAGGTAGGCGGCAATGATGTCCGCAGCATGATCCAGCGAATCGAAGCCTTCCGGGAATGCCGTGATGAAGGCGAGGATGCGTTCCAGCCCGGAAGCCTCCCAACGCGGCGTGATATCCACCAGCACCATGGCCCGAAACAGGCCCGGCCAGCGTGATTCGGCAAGCAAGCCGAACAATCCACCCATCGATGCACCCACTAGTACCGGTGGATGTGGCTGTTCACCGGCGACGACGATCAGATCGTCGGTGAATTGGTCACCACTGTAAGTGAGGTCTTCGGGATTGCGGGCGGAGCTGCCATGTCCGCGGGCGTCATACGCGAGTGCCGGATACCCATGCCTGGCTAGCGCGGTTGCCGTGCGCTTCCACGCACCATGTGTTTGTCCGAATCCATGGGCAAACAGCAAGGTTTGCCCGTTTGCCTTTTCCGCATTTGGCAAGAAGTGATGAATTGCCAATGGCGGTGAATTGCCGACTGAGTGCTGCATGCCCGCACAGGAGTCCATCACGCGGACTCCGCACGAGTTGCTGAGCGGGCTATGCAGACGATTACCATACGGACTAGTATGGGTCGTGGGGTTCGGGATAGTCAATCCATGGCGATGGCTAAGCTCATGAATGACCGAAGAAATTTGCTGCATGACAGCAAACCGTGCCGCAACAGACCTGCCCGTATGGTTAAATGGTGACATGACAACTATCGCTGCCGATTCCCCTACAGCTCCCGCGCCGCGCTCGACCCGGCTCAGTGCAAATGACTGGGCGCAGGGAGCGCTTGACTTGATTGCAGAGCAGGGCGTTTCGGCGGTGGCGGTGGAGCCGTTGGCCCGTCGTCTGGGTGTCACCAAAGGCAGCTTCTACTGGCATTTCCCATCGCGGGATGCCCTGTTGCAGGCAGCATTGGATCGCTGGGAGCTAGTGGAGCAGGAAAGTGTTTTTGGTCAATTGGAAAAAGTGCCCGACCCACGAGATCGCTTGCGCGCGCTGTTTGAATTGGTGGGTCACGAGGTCAAGCCGCACATCATCTACAGCGAGCTGCTGAAGGCCTTGGATCACCCGGCTGTGCAGCCTGTCATCGCACGCATCTCGCAGCGGCGTCTGGATTACCTGGTGGCCTCTTTTCGCCAGGCTGGTCTGGGCCGTACCGAAGCCCAGCACCGCGCCCGCCTTACTTATGCCGCCTATGTCGGCTTTTTGCAGCTTTCATTGCAGTTGCAGCAGCCAAGGATGACCCACGAGGAGTTCGAAACCTACCTGGAGCATGTCATTTCGACGTTGATTCCGTGATGAAAGTCAGGGATCCTCACGGGATGGCTGCTACAGGACGTAGTACCTTTGTTCTTTTGGTGGCGATGTTCGTGGCCACACAACCACTATTCCAGCAGATCACATAACGCGAGACCCAAAATGAAAGCTCTTGTCCTGACAAGCATCATCACGGCGACGATGCTTCTGGCCCCAATCAATGCCATGGCCGTTGCTCCTTCCCCGGCGGATCTTCCTGCAGTCAAGCAAGAGCAACTGGAACTTCGGCAGAAGCTTCTGGCGGGCAAGGGGGCCTATAAGGATATAGATGCCGCCGTGCGCACCGATCTGCTCAGCAAGCAGGATATCGTCATGAAGCTGGTGGAAGGCAAGCAGAGCAGCTCCGAACTGTCGCCTCCCGACCAGGTTGCCCTGGTGAATGCGCTGAGCAGCATCGCCGCGATCGTCGAAAAAGCCGAGGATGAGAGGATGGTGTGCCGGCGCGAAAAGACGATTGGCAGCAACCGACCGGAAACCATCTGCAAGACCGTGGCGCAACTAAGGCAGGAGCGTCAAGAAACCGACAGGTTCCTGACCTCGCCCAGAAATGCCAGTTGCATATCCATATGCGGCGAGACCATGGGTGCCGAGGGCTGGTAAGCCCTCGTTCCGTGGTAGATAGCCAAGCATGTCTTGTGGCATGCCCACGGCGAACGGTTGAAGGTTGTGGGCCAGCCCGGCTGGCAACTGCCATCGACTGCATTTCGCAACGTCGCCTGGATTATCGGATAGCGTCCTTCCGCCAGGCAGGCTTGGCTGTACCGAATCCAGCACAGTGCCTGCCAAGCCCATGGGGCTCGCGTGGGTTCATTGCAGTTGCGGCAACCAAGGATCAACCCACGAGGAGTTCGCAGGATATCGTGAACACGTCATTTCGACGTTGATTCCTGATTGAAACCAGTTGTTCGGACGGGGCCCGAGGGTCATTCGCATGGAATGCCTGCTTCTTCCAGCATTTTCCTGAGCGGTTCCAGTTGAGTTTGGTATTGTTTCCATCTGCCCAGCGCCGAGGTGTACATCGGCGCGCGGACTTGTACGGCGCTGGCGGTGGCAACGGGCGCGCTATTTTTCTCGAAGGTCAGACAGGCGTTGTCCCACTCAAGCCCGCAATGTGCGATGAGGGCGCGGCTGTTCTCTTCCTGTTGTGTCACTAGTGATTCGTAGTGCACTTCCAGGATTCGATTTGGGAATGTCGCCTTCCAGTGCGCCATCAGTCTATCGAACAGGATGTAATAGTGGCCGGTATCCAGAAGGTCATAGGAATAGTCGAAATATGGCGATTCCGGCGCGAATAGTTGCCTGAAATTACTCAGGCAGGTATCCAGCGGATGCCTGCGGACGCAGATGAGTTTTGCGTTCGGCAGCGCGCGGGCGATATATCCAAGATACAGGAAGTTATGCGGCAGCTTGTCGGTGAAGAAAGGCCGTGATCCGGTAAAGGCGCGGGTACTGGCAACGTAATCGTCACCCAGCTGTTGCCAGTTCACATCACTTTCCACGGTGCGGAGGATGTGGTCGGGATTGAACATTTCGAACGATTGGCCGCCCAATGCACGCTTCCAGACGGATGCGAAATTGTGTAGTTCCCCGGCGGACTGCACCTGGGGGTGGCTGGAAATGATGCGATCCACCAGGGTGGTGCCAGTGCGCGGCATGCCAACGATGAAGATGGGGTCCTTGGCTTCGCTGCCTTGCGTGGCTGGATTGGAGCAAAGTGTTGGGAGCCCGGAAGCCAAGGCATCGAACAGGGCTTTTTCCTTGGCGCGTGAATACCGAAGCAACTCCCTGGGTGCACTTTTGCCTATTACGCAATGACGGAACGAGCTTTCGTGGTCGCCTATATCCTCGAGCTCCTTGGACAGTGCCATGTTCAGGAAGGTTGTCGCAGTCACTCTGCCGGTGACCTGGGCAGCAAGCCTCGAAAGCCGTTGGATGTGGTTGGTGCCTGTCGTCTGCTTGCGCAGATGTGAAAGG
The DNA here is from genome assembly GCA_964562135.1 of uncultured Pseudoxanthomonas sp. Taxonomy (GTDB): domain Bacteria; phylum Pseudomonadota; class Gammaproteobacteria; order Xanthomonadales; family Xanthomonadaceae; genus Pseudoxanthomonas_A. The sequence continues at coordinate 9,710 of CAZLSG010000016.1, read as the reverse complement.
GAGTGATGTGCGCGCCAATGGTGTGGCTCCAGGCGGATGCAGCTTTCAAATTCGCGCTCGGCGCCATCAATGTCACCCAGGAAAGTCAGCGTGGTTCCCAGGTTGAAGTGCATTCCGGGATTGTCGGGAGCCAGCCGTACTGCATTCCGGAAAGCGTCTGCTGCCTGTTCGTAGGCATTGCACTGGACAAGGATGACACCAAGAGTATCGAGCCCGGCGGCATCTCCCGGGTGCAGGAGGCGCCTGGCATGGCTAACGGCGTCCAGCGCTGATGCATAGTCCTGTGATGTGGTGAAGGCTCTGGCCAGATAGAGATAGAAGTCTGCACGTCGCGGCTCCAGTGTAATGGCCGACCTGAAATGCTCGAGTGCTGCCGGGACTTTGTGCAGCTCCAGCAAGGCTATGCCGGCAATGAAGTGGATTTCCGGGTCGAACGTGATTGTGTCCAGGAGGGTCGCTGCATATGAGTGCGCGGTTTTCCATTGGCCTTGATGGAGGGCGGCGAATGCGTGCTGCTTTTGAAGATCGGGAGCCATGGGGGATTTCGAAAGTGGTTGGCAAGGTGCGCGGGGAAGAACGGATCCAGCACCGGATCAGGCATTATGGTTTATCAACGATAAGAACGGGTTTCACAAAAGACTACAGCCCCTTGCGGGGCTGTAGTGTGAAACACAACGGAAGCTCGATGGATCAGAACTTCTGCTGGTAGCGGGCATAGACGAAACGACCCATGTCGTGTCCGCCGTAGAACGCAAAGCCCGAGCTTGGGTTGCTGTAGTAGATCGGCGGGTTGCGACCGAACACGTTGTTGGCACCAATTGCAATCCGGGCATTCCACGGTGTTGCGTAGCTGACTTGCAGGTCGTGGAACGTGACCGAGCCAACGCGGTTCATCGGCGTGATTGCGCCCAAGGTGTCAGGAGCCTGGAAATCCGGCAGCGAGCAGTGATTGCCGTCGCCGAAGCCCATGCAGCCTTCCTTGGTGCCCGAGTTGTAACGCATGCCATAAGTGGCGGTCACATTGTTGCGCGACCAGCTCAGGTTGAGGTTGGAGCGCACGCGGAAGTTGCCGCCAAAGCCATTCAACTGCGAAGGCACTTCGGTGTCGTCGGACGTAGCCCGCTCCTCGAGGAGGGTGACGTAGGTGGTGGCCCAACGGGTGACGAAGCGACCGTAGTTCGTATCCAGGTTGTAGGTCAAATCCAGATCGAAGCCTTCGGTCTCCGTGTAACCGGCGTTGCGACCACCGTACGTCAGGTCGGTGACGATGTTGCCGAAGGCCGGGTCACGCGAGAACATGGCGCAACGGCTTTCGATCAAAGCCACGTAGCAGTCGCTCAGGATGTTATTCGGGTGGTCGTTTACCACCGTGTTGTCGATCCTGATGTTCCACCAGTCCAGTGCCATGGTCAGGCCTTGCGCGAAGTTCGGGCTGTACACGAAACCGACGGTCGTGGACTCGGAGAACTCCGGCTGCAGGAGCGGGTTGGAGCCCGACTTGAACGGAACCGGGGTCTGCTGGCCGGCAGCGGTGGTGGGCACGAAGCCCTGCTGCAACTGGCGATAGCCAGCGCCCACGTCCTGTACGCAACGTGCCGAACCGCCGACAGCGCCGTAGACCGTGTCGCAAGGGTCGCGGAAGCCGGTGGTGAAGGTCTCGGAGCTGCCACCGTACAGATCACCGATGGTCGGGGCACGGAAGCCTTCCGACCAGGTGCCGCGGACCAGCAGGTTGTCGCTCGGGCGCCACTTCAGGCCGAACTTGTTGTTGGTGGTGTCACCGAAGGTGTCGAAGTCCGAGTAGCGGGTGGCCACGCTCAGGGACAGCTCCTTGGCGTAACTGGCATCGGCCAGGATCGGGATGTTCAACTCGGCATAGACTTCATCCACCGAGTACGAGCCGTAGGTCGGACCGGAAGCGAGGTTGGTGGAGTTGCCCGACTGGGCGATGGCGTCCGGAGTGAAGCCGCCCTCTTCCTTGCGGTGTTCGACGCCGACAGCGAAGCCCAAGTCGCCAGCTGGCAACGTCCACAACGAACCGGCCAGGTTGGCAAAGTAGTTGTTGGTCTTGGTCTGACCCAATGCGTGTTCCTGCTTGTACAGGAAGGCCTGCACCGCCGGATCGGCCAGCGAGTTCTCTACTGCGCCGGTACCGAAGCCAGCAAACGGGTTCCACGGCACGCAGCCGGCGATCACGTTGCCCGGGGTGCCGCAGACGATCTGGCCTTGGGAGTTCATGAACGACGGACCCACGGCCAAGCGGACGTTCGGGGTGTACAAGTTGCCGTTGTTGATGATGGTGACGTCGTTCTCGCTGAACATGTAGCCGGCATCCCAGTCGAAATACCTTTCACCGATGTCGAACGAGCCTTCCAGTGCCGCGGTGAAGCGCCAGGTGTCCTGGGTGGTGTCCGTGGTACGCGGGACTTCCCAGCCACGACGGCGCCAGTTGACGGCGCTTGCGCCGCCGGTCGGGTTGAAGTAGCTGTCGGCAGACATCGGCGCGTTGACGGCGGCGGCCTGCGACTGGGTCGGATAACCGGCGATCTGGCGGAACGACTGGCGCTTGGTGAAGCCCAGATCGGTGACGAAGCGGACGTTCTCGCTCAGGTCGTAGTTGGCGCTGACGAACAGCGAACGACGTTCAAGCGGAGTCAGCGTGTGCATCTGGTCGGATGGGACGCTGGTGTCATCCGCGGTCTGGTCATGCCACACGCCCGGACCAAGTGCGCTGCTGCCACGGTTTGCGACCTGCCAGGCACCCGTGGTGCCGGCGCGCCAGTTGCCCCACTGGCCGACGACCGTGGTGCTGTATTCCGGGTAACCGGGGTAGCTGTCGCTGGAGAACCAGCGGTCCCTTGCCCAGACGCCGTCTTCCTTGTGGTACTCGGCGCCCATGGTGATCGAGCCGCGATCGCCGGCCATGCCGATCACGAAGTCGTAGGTCTGCTTCTGGCCGTCGCCTTCGCCGTACTGGCCGAAGTAAACATTGGCTTCGGCACCTTCAAAGTTGCGGCGGGTGATGATGTTGATCACGCCGGCCATGGCGTCGGAACCATAGATGGACGAAGCGCCGTCCTTCAGGATGTCGATGCGCTCGACCATGGCGGTGGGAATGCTGGATACGTCCTGGAAGCCGTCCGGGCTGATGCCCAGGCGCCTGCCGTTGACCAGGACCAGGGTACGCTGCGGACCAAGGTTGCGCAGGTCAATGTACTGGCCACCCGCTTCCTGGTTTGCGGTCAGGGGCGAGGTGCGGCTGAATGCCGGCTGGCCTGCGGCAGAGATGTTCTGCAGGATGTCGGCGACGGAGTTGAACCCGCCGGCCTGGATCTGCTCGCGGGAGATGGTCACGACCGGCTGGGCAGTTTCCATCTCGACTTGACGGATGCGGGAGCCGGTTACCTCGATGCGATCGAGGGTGGTGGGGGAAGATGTTGATTCCTGGGCGACGGCTACGCTCGTGCCAGCCAGGGCGGTGGAGCCCGTGACGAGCGCGAACGAAATCGCATTTCGAAGTTTGGTGGTTTTGAACTTCATTACTCTCTCTCTCCAAGTTGAGTCTTGGGTTAGTCCCATGGGAACCCATCGGATAGCGATGTTAGCTAACAGTTAACCGACAAGGTTGCTGCCGATACTATCCGGCTTTGGAGAGAAATTAAAGTGTTGTTAACAAATCGGCGCCAATTTGCAAGAAGCCGATTGCTAAAGGTATTCCAGGCTTTGGGGCGGCTGGAGCCTGCCTGCACGAGACTCAGAGATCCTGCTCGTACCTGACATACGGCACCGTACCTTCATCCATGCCGTTGCTGTTGAGCGAAAAGGGATTCTTGCCGCGGGTGACGACGTTTTCAGCGCCTACGGTGAGTTGGCCGCTCCAGGGAGTGCGCCAAGTCAGGCCCAGGCCCAGGCCTTCCCATTTACCGGGCTGCCCCGGGGTGTCGACCACGCGGCCGACAATGCTGGCGCTGAAGGCGCCATAGCCACCACCCACGCTGAGACTCTTGCTGTCCCATTGGTTGGTAATGCTGGCAGGAAGATCGGTGGCGGGAACCAGCCGGGCATGTGCCACGGTGCCGCCAATGGAGACGAAGCCTTCCCGGCCCAGGTTCTTCTGGCCGAAGATGGTCAGGTCGTTTTGTTCGATGCGCTGGCCGGCGAAGGTATTGCCGGGCGACAGCCAGGCCGGAAGCGTGTCATGGCCGCTGCCGGCCGCGACACCCAGGCGGCCGCCTGCGCGGCCCAGGCTGGCGCCGGCGCTGATGCGCTGGCTGGCGTTTTCCTGGTCCAGGCCAAGCGAGGCCACGGCACAATTGCTGATCAGGCTGCCGATGCCGCCCATGACGCCTTGGCGGCGATCACAGACCAGGCCCAAGGAGTCGCCGGTTTCCAGTCCGAAGGCGGCGTCCAGCGTGTTGTTGCCGAATTTCCAGCGGGCGCCGGTGACGGTTTCGCCCGTGGGTTCCAGCAGCAATACGGCTTCCACCCTGCCGCTGGCGTTGTTCCAGACGGGCAGGACGGTAGCGTCGCGTTGTGCGATTTGCGGCTTCGATTGCGCATGCGCGCCCGTTGCTGCGCCAAGGGCGAGCAGCAGGGCAAGTGGCAGTCGTAGCAGGTGCGGAGTCATGACCGGATCTGGGACACCAGGGCGGTGGGCGAAGTTCCCCTTGTCGGGGAAGGACGATGCTATGCCGTTTATGTTTCCTTAACAAGCCCCGGATGTTGGGAATTGCACGAATGGTCACTGGAGCCGGGTCGGCGGCTGCAGGTCGACCGCCGGGCGGTCGAACAATTCACCGATCTGGTCCGGGGTGAACAGGTAGTTCTGTCCGCAGAACTCGCAGCGGACTTCCGCTGCCTCGCCTTGTACGGCGGCCGTGGCCTCTTCCGGACCCAGCGAATGCAGCATGTCGGCTACCCGCTCCCGGGAACAGGAGCAGGCGAAGCGCAATGGCCGCTCGGCCAGCAGTTCCAGGGGCTCTTCGTGGAACAGGCGATGCAGGATGGTTGCGGACGGGGTGGCCAGCAATTCGGTATGCCCCAGCGTGTCGAACAGTGCATTGGCACGGGTCCAGCCGTCGGCATCGCCTTCGTCGCCGGGCAGTTTTTGCAGCATCAGGCCCGTGGCGACCGTGCTGTCGGCGGCCAGCAGCAGGCGGGTGGGCAACTGCTCGGATTGCCGGAAATAGTCTTCGAAGGCAGTGGCCAGCCGGTCGGCCTGCAGGGAGACCAGGCTCTGGTAGCGCTGGGGTTCGCGCGGATCCAGGCCGGGGTTTTCGATGGTGATGGCGAGCAGGGCATCGGGGCCGAGTTCGCTCAGGTTGGCTGGAGCGTCGCCATCTCCGGCCAGTTGGGCGATGCCGCGCAGGGTGCCGGCGGCGGTGCATTCGGCGAACAGGGTGCGCAAGCCGGCCTGGCCGCGCAGTTGCACGGACAGGCGGCCATCGATCTTGGTGTGGCCGGTGAACAGCGCGGCGGCGGCGCAGGCTTCACCCAGCAGCGCGGCGGCAAGCGGCGGGTAGTCGGCGCGTTCGCGGATGTGCTGCCAGGTGTCGCCCAGGCAGACGATGACGCCGCGCACGCCGGCTTCGGGCAGCAGGAATCGGAGCAGGATGTCGGGGCTGGATGCAGTGGTGTTCACGAAAGTTCCGGACTGAAGGGTTACCGTCCGGCATCGGCATAATGCGCTGGATGGCAAATGGCATGGACAACCAGAATGGGGGCGGCGAGGAATATCCTCAAGCCGGTGCTGCCAGTGCGCGCAAGCGTGGCTGGCGCCGCGCCTGGCGTTGGGTGCTCGCATTGCCCTTGTTCCTCGTCATGCTCAGCGTGTTGCAGGTGGCTGCCTTGCGTTTCGTGGATCCGCCGACGTCGGCGTTCATGCTGGGGCGGCAGATGGAAGCCTGGGAACAGGGCGACTGGAAGTACCGCACGGCCTACGAGTGGCGGGACATCGATGCCATCGCGCCCAGCCTGCCGATGTCGGTGATCGCGGCCGAGGACCAGAATTTCGCTTCCCATGCAGGCTTCGACCTGCAAGCCATAGAAAAGGCGCTGCAAAGCAATGCGGAAGGGCGGCGGATCCGGGGCGGCAGCACCCTCAGCCAGCAGGTGGCCAAGAACCTGTTCCTCTGGCAGGGGCGCAGCTGGTTCCGCAAGGCGGTCGAGGCCTGGTACACATTGTTAATAGAGTTGATGTGGCCGAAACAGCGGATCCTGGAGGTCTACGTGAACATCGCCGAGTTCGGCGATGGCATCTATGGCGCGCAGGCGGCGGCACAGGCGTTCTGGGGCAAGGATGCCGCCCGGCTGAGCGCGGACGAGAGTGCGCGCCTGGCGGCGGTATTGCCTTCGCCAAGGCGCTACAACGCCCGCAACCCCGGCCCCTATGTGCAAAAGCGTGCGGCCTGGATCCAGCGGCAAGTCAGGCAACTCGGTGGTCCGGAGTACCTGCGCAAGCTGGATGAACGCGATGAGTAGTGCTGGTCGTGGCCATGGCGCTCCCCGTAACATCCACGCATGACCCAGGATCGCCTTACCGTCGTCGTCGCGGCCCATAACGAGGCCGAATGCCTGCCGGCGTTGCATGCGCGGGTCGTGGCCGTGTTGCAGCGGCTGGACAACATCGACGGCCGCGTGTTGTACGTGGACGACGGCAGCCGGGACGACACCTGGTCGGTGATGCAGCGGCTGGCGCGCGGCAACGACCGGGTGCAGTTGCTGAGGCTCTCGCGCAATTTCGGCAAGGAAGCGGCGCTGACCGCCGGGCTGGACCACGTGGAGGAAGGCGCCGCGATGATCCTGGATGCGGACGGACAGGACCCGCCCGAGCTGATCCCGCAGTTCGTCGCGCTGTGGCGCGAAGGCCATGACGATGTGCACGGCACCCGCATCGTCCGCGAAGGCGAGCGTTGGCTCAAGCGGGCCACGTCGAGCATGTTCTATCGGGTCATCGGACATCTTTCCCGGACGCCGATCCCGGCGGACACGGGTGATTTCCGCTTGCTGTCGCCACGCGCGCTGGCCGCGCTGAAGCAGCTTCGCGAAAGGCATCGTTTCATGAAGGGCCTGTTCGGCTGGGTAGGCTACAACCAGGTCGCCATCCCTTACCGACGCGAGCCGCGGCTGGCAGGCAGCACCAAGTACGGGTGGTGGAAACTCTGGAACTTCGCATTGGAAGGCATCACCAGTTTCTCCACCGTGCCACTGCGGGTGGCCACCTATCTGGGGCTGGCCACTGCCTCGGTGGCGTTCGTCGCCGCGGTCTGGGTGGTGGTGAAAGCGGCGTTGTGGGGCGACCCGGTGGCGGGCTGGCCGACGATGATGGTGGTCATCCTGTTCCTGGGCGGCGTGCAGCTGATCGCGCTGGGGCTGATTGGCGAATACCTGGGCCGGTTGTACGAAGAGTCCAAGCAGCGGCCGCTGTACCTGATCGATGTGTGGCAGCCCGGCCGCAGCGGAGTATGCTTGGACGGCAAGTCCGTCGCGGAAGGAGGAGAGCATGCGCACCGTCCGTCAGTTGCTGGGCGCCAAGACGCCTGAAATCCACGCCGTGACTCCCGGATCCTGGGTGGTGGATGCCATCCGCCTGATGGCGGAGAAGGGGGTGGGTGCGGTGCTGGTAATGGAGGGCGCCCATCTGGCCGGCATCGTTTCCGAACGCGATTACGCCCGCAAGATCGTCCTGCACGGGCGTTCTTCGTCCGATACGCCGGTGAGCGACATCATGACGGCCAAGGTCATCACGGTGGGGCCGGACGACAGCGTGGACCATTGCATGCAGATCGTCACCACGCATCGCATCCGCCATTTGCCGGTGGTGGAAGGCGACGGGGTGATCGGGGTGATTTCGATCGGCGATCTGGTCAAGGCGGTCATCGAGGACCAGCAACTGCAACTGGAGCAGTTGCAGCGCTATATCGCCGGATAGCCAGGCGTCGGCCGTGCGGTGCCGGTCTGTGGCTCATGCTTGCAGACAGGAGCCACGTCCTCCGACATGCCTCGTTTTCCCGCCGGTTGGGGGTTACGGAAGGACTTGCCGCATCACCGCCACGTAGTGGCATACGCTGCCCATGATCACGAACAGGTGCCAGATGGCGTGCGAATACGGGATCGATTCGCGATGGTAGAAGAAGGTGCCCAGCGTGTAGAACAATCCGCCGGCCAGCAGCCAGCCCAGCGTCCAGGCATCCACTGACGTCATCAGCGGCTTGATCGCCACGACCACCAGCCAGCCCATGGCGATGTACATGATGGTGGAGAGCAGCTTGAAACGGCCGGTGAAGAACAGCTTGAAGACGACGCCGGCCAGTGCGATCCCCCAGATGGCGGCGAACAGCGCCCAACCCCATGGACCGCGCAGCCCGATCAGGGTGAAAGGCGTATAGGTGCCGGCGATGAGCAGGTAGATCGCGCAGTGGTCGAAGACCTTCAACCGCGCCTTGGCGACCGGATGCGGGATGGCATGGTAGAGCGTGGAGGCCAGGTAGAGCAGCAGCAACGTGGTGCCGAACACGATGGCGGCGGCCAGTTGCCAGCCATCGCCGAAGATGGCGGCCAGCGTGATCATCACCGAGCCGCCGGCCAGTGCCACCACGGCGCCCAGGCCGTGGGTCAGTGCATTGGCGATTTCGTCCCGGAGTTCCGCGGGGTGGAGGGAGGCGGCGCTCATGCTGGCAAATTAACTCACTCTGTCGGTGGCTGCATCAGTGCGGCGCGCATTGTTCATCGGGCGGATGGCGTGCCGCGCGTCGCCAAGGTTGTTCAGCCCGCGCCCGGTCCGTGCGCATGCTCGCGGGTTGCCGAGAAGCGGACGTCCGGCGCGCGTTCCTCGGCCAGTTGCAGGTTGACCCGGGTAGGCGCCAGGTAGACCAGCTGGTCGGCGGCGTCGATGGCCAGGTTCAGGGCGTTCTTGTCGCGGAACTCTTCCAGCTTCTTCGCGTCGTCGCAATGCACCCAGCGCGCGGTGGTCACGCCGACCGGCTCGAACATCGCATCGACGCCGTATTCGTCTTTCAGGCGGTAGGCCACGACGTCGAACTGCAGCACGCCCACCGCGCCCAGGATCAGGTCGTTGCTCATCAGCGGACGGAAGAACTGGGTAGCCCCTTCCTCGCTGAGCTGCGCCAGGCCCTTCTGCAACTGCTTGAGCTTGAGCGGGTCGCGCAGGCGCGCGCGGCGGAACAACTCCGGCGCGAAGTTGGGGATACCGGTGAACGACAGCGCCTCGCCTTCGGTGAAGGTGTCGCCGATGGAAATGGTGCCGTGGTTGTGGATGCCTATCACGTCGCCGGGCCAGGCCTCGGCGGCGATCTCGCGGTCGCTGGCCATGAAGGTCAGCGCGTTGGCCAGCTTCACTTCCTTGCCGCTGCGCGGATGGAAGGCCTTCATGCCGGCATTGAACCGGCCCGAGCACACGCGCAGGAACGCCACGCGGTCGCGGTGCTGCGGATCCATGTTGGCCTGGATCTTGAACACGAAGCCGGTCAGTTTTTCTTCCGTGGGTTGCACGGTGCGGCCAGTGGTTGCGCGTGGCAGGGGCGAAGGCGCGTGCTCGACGAAGAAATCCAGCAGCGGCTGCACGCCGAAGTTGTTGACGCCGGAGCCGAAGAATACCGGCGTCTGCTTGCCATCGAGGTAGGCCTGCTTGTCGAACGGATGGCTGGCGCCCTGCACCAGTTCCAGTTCGTCGCGCAGGTTGGCCAGCATTT
>CAZLSG010000015.1:0-48451 GCA_964562135.1 uncultured Pseudoxanthomonas sp. | reverse complement strand
TTCGGCATCATCGGCCATTCCGGCGCCGGCAAATCCACCCTGCTGCGCCTGGTCAACGGACTGGAAACGCCCAGTGGCGGGCGCGTGCTGGTGGATGGCGAGGACGTGACCGCGCTGGACGACGCCGGCCTGCGCGCGTTGCGCCGCCGGATCGGCATGATCTTCCAGCATTTCAACCTGCTGTCGGCGAAGACCGTGGCCGCCAATGTGGCTTTCCCGCTGGAACTGGCCGGCGCATCGCGCGCGCGGATCGATGCCCGGGTGGACGAACTGCTGCACAAGGTCGGGTTGGAAACCCATCGCGACAAGTACCCGGCGCAGTTGTCCGGCGGCCAGAAGCAGCGGGTCGGCATCGCCCGCGCGCTGGCCACCGAACCGAAGATCCTGCTGTGCGACGAAGCCACCAGCGCGCTGGACCCGCAGACCACCGCCTCGGTGCTGCAACTGCTGGACCGCATCAACCGCGAGCTGGGCCTGACCATCGTGCTGATCACCCACGAGATGGACGTGATCCGCCGCGTCTGCGATCGCGTCGCCGTGCTGGATGCGGGCAACCTGGTGGAAACCGGGCCGGTCGCCGACGTGTTCCTGCATCCTCGGCATCCGACCACCCGCCGCTTCGTGGCCGAAGCCGAACAACTGGACGAAAACGAACTGCACCGCGACTTCGAGGCCGTGGACGGACGCATCCTGCGCCTCACCTTCGTTGGCGGCGATACCTATCGACCGCTGCTGGGACAGGTCGCGCGCGAAACGGGAATCGACTACACCATCCTTGCCGGCCGCATCGACCGCATCAAGGACACGCCCTACGGACAGTTGACCGTCGCCGTGACCGGCGACGGCACCAGCGCGGCGCAGGCCCGCTTCGCCGAAGCCGGCGTGCACATCCAGGAGTTGCGCCGGTGAGCCTCTCCTTCGGACAACGCTGGTTTCCGAACCTGGACACGGACAAGTGGGCGGAAATCGGCAGCGCCACCGTCGATACGTTGCTGATGCTGGGCGGCTCGCTGCCGCTGACCCTGCTGATCGGGCTGCCGCTGGGCGTGCTGCTGTTCCTGACCGGCCCGCGCCAACTGCACGAGAAGCCGGCGCTGTACGCCAGCCTTTCGCTGATCGTGAACCTGTTGCGTTCGGTACCCTTCATCATCCTGATGATCGTGCTGATCCCGGTCACGCTGGCCGCGATGGGCACGTCGCTGGGCGTGCGCGGGGCGATCCTGCCGCTGGTGGTGGGCGCCGCGCCGTTCTATGCGCGGCTGGTGGAAACCGCGCTGCGCGAAGTGGACCGCGGGATAATCGAAGCCAGCCTGGCGATGGGCGCCACCACCCGGCAACTGGTGTTGCGCGTGCTGCTGCCGGAAGCGCTGCCCGGCCTGATCGCCGGCGCCACCGTCACCACCATCGCGCTTATCGGCTTCACCGCGATGGGCGGCGCGATCGGCTCCGGCGGACTGGGCGACCTGGCCTACCGCGACGGTTACCTGCGCTCGCACACCGACGTGGCCTTCGTCACCGTGATCGCACTGGTGATCCTGGTGCAGATCCTGCAGATGACCGGCGACCGCCTGGTGGTCCGCTTCAACCGCCGTTGATGTCCTCCCCTCCCTATCGATGACCGACATGAAAAAACCATTTTTCCCCCTGTTGCTGGCTGCATCGCTCTTGTTGTCCGCCTGCGGCAGCAAGGAAGGCGCGGACCAGCGCCTGAGCATTGCCGCCACCGCCGTGCCGCACGCCGAGATCCTGCAAGTGGTCAAACCTATGCTGGCCAAGCAGGGCGTGACGCTGGACGTGCGGGTGTTCAACGACTACGTGCAGCCCAACGACCAGGTGGCGCAGAACCTGATCGACGTGAACTACTTCCAGACCGCGCCCTACCTGGACGCCTACAACCGCAACCGCGGCACCGACCTGGTCACCCTGGTCGGTGTGCACATCGAGCCGTTCGGCGCCTACTCGCGCCGCTTCGCCTCGCTGGACGAACTGCCACAGGGCGCGGCGGTAGCGATCCCCAACGACCCCAGCAACAACAGCCGCGCGCTGATCCTGCTGCACCACGCCGGTCTGATCGAACTGAAGGATCCGGACGACGCACTCGCCACCCAGCGCGACATCGTCGCCAACCCGAAACAGCTGGCATTCCGCGAACTGGATTCGGCCATGCTTCCGCGCGTGCTGGACCAGGTGGATCTGGCGCTGATCAACACCAACTACGCGCTGGACGCCGGGCTGGACCCGCAACGCGATGCACTGGTCATCGAGGACAAGGACTCGCCCTACGTCAATTTCCTGGTCGGCCGCCCGGACAAGCAGGACGATCCACGCGTTCAAAAGCTGATCGCCGCGCTGACCAGCCCGGAGATCAGAGCCTTCATCGAAACCAAATACAACGATGCGGTGATCCCGGCGTTCTGACCGATGCCGTGGGAGCGACGTCGGTCGCGACAAATATCTTGGATTCATGTCGCGATTGGCGTCGCTCCCACGGCTGTATGTCTTGCCGGACCGCCCGAAGAGCCGTCTCTGGCCGCCACGGCGACTTCCGCGCGGACGATCCGCCAGCGCTGAAAATGGAGTCGCCATGTTCGCTGACTCTCGCCTTCCTTGTGGACGATGCGGCCACCTCCTCCGCGAAAGTTGCACCCGCAACCACTTTCGCCGCGCGAGCACGCACCCTTCCGCGCTTGGCGCATCGCCATTGCTTGGGTAGCCTGTCGGGCCATCTGTCAGTCCCGGCTTTTCCTTCGATGCACCACGATCACATCCTTTCGCTGTCCTGCCCCGACCGTACCGGCATCGTCTACCGTGTTTCCGGCCTGCTGTTCGAGCTGGGCTGCAACATCCTGGACGCGCAGCAGTTCGGCGACGAGGAAACCGGGCGCTTCTTCCTGCGCGTGCATTTCGATGCGCCGAAAGCGGATGGCGTGGAGCCGTTGCGGCAACGTTTCGCCGCGTTGGCCCATGAGTTCGGCATGGACTGGAACATCCACGATGCGCGCAGGCGCGCGCGCCTGCTGATGCTGGTCAGCAAGCAGGGGCATTGCCTCAACGACCTGCTGTTCCGCGCGCACAGCCGGCAACTGCCGGTGGATATTGCCGCCGTGGCGTCCAACCACGAAGACTTCGCCGCGCTTTCGGCGTCCTACGGCATCCCGTTCCACCACCTGCCGGTCACGCCCGAAACCCGCAACGAACAGGAAAAGCGGATCCTGGAACTGGTGGAGCGCGAACGCATCGACCTGGTGGTGCTGGCGCGCTACATGCAGATCCTCTCGCCGACGTTGTGCGACGCGCTGGCCGGGCGCGCCATCAACATTCATCACAGCTTCCTGCCCAGCTTCAAGGGAGCGCAGCCTTACCACCAGGCGCATGCGCGCGGGGTCAAGATCATCGGCGCCACCGCGCATTACGTCACCGGCGACCTGGACGAAGGCCCGATCATCGAGCAGGACGTGGCCCGCGTGGACCATGCGATGGCGCCGGGCGAACTGGTGCGCGTGGGCAGCGACATCGAATCGCAGGTACTGGCGCGCGCGGTGCGCCGGCACGTGGAGCACCGCATCCTGCTCAACGGGCACCGGACGGTGGTGTTCCGCTGACGCGTCCGCATGCAGCCTCCGGCATGCTTTCCCCTGTAGGAGCGACGTGAGCCGCGACTGATCCGAGGCTACAGTAAAGCTCCATCGCGACTCACGTCGCTCCTACAGAGATCCTTGCACCGCGCCATGCAAATATCTTGTCGATAGAATCCGGAATCCCCTCCGATTCCGGAACCCACGCATGTCTGCCCTCAAGTCGCCGTCGCCCTGCCGCCTCTGGCCCATTCTGTTGCTGGCCGCGACCCTGTCCGCACAGGCGCAGGACATCCGCGCAGCCAGGCCACTGGACGCGCTGCAAACGGACATCGTGGACTGGCGCCGCGACCTGCACCGGCATCCGGAACTCGGTGGCCACGAAGTGCGCACCGCGCGGATCGTCGCCGGTCATTTGCGCTCGCTGGGCCTTGAACCGCGCACCGGCATCGCCCACACCGGCGTGACCGCCGTGCTCAAGGGCGGCCAGCCCGGTCCCAGGGTCGCCCTGCGTGCGGACATGGACGCGCTTCCAGTGACGGAACAGACCGGATTGCCGTTCGCCTCCACCGTCACTTCCACGTATCGCGGCCAGCCGGTTGGCGTGATGCACGCCTGCGGCCACGACATGCATACCGCCATCCTGATGGGCGTGGCCGAAGCGCTGGTGGCGATGCGCGATGAATTGCCGGGCGAAGTGATGTTCATCTTCCAGCCGGCCGAAGAAGGTCCGGCCGAGCCCGGCGCACCGTTCGGCGCGGCGATGATGCTGGACGAAGGCGTGTTCGACGATTTCAAACCCGAAGCCGTGCTGGGCCTGCACGTTTGGTCCGGCCTGAACACCGGCACCGTCGGCTTCCGCAGCGGGCCGTCACTGGCCAGCGCCGACGAATGGGCGCTGACCGTGCGCGGCCAGCAGACCCACGGCTCGCGCCCCTGGGACGGCGTGGACCCGATCACCGTGGCCGCGCAGATCCTGCTGGGCACCCAGAGCATCATCGCCCGCCAGGTCAACATCGCCAGCACGCCGGTGGTGCTGACCGCCGGACAATTCAACAGTGGCGTGCGCTTCAACATCATTCCCGACGAGGCGAAGCTGGTCGGCACCCTGCGCACGTTCGACCCGGCCGTGCGCGAAGACGTCATTGCGCGCTTCCGCCGCACCGCCGAGGACTTCGCCCATGCCGCGGGGGCCAGCGCGGAACTCCATGTGGTCAACAACGCGCCCGCCACCCTCAACGACCCGGCGCTGGCGCGGCGGGTGAAATCCTCGCTGGAAACCGCGGTGGGCCCCGGCAACGTGATCGAGATGCCGCTGGTCACCGTGGCCGAGGACTTCTCGCAATTCGCCAACGTGGTACCGGGCGCGTATTTCTTCGTCGGCACCACGCCGCAGGACAAGGACCCGGCCGCGATGCCGATCAACCACTCGCCGTTCTATGCGCCGGACGAGGCCGCGCTGGATGTCGGCAGCCGCGCCATGCTGCAGGCGGCGCTGGATTTCCTGCACGGAAGATAGGCAGGGATGTCTGCAAGGCGGCGGAACGGGTTAGCATCACCGGCAATCCCCTGCGGAGTCCTTCGATGCGTGCTGCCCCGCGTTTCATTCCCGGTCTGCTGGCCCTGTCGCTGGTCGCCTCCTTCGGTGCCGGCGCACAGGATGCTTCCTCGCAACGCCCGGAAGTGACCGCCGCCGCCGAGCGCTTGCAGAACAAGGTCGTCGCCTGGCGCCGCGACTTCCACCAGCACCCGGAACTGTCCAACCGCGAGGAGCGCACCGCCGCCAAGGTGGCCGAACACTTGCGCGCGCTCGGGCTGGAGCCGCAGACCGGCATCGCCCACCACGGCGTGGTCGCCATCATCAAGGGCGGCAAACCCGGCCCGAAGATCGCCTTGCGCGCGGACATGGACGCGCTGCCGGTGACCGAACAGACCGGGCTGCCGTTCGCGTCCACCGCAACCTCCACCTACCGCGGCGAAACCGTGGGCGTGATGCACGCCTGCGGCCACGATGCGCACACCGGCATCCTGATGGGCGTGGCCGAAGCCCTGGTGGCGATGCGCGACGAGCTGCCCGGCGAAGTGATGCTGGTGTTCCAGCCGGCCGAGGAAGGCCCGCCGGAAGGCGAGGAGGGCGGCGCGGCGCTGATGCTGGCCGAAGGCCTGTTCGCCGACTTCAAGCCGCAGGCGATGTTCGGCCTGCACGTGTTCTCCAACATGCCGGTCGGCAAGATCGCGGTGCGCCAGGGCCCGCTGATGGCGGCCAGCGACCGCTTCAGCATCAAGGTGATCGGCCGGCAGACGCACGGTTCGCGGCCATGGAGCGGCATCGACCCCATCGTGGCCACTGCCGACATGATCGGCGCCGCGCAGAGCATCGTCAGCCGCCGTACCGACCTGGCCAAGCTGCCGGCGGTGGTGACCTTCGGCGCCATCAAGGGCGGCATCCGCTACAACATCATCCCGGACGACGTGGAAGTGGTGGGCACCATCCGCACCTTCGACGAGGACATGCGGCAGAAGATCTTCGCCGACCTGAAGAACGTGGCCGAACACGTGGCCGCTGCGCACGGGGCCACCGTGCAAGCCAACGTGCCGGATGCCGACGGCAACCCCGCCACCGTCAACGACCCGGCGCTGACCGCGCGCATGCTGCCCAGCCTGCAGGCGGTGGCGGGCGTGGACAACGTGTTCGAGCCGCCGCTGCAGATGGGTGCGGAAGACTTCTCGCTGTACGCGCAGCAAGTGCCGGCGATGTTCTTCTTCGTCGGCGTGGTTCCGGCCGACCGCGACCCGGTCACCGCCCCCAGCAACCACTCGCCGCACTTTCATCTGGACGAAACTTCTCTGGACATCGGCTTCCGCGCGATGCTGCAGGTGGCGCTGGACTACCTGCACGCGCCGCCCGGTTGATCCGTCATTCCGACGGCCGCAGCCCAGCGGCAAACGCTGCCGTCCCGGCCAACGGCACATCCGTCAAACAACGCCGCGCCCTGGAATATCGCCATGAATTCGCCCGAATCCTCCCTGCTGGGCCGCGACGTCGCCTATCCCTCGCAATACGACCCCGGCCTGCTGTTCCCGATCCCCCGCGCCCAGGCCCGGCAGCAGATCGGCATCGACGATGGGGCGCTGCCCTTCATCGGCCATGATCGCTGGCACGCCTACGAACTGAGCTGGCTGGAGGCCCGTGGCAAACCGCGCGCCACCACCGCCACCTTCAGCGTGCCCTGCGATTCGCCCAACCTGGTCGAATCCAAATCGCTGAAGCTGTACCTGAACTCGCTCAACGCCGCCCGTTTCGATGACGACGAGGCCGTGCGCCGATGCATCGCCACCGATCTTTCGCAATCCGCAGGCGCTCCGGTGACCGTAGCGTTCGGGCTGCCGCCCGTGACGGAAAACGACGACGGCATCCTGCTTGACGAGCTGCCCGTCACCATCGACCGTTACGGCCCACCCGCCCCGGAACTGCTGGCTTCGGACAACGGCATCACTGCCGGGGAAGTCCTGGTCTCGCACCTGCTCAAATCCAACTGCCCGGTCACCGGCCAGCCCGACTGGGCCAGCGTGGCCCTGCGCTACCGCGGCCCGCGCATCGACCGGGCCGGGCTGTTGCGCTATCTGGTCAGCTACCGCGACCACGCCGAATTCCACGAACAATGCGTGGAACGCATCTTCAGGGACGTGCTGGAGCGCTGCCACCCGGCATCTCTCTCGGTGGAAGCGCGCTACACCCGCCGCGGCGGCCTGGACATCAACCCATGGCGGGCGACCGCGGACTGCTCCGCGCCACCGGCCCGACGTGAAGCGCGCCAATAAACGTGAGTCATGTGGCAATAAAGAATTTTCACGGCCGCAGCATGTTTTCTTAACAGGAATCGTGCAACGCTGTCTTTCGTCCAAAATCCAACTGGAAGGATCGTTGTTCATGAGCACCGAAAAGAAAGCCGACTTCTCCGGCGTATCGGTTACCGTCGACACCACCGCCGACAAGGTGGAGAAAGCTGATTTCTCCGGCGTCTCCGTCAGCGTCGACAGCACTGCCGAACTGCTTCCGCCCGAGTTCCAGACCTATACCGTCGAAACGGGCGACACGCTTTCCGGCATCGCCAGGCGGCACTACGGCAAGGCCGGCGCATGGCGCGACATCTTCGAAGCCAACCGCGATGTGCTCGACAATCCGGACCGCATTTTCCCGGGCCAGGTCATCAAGCTCCCGGTATTGCCCGAACCGGGCGACGCCTGATCGTTTTCCACCGCATCACTCAAGGATCGAAATCCATGAAATACAACCGCATTGCATACGCCCTGGTGCTCGCGCTGGCCGGCACCGTCCTGATCACCGGCTGCAAGAAGAAGGAAGAAGCCGCGCCCGCCCCGGCGCCGGTCGCCATCGAACCGGCACCCGCTCCGGTGGAAGCCCCCGCCATCAGGTTCGTCAATCTCGCCGTGGGCAACGCCGCCGCCGAGGACAAGTCGGTTGCCGCGGTTGCCGTCTTCGCCCCGGCCGACCCGATCATCGTCTCGGTACGAACCGACGGCGCCTCCTCCAATGCCGCCGTCGCCGCCAGCCTCACCTACCAGGACGGCCAGAGCGTTGGCCCCGAGCAATCGCAGTCCATCAGCACCGACGGCCCGGAGACCACCAACTTCACCTTCACCAACGCCAACCCCTGGCCGGCCGGCACGTACACCGCCACCGTTACCTTGAATGGCAGCCCGGCTGGCACGCAGGAAATCGAAGTCAGGTAACTGCCTCGTTCCCCCTCTCCAGGGACAGGCAGACTCAAGCGCGGCTTCGGCCGCGCTTTTTCTTGATTTGATCCCCAACGATAGGGAACATCCGATTTAATCGGGACCTCGGAAGATGAGCGCCATTACGGCTTCAAATTTAATTGACTCAACTGGTTAAATCATTAGAGATTTCTGAGCTGCCTATGCGGCAGTGAACTCTGTTGCAACCTCAATGGCCTCAATATCGAGTTTCTGAGCTGCCTATGCGGCAGTGAACGGCGCGCACCTGGTCCAGAGCTTTGACGGTCATTTCTGAGCTGCCTATGCGGCAGTGAACCCGGAATGCCGCATGACGGCCCGTAGGGGGCCGTTTCTGGGCTGCCTATGCGGCAGTGAACATCGGCACGGACAAGGATGCAGCCCGGTTGCTTTTCTGAGCTGCCTATGCGGCAGTGAACTCGTCTTTTCCGAGGCCCGTTTGATCGAACGGTTTCTGAGCTGCCTATGCGGCAGTGAACGGATCGGGATATCGATGAACTCGACCCGAGTCTTTCTGAGCTGCCTATGCGGCAGTGAACGGGTAAACGTTCGATGATGAATTGAGCGATCTTTTCTGAGCTGCCTATGCGGCAGTGAACCGCGCTGCGACGTGGCTTATGACGACTATGACTTTCTGAGCTGCCTATGCGGCAGTGAACGGGCGCTGGCTTCGTGCTGGCCGCACTGATCTTTTCTGAGCTGCCTATGCGGCAGTGAACTTGGGTGCCGCCGTCTTCTTTGTCGGTGGCTTTTTCTGAGCTGCCTATGCGGCAGTGAACGCATGGGCCGGTGGATCGGCAGCGGGTGTTGATTTCTGAGCTGCCTATGCGGCAGTGAACATGTTCTCGGTGGATCCGCCGCAACCGCAACCTTTCTGAGCTGCCTATGCGGCAGTGAACGCGCCAAGCCCATCGAGCGCGCGTTCGGCATCTTTCTGAGCTGCCTATGCGGCAGTGAACGAGCACGGCGCGCTGGATCGGTTCACCGCGATTTTCTGAGCTGCCTATGCGGCAGTGAACACGTAGCCGCCATTGAGGTTGACCCACCAGGCTTTCTGAGCTGCCTATGCGGCAGTGAACTTGGCGCGGTGCTGCTGGCCCCGGAATCGTACTTTTCTGAGCTGCCTATGCGGCAGTGAACGGCCTGTAGCGTGACGTGCGTGTCCTTCGGTATTTCTGAGCTGCCTATGCGGCAGTGAACCGGGAATGGTTGACGGAGGAACGGAGTAGTAATTTCTGAGCTGCCTATGCGGCAGTGAACACCTCCATCACTGTCTCGCAGCCGTCACGCATTTTCTGAGCTGCCTATGCGGCAGTGAACCCTTTGACGATCACGCGGCGCAAGTATCCTAATTTCTGAGCTGCCTATGCGGCAGTGAACCAGAGGACATCGAACTGGCAGCCGACTGGACCTTTCTGAGCTGCCTATGCGGCAGTGAACCTTGATCAGATCCTTGTCCGACTTGTCGGGCCTTTCTGAGCTGCCTATGCGGCAGTGAACAGTAGTAGGCCCGCAGCACCCAGCCCATCGACTTTCTGAGCTGCCTATGCGGCAGTGAACCAGCGCATCGTGCTTAGCCTGCCTCGCCAACTTTTCTGAGCTGCCTATGCGGCAGTGAACCGCAATTGGCACAAGGTGCGTCATCAGATCGATTTCTGAGCTGCCTATGCGGCAGTGAACGATGAGGTCGCACGCCTGGACAAGCTCGACCATTTCTGAGCTGCCTATGCGGCAGTGAACAACAACGACGGCTGGGCGTTGGCGGTTCGGCCTTTCTGAGCTGCCTATGCGGCAGTGAACGCGTACAACGGGAAGGGCATCTACTTCCATTTTTTCTGAGCTGCCTATGCGGCAGTGAACATGCAGATGTGGCGCCAATCAGCCGGCCTGACTTTCTGAGCTGCCTATGCGGCAGTGAACTCTTCCAGGGCCGATAGGGTTTCTTCGTCGGCTTTCTGAGCTGCCTATGCGGCAGTGAACGTTGGCGATCAATTCCGGCTTGCGGGCCATCATTTCTGAGCTGCCTATGCGGCAGTGAACTCGGCAAAGTTAGTCGGCGCGAGCTTCGTATATTTCTGAGCTGCCTATGCGGCAGTGAACACGCACCCACTTGTAAACCTTGATGCCCACGAGTTTCTGAGCTGCCTATGCGGCAGTGAACTCTCGTTTGGGTCTTTTCATCACCTCCGCGATTTTCTGAGCTGCCTATGCGGCAGTGAACGCGATGGGGTGCCCGATGAGGAGGATGAGGAATTTCTGAGCTGCCTATGCGGCAGTGAACCATCCGGCGCAGCCGCTTCGTACTGACGCCGATTTCTGAGCTGCCTATGCGGCAGTGAACCAGCGTCCTAGCGCGCACGTGGGCGGCTTCCCATTTCTGAGCTGCCTATGCGGCAGTGAACTGGTTCCGGCTGCCTCGGTGGCTGCTGTTGCTTTTCTGAGCTGCCTATGCGGCAGTGAACTGGTTCCGGCTGCCTCGGTGGCTGCTGTTGCTTTTCTGAGCTGCCTATGCGGCAGTGAACGTGATGCGCGACTTGAGGGCACCCCTCAGCCATTTCTGAGCTGCCTATGCGGCAGTGAACACGACGAACGGCACATAGCCCCGCTGCAGTTATTTCTGAGCTGCCTATGCGGCAGTGAACGTGACGGATAGCTTCGAGTCGTACTACCAGGCTTTCTGAGCTGCCTATGCGGCAGTGAACTCATGATCCTTGAGATTCTGGAAGAATCTTATTTTCTGAGCTGCCTATGCGGCAGTGAACGGTCGAAATAGACCACCCAGGCGTAAGACGCGTTTCTGAGCTGCCTATGCGGCAGTGAACATATTGGTCTTAACCCCTTGGCTGGCCGATATTTTCTGAGCTGCCTATGCGGCAGTGAACATCGTGCGCATGAAGTCGTCCCGCCCTTCTCCTTTCTGAGCTGCCTATGCGGCAGTGAACGTCGTGGCGCGGCACGCTCTCCCACTTCGTCATTTCTGAGCTGCCTATGCGGCAGTGAACGACGTGCCCAGCATCTATGCCGCCATCGAAGTTTTCTGAGCTGCCTATGCGGCAGTGAACTGCTTCACCCGACAACCGCTGGCCGAGTTTCTTTTCTGAGCTGCCTATGCGGCAGTGAACAACGTCACGGATCCGCCTTCCAGTGGCTGGATTTTCTGAGCTGCCTATGCGGCAGTGAACCTTGCCGGTGCCATGCTTGCCTGTTGTCAGTAGTTTCTGAGCTGCCTATGCGGCAGTGAACACCGCTTGGATCAGGACTCTTGTCTGCTGGTTTTTCTGAGCTGCCTATGCGGCAGTGAACTGGGTAGATGGCGAGGTAATGTCCACCGGCATTTTCTGAGCTGCCTATGCGGCAGTGAACTTGAAATCTGCCCGGCGTATGGCTGGCAGGGCTTTCTGAGCTGCCTATGCGGCAGTGAACGCGACCAATCCATGGCGTGGCCCCTCGGGGACTTTCTGAGCTGCCTATGCGGCAGTGAACCAGTTCCAAGCGCTGACGGTCCGACGCTCGCATTTCTGAGCTGCCTATGCGGCAGTGAACCTGACCTACATCCGCCCACCGAAGGCCGACAATTTCTGAGCTGCCTATGCGGCAGTGAACGAAGCGCATGGCGTTCCACATTCGTTTGTGTATTTCTGAGCTGCCTATGCGGCAGTGAACAACGTTGGCCTCGGAACTGGCCCCGTGTATCAGTTTCTGAGCTGCCTATGCGGCAGTGAACCAGCTGCAGCCGGCGACCCTGCAGCAGGCGTTTTTCTGAGCTGCCTATGCGGCAGTGAACAGCGACTTCGAGGCCATGCCGCTGACCGACGATTTCTGAGCTGCCTATGCGGCAGTGAACCAGCAGCAGGCGCATGGTCAGTAATCTCGAAGTTTCTGAGCTGCCTATGCGGCAGTGAACATTTCTTCGATCAGCTTGGCCTTGAACTCGGTTTTCTGAGCTGCCTATGCGGCAGTGAACTGTGTACGCCGCAGTTCCTGGGTTGGCGCGCATTTCTGAGCTGCCTATGCGGCAGTGAACCAGCGGCGTCGCCGGTACGTCAGCAACAAGCGTTTCTGAGCTGCCTATGCGGCAGTGAACAAGTCCCGTGTGGTCATTGCAATGCGCTGGTCTTTCTGAGCTGCCTATGCGGCAGTGAACTCGATGGGGTCTTCCAGCGCGAGGATCGGGGCTTTCTGAGCTGCCTATGCGGCAGTGAACCCGTTCTCCCAGCGCGAAATGATCGACTTCGTTTTCTGAGCTGCCTATGCGGCAGTGAACGGTCGGCGGATCGAGTGCATTGATGGCGGCTGTTTCTGAGCTGCCTATGCGGCAGTGAACTCCGGTCGCGTTTCGGGGCGCTGTCCCGCTCCTTTCTGAGCTGCCTATGCGGCAGTGAACGTTTTGCCGGTGCGGCGGCAGCTGAAGTCGATTTTCTGAGCTGCCTATGCGGCAGTGAACCTGGCGGCGAAGCGTGAAGCGGAAAAGCTGCTTTTCTGAGCTGCCTATGCGGCAGTGAACGGGTCGAGCCGTTCGCTGGTACTACGCCAAGGTTTCTGAGCTGCCTATGCGGCAGTGAACCGGCTCGGCTTCCCATGCCGCCAGCTTCGCGCTTTCTGAGCTGCCTATGCGGCAGTGAACCGGAAACGTGCAAGGTATCGCGCAGCGGATCGTTTCTGAGCTGCCTATGCGGCAGTGAACGTTCGCGTTATCGAATGCGCCTATATCGAGCATTTCTGAGCTGCCTATGCGGCAGTGAACGTTCGCGTTATCGAATGCGCCTATATCGAGCATTTCTGAGCTGCCTATGCGGCAGTGAACGTGTCGGCAAGTCGTTCGCGCCCATGATCCAGTTTCTGAGCTGCCTATGCGGCAGTGAACGCGGCTGTCGATGATGCCGCGCCCGCCAATAATTTCTGAGCTGCCTATGCGGCAGTGAACGGGTAGTACCGGCCCAACCTTGCGCGCCTTGTTTTCTGAGCTGCCTATGCGGCAGTGAACCACGTTCTGAGGCGCGTGACCCTGTTCGGTAATTTCTGAGCTGCCTATGCGGCAGTGAACCTCCGGGTTCGCGGTAGAACGTGGGGAATGCGTTTCTGAGCTGCCTATGCGGCAGTGAACAACCTCCTGGACGCCAAGACGGTCGGCGTGAATTTCTGAGCTGCCTATGCGGCAGTGAACTGGTTATTGTTCATGGTGTTGTGTCTCCGGTTTTTCTGAGCTGCCTATGCGGCAGTGAACGCGAAAGCGGTTGACCTGTGCCCGCCGCGTGTTTTCTGAGCTGCCTATGCGGCAGTGAACAAGATGGTAGACCACCAGCGGCATGTCGTAACTTTCTGAGCTGCCTATGCGGCAGTGAACAAGAACAGCGCGAAGCGTTGAGCGCGGCGCATTTTCTGAGCTGCCTATGCGGCAGTGAACCGCTCGAATTCCGCCAGGGCTTCCGCATCTTTTTTCTGAGCTGCCTATGCGGCAGTGAACCTACATCGCCGTGTACGGCGTGGGCGACGGCTTTTCTGAGCTGCCTATGCGGCAGTGAACGGACAAGGAAAGTTGCTCTGGTTGCTATTTGTTTTCTGAGCTGCCTATGCGGCAGTGAACTCCCTGCAGGCGCTCGCACTCGACTGGCGTCATTTCTGAGCTGCCTATGCGGCAGTGAACTACGGCGCGGACGCGACCGGCTTCACCTTCGGTTTCTGAGCTGCCTATGCGGCAGTGAACGCAGTCGCGGGAGTAGAAGAAGCTGCCTTCGCGTTTCTGAGCTGCCTATGCGGCAGTGAACATGGTCGCAGAGTGCGTCGACGTGCCAGCCGTTTTCTGAGCTGCCTATGCGGCAGTGAACGTGCCGGACGACGCGACGCTAATCGTTCTGGATTTCTGAGCTGCCTATGCGGCAGTGAACTCCTTACGGTTCTACCCGCAGGCATGAATACTTTTCTGAGCTGCCTATGCGGCAGTGAACGTGGAACAAAGCCGGTGGACGTGAGGTTCGCGTTTCTGAGCTGCCTATGCGGCAGTGAACGAAATGTGGTGGAAGATGGCCGAGTGGGTCAATTTCTGAGCTGCCTATGCGGCAGTGAACACACTCCGGCAGTACCGGACCGAACTGGACCGTTTCTGAGCTGCCTATGCGGCAGTGAACGGAAGCTACCGCGCTCCGGTTGAGCAAGGACGTTTCTGAGCTGCCTATGCGGCAGTGAACATCCGGCTACCGGGTTCCGTGCCGTTGCGACTTTTCTGAGCTGCCTATGCGGCAGTGAACGAACGCGAAGCCTGGCGCGCAGCCGACAACATTTTCTGAGCTGCCTATGCGGCAGTGAACCGATGAACCTGAATAAATTGGCGGAACGGATGTTTCTGAGCTGCCTATGCGGCAGTGAACTGATCCATGACGCCAGCGCCGCGGCGCGACCGTTTCTGAGCTGCCTATGCGGCAGTGAACCAGTACCGCAAGCACTTCATCGCCGGCAAGATTTTCTGAGCTGCCTATGCGGCAGTGAACGCACTCGCCCGTAACGACGTTGAAATCGTCAATTTCTGAGCTGCCTATGCGGCAGTGAACTTTGCTGTTCGCTGTCCAGTCATATCGCGCTATTTCTGAGCTGCCTATGCGGCAGTGAACAACGGTTGCCGCCTTACGCAACGATCCGGCCATTTCTGAGCTGCCTATGCGGCAGTGAACATTGCCAGCTTGCTTCGCGGCTCGATGCGCTGTTTCTGAGCTGCCTATGCGGCAGTGAACTGTGCTCCGGAGGGTGATGTGCCTGCCTTGCATTTCTGAGCTGCCTATGCGGCAGTGAACCGCTACAACACGGGCGATGAATTACGTGCGCGTTTCTGAGCTGCCTATGCGGCAGTGAACACCACTTACCTGCAAAAAGGCGGGCACATCGATTTCTGAGCTGCCTATGCGGCAGTGAACCCATGGGCGCACCCCGAATTGCGACAAATCTCTTTCTGAGCTGCCTATGCGGCAGTGAACGCAGCGCCGTGCTGCTGAACGCGAGTGGGGGATTTCTGAGCTGCCTATGCGGCAGTGAACTGCCCGGTGGGTTCGCTGATCTTCGTGGATGATTTCTGAGCTGCCTATGCGGCAGTGAACTTACGAACCAGTGTGATGCCCCTTGCCCGGCTTTTCTGAGCTGCCTATGCGGCAGTGAACCCACCATCACCGGAATCAGCATGACCTTAAGCTTTCTGAGCTGCCTATGCGGCAGTGAACCAAGCGCACGCTCAAGGCCAAGCGCTACGTGCTTTCTGAGCTGCCTATGCGGCAGTGAACCAAGCATTACGCCGGTGTTGCTGCATGCATAATTTCTGAGCTGCCTATGCGGCAGTGAACGATCACAGTCCCGTCAGAGTCGCGGGCAGGCATTTCTGAGCTGCCTATGCGGCAGTGAACTCGTGCTTGCAGCGCGACCGGCGAAGGGTGTTTTTCTGAGCTGCCTATGCGGCAGTGAACTCGTGAAGTTTCTGGGCCGCTGTGCACTGAACTTTCTGAGCTGCCTATGCGGCAGTGAACGGTGCGTGGCACATATTTACCAGCGCGTCGGCTTTCTGAGCTGCCTATGCGGCAGTGAACGGATCCTTCGTGCCGATCGTCAGGCTGTCGCATTTCTGAGCTGCCTATGCGGCAGTGAACCGGTTACCCATTCGCCCGCCGTATACGTGGTTTTTCTGAGCTGCCTATGCGGCAGTGAACTTGATCCGCCATTCCTGACCTATGTCAAAGCCTTTCTGAGCTGCCTATGCGGCAGTGAACTCTTCCAGCTTGACCTTCCCGAACCGATCCGTTTTCTGAGCTGCCTATGCGGCAGTGAACGAGGCGACCGCCAACCTGTCCGCCTCTGTAATTTTCTGAGCTGCCTATGCGGCAGTGAACAGCGCGTTCGCCAATCGAGCACTGAAGGGATTTTTCTGAGCTGCCTATGCGGCAGTGAACAAAAGGTGCCCGTCCCGCGATCCAGCAAGCTCTTTCTGAGCTGCCTATGCGGCAGTGAACTTCATCCCCTCCTTGAACTGTTCGATGGCCTCTTTCTGAGCTGCCTATGCGGCAGTGAACCTCTGTTGGCGCTGCGCGTCCTCGATCCGGCGTTTCTGAGCTGCCTATGCGGCAGTGAACGGCAGCATCCAACGACTGGTGACTGCCGACATTTTCTGAGCTGCCTATGCGGCAGTGAACTTGGGTAGGTTTGTCCACGCCAGCTCGCAGTCTTTCTGAGCTGCCTATGCGGCAGTGAACGGGCTTGTGCCGTCTGGCGGAACGATGTTCTCTTTCTGAGCTGCCTATGCGGCAGTGAACTGCCAGGACCTGCACCAGGCCGACTGGACGAATTTCTGAGCTGCCTATGCGGCAGTGAACACCGTCTACGTGTTCGACGACAATAGCCTGCTTTTCTGAGCTGCCTATGCGGCAGTGAACGGCGACCTGCACGGCCAGAAACAACTCGGCCATTTCTGAGCTGCCTATGCGGCAGTGAACCGGTATGCGGTGACCTTGCACCATTCCGGGAATTTCTGAGCTGCCTATGCGGCAGTGAACGAGTGTCCGGTGAAGATCCCCGACATTCACAATTTCTGAGCTGCCTATGCGGCAGTGAACCTGTATCACGACAACGTCCAGTCGTGCGGGAGTTTCTGAGCTGCCTATGCGGCAGTGAACGGCGAACTGGAATCGACCGAGGCGATCCCGCTGTTTCTGAGCTGCCTATGCGGCAGTGAACCGTTTCAATGGTCATTTTCTGCCGTCCTCGATTTTCTGAGCTGCCTATGCGGCAGTGAACGCGAAGGGTTCGAGGGCTGGGACATCGGTGCTTTTCTGAGCTGCCTATGCGGCAGTGAACGAATGCTTTTCGTCCTCGTGCCTCATGGGGATTTTCTGAGCTGCCTATGCGGCAGTGAACCGGATCCGTGCGTTGCTGGCCGGCGACAAGCCTTTCTGAGCTGCCTATGCGGCAGTGAACTTGAGAATGTCCGCCGCCCCCTCGGTCGATAATTTCTGAGCTGCCTATGCGGCAGTGAACCGTGTCTGGTAAACAAGTCGCGCAATCTTCCGTTTCTGAGCTGCCTATGCGGCAGTGAACGATGATGGGGTGCTGCTGTGCCGGGTCTGCTGTTTCTGAGCTGCCTATGCGGCAGTGAACAAGAACATCACCCTGGCAAGTGATTGTTCATTCTCGCAAAGTTGACAGAAAAAGGCTGGCACCCTTTCGGATAGCCAGCCTGTAACTCGTTGTTTGTTATAGAGCGATCTGAGCTTGCCCTGAAAAGGGTCAAAACCAGGGTACCGTCGCCTGCTGGCTCAGCCCATAACTGCTGAAGACTCCCAAGACTTCGTCGTCAAGAAGCGGCCCGTGACAGATAAACAAAGGAAAGGAAGGCTGACCAGTGCTGCGGCTCCCCAAGGTCACGAAAGGTAGCCGCAACCGTTCGGCAACCGTATCCGGAATCCTCTGTTCGGCGACAGCGGCATCCAGGCCATGCCGCCGGATGGCGCGTCGGCGTAAGCGTTCGGGGCTGCTCTTGGCCTGTGTTCGGCTGACAAGGCGATACCGCGCATTTGCCGGGACAACGGCGATGGGCAAGATCTTGAGGTGGTCTTGCATACCGTTCAACCATCGGGTCGCCATAAGTGCCTGCAACGAGGTTGCCGATCCATGCAGTCGTAGATGGGTACCAAGACTAGGCTTGCGATCGTCATGATCAGGGAAGCTCACGCCTATATCCTGGCTGTCCAGTTGCACCAAAGCACGATGCAGCCGGGTGTAGAGCCCGCCCATCAACTGGTGTGGCGTCAACTCCGGATCAGGGCGCAGATGGATGTCGAGGT
The DNA here is from genome assembly GCA_964562135.1 of uncultured Pseudoxanthomonas sp. Taxonomy (GTDB): domain Bacteria; phylum Pseudomonadota; class Gammaproteobacteria; order Xanthomonadales; family Xanthomonadaceae; genus Pseudoxanthomonas_A. The sequence goes on along the minus strand of CAZLSG010000015.1, from coordinate 30,288 downwards.
AGTAACTCATGACGTCAACCCGCGTCGCCGAACACACCGCCACGGATCAAGGTAGCGACGACGAAGTGCTGTTGCTCCAACTCTGGCACCTTGTCCTTGATGATCCAGCCGTCGAGCAAGTTGTAGAAATCCAGTTTTTCCTTGGGCTGGCGATAGGCCTTGCCTTGCGTGGTGACCGAACCATAGGGCTCCACGGCGATGGGGCCGTTCTCCTCGGCGTCGGGGTACCAAGTGTCGATGGTACGCAGGGCGTTGCCGATCTTCTGCGAATGGATGGCGGCCACGGCCTTGTCGCCTTCGCCCACGGCGTACAGCGTCTTGCTCTTGTCGCCGCGGCCACGGTCTAGGATCAGCTCCTGCGATGGGAACACTTCCTGTCCTGCACCCACGCGCACGAAGGAGGTGACTTGCAGCAGTACGTGCGAAGTGCCTGCCAGACCGGATTCGAGCAGCGATGCAAGTGCTTCCAAGCTGGCCGCCTCACTGGTCGGTGGGGTCAGGTCACGCAAGGAGTGGTCGTGAGCCTGGAACGTCCACTGCGCAATCGGTTTGCCGTCCTGCAGGTGCGCCACCTGCACTTCTACCTGCTCGGCGCCCACGCGGTTGCGCCACAGGAAGCGGCCATTAGCCAGATTGGCGGCATAGCGGAGCGCCAGTTCGCCAAAGCCGTGCTGCTGCACGTAGCTGGTGACGGTGGCGACCAGCTTCTTGCGATAGTCGGCGTCGTTGCAGGCTGATGGCTCACCGGTGCCGCCCAACACGCGCAACGTGAACTGGACCTTCAGGGTATCGGCATCCAACGGCAGCGTGGCCACGTCCACGGTCTGCAGGTTGGGATTCTCGATAGCCGCGTCGAGCTTGGCCGGATCCTGATCCTTGGTCTTGAGCCGGTTGGAGATGGTGCCACGTACGGACTTTTCGCGAATCTTCACTGGCAACCACTTGACGGACTCGGTGCGCGAAGCCCAGTCGCCGGAGAAAAACAACGCATCGGAAGGATCGAGCTTGCGTTCGAATGCAAGGACGGAGGCTGTCTTGAGGGTCATGATGAGATTCCTTGTCGTAGTGGACGGTCAGTCGAAATCGTAGATCTGTTCGAACGGATCTGTAGCAGGACAGTAGTCATTGCGGCAGCGGTAGAAGCCGCTATCGGGCCGGCTGTCGGCGTACCACAGCATCTGCTGCGGCGATTGCAGGCGGTGCGGGCTGATCCACTCACCGATTGAATACAGGCTTTCCACAAAACGGAACGGCGTGGTTGCATCACGTGTATTGGCAACGCTGCCCGGTTCATGCACTTGGCCAAGCGCGCCGTATCCCACCGGGATCGGCACGACCCAGCCTCGGCCGTGCCGGTCGTTGATCCATTCGCCTTTTGTCTCCTTCTCATCCGGCCGGTAGCGCCAGTTGATGCGGGATAACGACAGCCAGGCATCGAGCCGGGTGGCGGCGGTGTTTTCGGCCTGAAGTTCGACCAAGCGGGCATCCAGCCGATCGTCCCGCGATACCAGCGCAAAGCCCGGCAACAACTGCATGCGTGCCTTGCGGAACTGAACCAACTGGTCATCCTCGGTGCCGGTCAGGTCGATGACATGCGGTTGATAGCGGTTGCGCCAAGGTTGTGCAGGAGGCAGCAGCGTGCCGCCGGCCACGCGCATGCCGGCCAACAGTTGGGTTACGGTGGCGATGTCGGTGATTTGCGTGCTCGGCTCACGGCTCCAGCGCTCGCTGCGGATGGCGAACACCAGGCTCAGTTCCAGGTGGATACGGCCTTCCTCGACGATGGCGGCAGTACCACCGTCCTTGCCGACCGGATTGCGAGTCAGGCGGAAAGCTTTCACGAAGCCGCCTTCGGTGACCTGCTCCTGGTACTCGTGGCAAACCGTGCCAACCGCCTTGAACGCGAGGTCGAGCCCGGCGGCGCGCGCCTTGCGCTCCAGCGCCCACATCAGGCCCAGAAAGGCGGTCATCGACGGGAAGCCATGGGTCAGCGGGCTGGAGACGGCGTTGGCGTTCTGCACACGCAATCTCGGCAGCACCAACAGGTGGTCGAAGCGGGGGCAGGCGCTCATGCTTGACCTCCTGCCGGTGCACGTCGTTGCAGCGGCACCGGCCAAGCCGCATCGACGATGGCCTGTTTGGCCCAATGCTTGTACTCGGCGTCGCCGACGGTGGACAGACCCGCTTCATGCAACTGTGCATTGACCCAATTGGCGAAGCGGCCGGCTACCTCGTCAGGCCAGTCGCCGCGATGATAGGCGGCGATGAAGTCTTCGTCCTCCTGTTCATGTCCCTCGCGGAGCGGCAATTCGATGCGTTCGGGATCCAACCAGAGTTGTTCGCACAATGGCAAGTGACAGTCTGGATCGCGCGTCCAGCCGGGTTCGAAGCGGGCATGGATGGACGCGGCAAACGAGGGAAGTTGAAAGCTCAGCGCCTGCTCGATCGCTTCGCGCTTGTCCCGTGTTTCCCTGTTCTTGTCCGGATTGGACAGCAGGTAGTCTGCCAGCGTCTTCACCAGCGGACGCACCCCTTCAAAATACGCAAACCTCTCCAGTGCCGAATCCAGGCTGAGAAGGCTGCGCGCCCGCTCGCGCGTCCACGTCGGCGGCAGCGAGGCCAACAAGTAGTTCACGCCACCGCGTTCGCTATTTAGCTGAGAGATGTTTTGCGGCTTGGTCCCGCCCAGCTTGCGTGCGACCAGGTTGCGGTAGTCGCGATAGGTATCATCGTGCGGCTCCTTGGCCCGAAAGGCCTGCCGCGCCAATTTGTTGGTCTCGCCGAAGCGGGCATCCTGGATGTCGGCATGCATTGTGTGGGCCAGGCTGCTGGAAAACAGCGGCTGCAGCAGGTGGTACTGGCCATCGTCCTCCGGCTGCTCGCCGACCAGCCAGTAGACCTGCTTGGCCGCTTCGTGGGAGACGAGTGTCGGATCGCTGCGGACCAGGCCGCCGAAGGCTTCCATCCAACGGGTGGCAACGGCAACATCCGGGTGCAAGGCGCTGCGCAGGTCGGCATCGCCGGCCTGCATCCAATCCAACAAGCGGCGGCCATCGACCTCGATCTTGAGGAACTTGAACACATCCAGCGCCGCCGCATTGCCGACTACATCTTCGTCGTAGTCGGCACCTAGCACGTGGGTACCAACTTCCGTGTGCTGCGGCAGGCCACCGGGGACGACATGCAGGCTGCTGCCACGGGCATCGGGATGGCTGGCCTTGAGCACGTGGGTGACGGCCTGGATCTGGCCGACCCGGCGAGCGGCATCGGCCAGCCACGTCCCGTACTCGTACTTCGATGCCGTATCGGCATCGTCTTCCTTGCCCTTCAGTTTGGCCTCGCGCCGCGCTTCGATGAAGGCGGCAATAGCCGAGCGAAAGGCTTTCCCTCTGTCCGTCATATCTGGCATTCCTTGTCTCCATTCATTCAGCGATTGCTAGATAGCAGGCGTCCATCTCATGGATCGAGACAGGAATTCCATATCCCTCTGCTGGCGTGTAGCGTGGGGATAGATTACTATATCCAGTGTATTTTTAGTTGCTTTAATAAAAAACTATTCCAACACTGCCGCACAGGCAGCTCAGAAAAGTGTCTTGTTCGTTGCATTGCTTGAATTCACTGCCGAACAGGCAGCTGTTGTGCTGACATAAATCCGTCAATGATTACAATGCAGTCATTGACTAATAGGAGCGGCCATGGCGACCATGACCATTCGCAACATAGACGACCAAATCAAGATTCGGCTACGCGTACAGGCGGCACGGCACGGGCGCTCGATGGAAGAAGAAGCCCGCGACATCCTGCGGACAGCCTTGTCCACGGAGCCTAGAAGCGGTGCATCACTGGCCGAGGCCATTCGTGCGCGCTTCGAGCCGCTGGGTGGCGTGGAACTGGAATTGCCGCCACGCGAACCGATGCGTGAGCCACCGGACTTCGGCGAGTGATCGTCCTCGACACCAATGTCCTGTCCGAGCTGATACGCCCGACAGTGAACGCGCAAGTAGTGAGCTGGCTGCAGGCGCAGCCACAAGCGGCTTTGTTCACGACCACAATCTCGCGCAGTGAGATGCTCTACGGTGTGCAGCTTCTGCCCGAGGGCGCGCGCAAGGCAAGCTTGCAGCAGGGGGTTCTGGCCATTTTTTCCGAAGACATGGCAGGACGGGTGCTGAACTACGACAGCGACGCCGCCGACGCCTATGCGAACATTGCCGCCTCCCGCCGGGCCAGTGGCAGCCCGATCAGCCAATTTGACGCAATGATCGCCGGCATCGCGCGTTCGCGTGGAGCTGTGCTTGCCACCCGCAATATCAAGGATTTCGAGAATTGCGGAATCAAAGTGATCGACCCCTGGTACGCATGAGCTTTCGGGTAAGCCGACGCCACTCCGCTATGCCTTGCTGAAACCCAGCCACGGGTACCAGTTCCAGCCTTGCGTACTCTCAGGTACTTCTACGACTGCGAACTTCTTCGCGGCATCTTCCAGCGAGATATCCAGGGAATCGGCCTGCTCGACCAGCAACGCCATCAGATCGAACTCACCCCACGCACCGATGCGCTCGCCAACTTCCAACCGCACGTCATGGCGCTGGCTGCGGTCGATGGGAACGTAAAGACTCCGGCCACGCCAGGTTTTGCTGTCCTCGATGCGATGCAGGACAAGGCGGTCCCCGTCTTCATCCGGCAGCAAGACCAATGCCATGGTCGGCATGGTGTCGTCGCGGAAGGGTTGCTGCTGCGGTAGCACGCCAGTCAAGGCGGCTTGCGGATACCGCCAGCCGCTGGCGGCGTTGAGTCCGGCAGACTCTCCATGGGGGGGTTCTGTAGACGGCAACATGCAATCGGCCATGCGCGCCTGTTCCAGATCGACAAAGCGTTGTTTGGGCTGCCAGTCGTCGCACGGACGCGGCCGGATGCGCGGCAGCGCGTTGAGGGTGCGGTATTCCTCCGGCGACATCAGTTTGCCCAGCCGATGCGCAACCAGGCGGAACGGATGATTGGCCGGTGCGCGCTCCTTCTCGAAGCCAGGCCGCACGTAGATCGCGGCGGGCCGGTCATCCGGACCCTTGGCAGGCAGGAAGTGCCGCAGGTTGGTATCGAAGATCAGCACGTTGGGCCGGTCGCCGCGCTTGCCGCGATGGCGCTGCACGCGGCCGGCGAGCTGGATCAGTGAGCGCATCGACGAGGGTTCGGCCACGGCCCAGTCGGCGTCCCAGTCGCGACCGACCTCGCAGACGGGACTGGCCAGGACGACGAACAGATGGTTGCGCTCCGGGTGGGCATCGAGCGCGGCGCGGATGGCCGGCAGGCGGTAGACGCCCTGTCCGTCGCCACGCCGGTTGAAAGCGGTATCAAGCTGATGCTCAATGGCCGAGCGCTGCACCAGCGGGAAGCGGGCGTGGTAGACGCACAGGTGGATGCGCGTGTCCTCCGGCGCGCCGAGCGCGAACAGCGCCTGCGCAACGTCGAACAACGGATCGATGTTGGCCATGCGCACCAGCCCGAAGCTGACGCGCTTGCCGCTCACCGGATCGGCCTCGGCATGGTCGGCATGCAGGTGCAGGCAGGTCTCGCGCACATGCCTGGCGAACTCGGCCCGGATCTTTTCCTTTGACTGGCCGCTGGTGATATCCAACGGCAACAGCTCGCCACGCCGCAGCGGCTCGGCCTTTTCCAGCCGCGCTGCGCGCCTGCCAACGAACTGCATGTGTTGACCGGCGAAGGACGTCGTTTCCGTACACATCGCGGTCTGCACGCCGAACTCGTCCGCCCACAGACAGGGCAACTCAATCGGCCTGGCCGCTTGCCCGCCGTCGCTGCCGCGGTTGCGGCGAAATTGTGCTCGCCCGGCACGATAGGCCATGAACATGCCTTCGACCAGCGCCGGCGGCAAGGTGGCCGAGGACAACACCACACGGGTACCCAGCATGCCGGCCCAGTGCACCAGGCGGGTCAGTGCGGGAAGGTCGGCCAGGTCATAGTCGTCCAGCTCGTCCAGCACCAGGTCGGCGCTCATCAGCCGCAGCATCGGCGCGATCTGGCGACCGGCGCGCAGCGATTCGGTGGCAGGAACGAGATGGTCCACGGTGCAGACCAGCATCGGGGCGGACAGCAGGTTGCGGATATCCTGATCGTGCAAGGCCCGTGACAGCAACGGGTGGTTGGCGGTGTTTCCCTCGTAGAAGACGTGGCTGTCCTCTTCGATCAGGTTCTGCACCGAAGCCGATCCGTGCACCTCGGCCTTCTGTTCGTAATATTCGAACAGCGCGCAGCTGGCAGAACCGCCGACGCGGATGGCCAGCTCGTCATCGCCCAGGTGCAGATCGTTGCGATAGCTGCGACCTGTCTGCAAGGTCAGCGTGCGCAGGCCCAGGGCATAGGTGGCGCGCAGGCCCTGCTGGGGATCGGCCAGGGCATAGAGGATGCGGGCGTTGGCGAGGGTCTTGCCGCAGCCGGTGGACGCCATGTTGACGATGAAGGCGCCGTGTTCCCGTGCGGCTGCGCGCAGCGAGACGGCCGCATCGGCGGCCTTGTCCTGCCAACCGAAGCGTGGATCGGCGCTGCGCTTGCGCAGGCCGCGATGGTTGGCCAGCCGCGGCAGGTGGCGCTCAAAGCCGGGCAGCGCGTGGGCGACGAGTCCGGCGTCGCGGGTCACGCCGAGTAGGTGTTCGTCCAGCGGCTGCTTGAAGCTGCCGTCGCGGTCGGTGTTGGCGTACAACCGAGTGTTGCCATCACCCTGTATCCGCTGTGGCGAGTCCTTCGGGAGGCTGGAATAGTGATGGTCGGCCAGCATCAGGCTGAGTCGGGCCAGGTGCATGACGTAGGGATTGCTTAGCCAACCAGCGTCGCGATGCTGGCGTAGTTCGAGCAGGCGTCTTGCCAGGCGTGCGGCCTGCGCACGCCACTTCGGCTCGACGATCGGCAGCGGACCGGCAAGTTGCCAGTACGGTTCGATCTGCGCATGTTCGACTGGCTGGCGTATCTCGTTCCAGTTATGTGCAACCTGCTCCAGCGGCGTTTCCAACCAGGCTTGGCTGAAACGGCGCGAACGTCTGCCGAGCCCGGCTTGCGTGCCGTCGTCGTTCTCGACCGGCACCACCGGCAGGCGATGATGGGTCACGACCAGCCAGGCCACGGCGGCGGCCAATGGCGGCAGTTCGCGAAACGGATACGGAGCCGTGGCGTCCAGCCCGTCGCGTTGGTAGCGGTCGGACGCGATCCACGCCAGCTCGTCGAACGCCTCCGGGTCAACCAACCGCCGCAGCCAGCCTTCGTCGTCGTCCTGACCGACGAAAGCCAGGAACAGGCGCAGCGATACCCATTCGTGCCGGTACAGGTTTCTTTCCTGCAACTTCCCGCGCAGGCGCGACTGGAAGGCGATGCTGGCCTTGCCCAGGTCGTGCAGTAGCGCGGACAGTTGCGCGAGCAGGCGGATATCCTCGGCGGTGTGCCAATCGTTCTCGTCCCCTCGCCGCAGTACATTGCGCGCGGTGGTATTGGTAGGCACCGCGCCCTCGGCATTGAAGCGTCGCGCATCGCCGACGACCCATAACAGCTCGCTATGGTCGCGGCCCCGGATGCAATGGCAGGCGACGGCGGTGTTCTTGCGGGCCGTCTTCCGCAGCAGCTTGCGCAGTGTGTCGAGGCCCGCTTCAGTGATCGGCGTCTGCCAGGTACGGTCGCCACGGCGCTCGGCGAACTGGTCGAGGATGCGGCGGGTCTCGACTAGCGCACGCTTGTCGCACTGGGAGATCAACAGGATGTTCACCCCTGTACCTGCACGTTGGTATCCAATGCGATCACCTTGAGGGTATCGATCATGAAGTCCAGCGACTCGCTGCGGGTCAGCGCTTCGATGCAATTGCGGCGGAATTGCTGCTCGTCGTCCCCGCGCATCGCCGACAGAAATGCCTGCGGCAGGATGCTGGCATCCTTCACCAAGTCCGCGGCATCGAACACCAGACCTCCACGGCGGGTCTTGCCGTGCAGCACCGCCAGCCCATGCGGCAGGCCCAGCACCCAGGTGGCGGTGGCGCCCAGACCATAGGCCAGGTAGTTGCCATGGTCGAGGAACCGGTTGGCCGGATCGCTGCCCGTGCCGCGCTTGGCACGGGTGAAATCGCCATAGCCCACGGTATCCACCGCCAGCTTGAACAGCGCCTTGGTCAGCCGCGCCTCCTCGGTCAACAGCGCGGTGTTGTCCTGCGCCAGTTCGATGTTGCGCGCGGTGCGTGCCGACAGTTCCGCCAAACGGCCGGCATCGACCTCGAAACCGGCATCACGCAGGTTCCGATGCGTCCACTGTGCACGCAGGCGCTCGACGCGGGCACGCTGCAACGCCTTGGCAGCGGCCAACCGCAGGTCGTCATCGAACCAGAACCGCACCCAGGCCTGCAGATATTCGGTGGGCCGGTACTCGCTCTGCGGAGAGAACCATGCAACCTCGATATCGACCTCATTGGCGCTGAACAACGGCGTGCCGCCGCCCCCGGCAAAGCCCACCAGCACACCGGCCTTGGCCAGCTCGCGCATCGCGGCCTGTGTGATGGATGTTCCCGTCCCGAGCAGAATCGTCGTGGTGTTGGCGATCGGGATGTTCCAGTACAGCGAACGCTTGCCGGCATCGGTGACGTACTCGACCCGGCCGCCGTTGACCAGCACGCGGCAATGTTCAAGGTAATAGAGGTTCGCCCGCTTCGAATGCAGGATCGTCTTCAGATCGGAAGGTCTTATCTCGTCCATCAAGCCACCATCACCCCTAATGGTGCGTTGTCTACCCGATCACGGCCTCAATACACGAGACGGGCGGACATGCGGTATCTCCGTAGCTGCCCTAATACCATAGACCTATGTTCGGCACTTTGTCCCGCAACGCACAAACCGCGACAATAGGGGACTCACATCCTCCGCATGCCCCGGGCACGTTCGTGGGCATCGCACCTTCCTCCTGCCGCAGGTAACCGCATGTCCGACACGCCCAAGATTCTCTACACCCTCACCGACGAAGCGCCGTTCCTTGCCACCGCTTCGCTGCTGCCCATCGTGCAGGCCTTCGCGGGAGCCGCCGGCATTGACGTGGAAACCCGCGACATTTCGTTGTCGGGCCGCATCCTGGCCCAGTTCCCGGACCGCCTGCCGGATGCACAGAAGGCACCGGACGACCTGGCCGAACTGGGTGAGCTGACGCTCAGGCCGGAAGCCAACATCATCAAGCTGCCCAACATCAGCGCGTCGGTGGCGCAGCTGAAGGCGGCCGTCAAGGAGTTGCAGGACAAGGGTCATCCCATCCCGGACTTCCCCGAGGATCCGCAGACGGACGAGGAAAAGGATATCCGCACGCGCTACAACCGCTGCATCGGCAGCGCGGTCAACCCCGTGCTGCGCGAGGGCAATTCCGACCGCCGCGCCCCCAGGGCGATCAAGGAATACGCGCGCAAGCACCCGCACAGCATGGCGGAGTGGAGCCAGGCCTCGCGCTCGCACGTCTCGCACATGCACCATGGCGACTTCTACCACGGCGAGAAGTCGATGACGCTGGACCGCGCGCGCGACGTGAAGCTGGAGTTGCTCACCAAGGGCGGCAAGGCCATCGTGCTGAAGGAGAAGGTCTCCCTGCTGGACGGCGAGGTCATCGACTCGATGTTCATGAGCAAGAAGGCGCTGCTGGAGTTCTACGAAAAAGAGATCGACGATGCCTACAAGACCGGCGTGATGTTCTCGCTGCACGTCAAGGCGACGATGATGAAGGTCTCCCACCCCATCGTGTTCGGCCATTGCGTGCGCATCTTCTACCGGGATGCCTTCGAGAAGCACGGCAAGCTGTTCGACGAGTTGGGCATCAACGTCAACAACGGCATGGTCGATCTCTACGCCAAGATCGAATCATTGCCGCAAAGCAAGCAAGAGGAGATCAAGCGCGACCTGCACGCCTGCCATGAAGGCCGCCCGGAACTGGCGATGGTGGACTCGGCCAAGGGCATCACCAACTTCCATTCGCCGAACGACATCATTGTCGATGCGTCGATGCCGGCGATGATCCGCAATGGCGGCAAGATGTGGGGCGCCGACGGGCGCCTGAAGGACGTGAAAGCGGTGATGCCGGAATCGACTTTCGCCCGCATCTACCAGGAGATCATCAACTTCTGCAAATGGCACGGCGCGTTCGACCCGACCACCATGGGCACCGTACCAAACGTTGGCCTGATGGCGCAGAAGGCCGAGGAATACGGCTCGCACGACAAGACCTACGAAATCCCCGAGGACGGCGTGGCCAACATCGTCGACCTGGCCACCGGCGAGGTACTGCTGAGCCAGGACGTGGAGCAGGGCGACATCTGGCGCATGTGCCAGGTCAAGGACGCTCCGATCCGCGACTGGGTCAAGCTGGCCGTGACCCGCGCGCGCAACTCCGGCATGCCGGCGGTGTTCTGGCTCGACCCGTACCGTCCGCACGAGAACGAACTGATCAAGAAGGTGAAGGCCTACCTGAAGGATCACGACACCACCGGCCTGGACATCCAGATCATGAGCCAGGTACGCGCGATGCGTTACACGCTCGAGCGCGTGATACGCGGCCTGGACACCATCTCGGTGACGGGCAACATCCTGCGCGACTACCTGACCGACCTGTTCCCGATCATGGAGCTGGGCACTTCGGCCAAGATGCTGTCGATCGTGCCGTTGATGAACGGCGGCGGCCTCTACGAGACCGGCGCGGGCGGCTCGGCGCCCAAGCACGTGCAGCAGCTGGTGGAGGAGAACCATCTGCGCTGGGACTCGCTCGGGGAATTCCTCGCGCTCGCCGTCAGCCTGGAAGAACTTGGCCTCAAGAACGACAACACCCAGGCAAAGATCCTGGCCAAGGCGCTGGACGCCGCGACCGGGCAACTGCTCGACAACAACAAGAGTCCCTCGCCCAAGACCGGACAGCTCGACAACCGCGGCAGCCACTTCTACCTGGCGCTGTACTGGGCACAGGCGTTGGCCGCGCAGGACGAGGACACCGGGCTAAAGGCCAGGTTTGCGCCGCTGGCGCAGGCCCTCTCGGACAACGAAGCGAAGATCCTTGCCGAGCTCAACGGCGTACAGGGCAAGCCGGTGGACATTGGCGGCTACTACCGTCCGGACCAGGCCAAGATTGCGGCAGCGATGCGCCCAAGCGCAACGTTCAATACGGCGATCGATGGTTTGTAACCCGGCTCCGGGCTGCATTTCCTGCCACGAACGCCCGGTCCCGCACCGGGCGTTTGTTCTTCCGGCGACATGAATACCGGCGCCTGGCGCCGTCAACGACTTTTCACGGCCCCTTAACGCCGTTCCATTTCAATTGTCCTGTCCGGCATTGGGCAGGGGATGCTGCTGCCGACATTCCGATGGCCATACAGCCCACCACTCGACCACCAGGGAATCCGCCACCATGAGAAAGTCGCTTTTCGTACTCGCGTTCTGTCTGTTCGGCTTGTTGTCTTCCGCCGCCATGGCCCAGTTCACCGGCCCCAGCACCGCCGGACGGCCCGCCACCGTGGCCGCGGCACAGGATGTGCGCGTAGGCACCTACGTCACCCTGACCGGCCATATCGTCAACCACCAGCGCAGCGACTATTTCACCTTTCGCGATGACACCGGCGAAATCCGCGTGGAAATCGCGCCCAATGTCTGGCAGGGGCGGCAGGTTGGACCCACCGACAAGGTGCGGATCATGGGCGAAGTGGATCGTGGCCGTGGCGGCCGCTACATCTGGGTGAAGACGCTGGACGTTCTCTGATCCCCGGAAACCCTCATTGAAGCGCGGCGGCCATCGACAGGTGGCCGCCGCATTTCGTTTCGCGGCATGTTGGAGTCCGCTCGACGGCATGCACCGAAAGATGCAGGCATGGCCGCGGATGCTGCTGGTTAGAATGAAGCGATGACCGCTTCCGCCGACCGCCTGGCCGCCCTGATCCGCGATGCTTTCGAGGATTACCACGCGCGCTTTTCCGCCATCACCCAGCGCGCCAAATCGCGCTTCGAAACCACGGACTGGGCCGGCGCCCGCGCCGACGCGGTGGAACGCATCGAGCTGTACGACCAGTGCATCGCCGAATGCCGCCTGCGCCTGCAGGCGGCATTGCTGGCGCAGGCGCACGACCGCGCGCTGTGGTCGAAAATCCGCGATGGCTTCGACCGGCTGATCGCCGGCGAACTGGACCGCGAGCTTTACAAGACCTTCTACAACACGCTGACCCGCCGCTTCTTCAAGACCCGCGGCGTGGACGCGGACATCGAATTCGTCGCGCTGGACATCGAGCCCACCGACGCCATCACCCATCCGGTGGCGCGGCACAGTTATCCGGTTTCGGAATCGCTACCCACCGATGCCTTCGCCCGGGTGCTGCGCGATTACCGCTTCGACGTGCCCTACGCGCATCTGACCCGCTGCGCGGCAGCCATCGCGGTGCGCCTGCAGGACGACCTGGCGCACTGGGGCGAACACCCGGTACGTTCCATCGAACTGCTGGACACGGTGTTCTACCGCGAACGCCGCGCCTACCTGGTGGGCCGCGTGTTCGGCGAGCACCGCTTTTCGCCCTGCGTGATCGCGCTGGTCAACGACAACGGCAAGCTACGCGCCGAAGCGGTGATCACCCGGCGTGGCGACGTGGCGCACCTGTTCGGCACGTCGCGCAGCTATTTCCATGCCGACCTGCCCACGGTGGGCGATGCGGTGGTGTTCCTGCGCACGTTGCTGCCGCACAAGCCCATCGACGAGATCTACACGGTGCTCGGCCGGGCCAAGCAGGGCAAGACCGAACGCTTCCGCACCTTCTTCCGCCATTTCGAAGCGCATCCCAACGAGCAGCTGGTGCAGGCCGAAGGCACGCCCGGCATGGTGATGGCCGTGTTCACCCTGCCCAGCTATCCACTTGTGTTCAAGGTCATCCGCGACCGCTTCGCGTATCCGAAGGCCATGAGCCACCAGGACGTGGAAGACAAGTATTCGCTGGTATTCCAGATGGACCGCGTGGGCCGGCTGCTGGACACCCAGTCCTACCAGTTCCTGCGTTTTCCGCGTTCGCGCTTCTCGCCCGCGCTGCTGGAAGAACTGACCACGCGCTGCGCCGACAGCCTCACCGAAGACGGCGACGACCTCATCATCCACCTGTGCTACGTGCAGCGGCGGCTGCGCCCGCTGAACCTGTACCTGCGCGAACAGAAGGCCGAAGCGACGCGCTCGGCGGCCATCGACTACGGTCAGGCAATCAAGGACATGGCGCGCAACAACATCTTCCCGGGCGACATGCTGTTGAAGAACTTCGGCGTCTCGCGGCACGGACGCGCGGTGTTCTACGACTACGACGAACTGTGCCTGATCACCGACTGCAATTTCCGCGACTGGCCCGAAGCGACCTGTTACGAGGAAGAAATGGCCGACGGCGCATGGTTCTATGTGGGGCCGAAGGATGTGTTCCCTGAGCGTTTTCCGCAATTCCTGGGCCTGCCCGAACCGTTGGCCAAGGCACTGAAAGCCGTCCATGGCGACCTGTTCCGCGCCCAGTGGTGGCGCGACCTGCAGGCACGATTGAGTGTCGGCGATTACCCGGACACGCCGCCGTATCCGGATGCGCTGAAGCTGGCGTAGGCGCGCCCCTGCGGCATCCGCCACCCTGTAGGAGCGGCTCTTGGCCGCGACCGCCGTTCACGGTAAAGCTCCTCGCGGCCAAGAGCCGCTCCTACAGAGGTAGCTAATCCGCTGGCAGCCGAGCAGTATCGCGTCGGCCCCCTGACATTGCCAGCGATCCGGTCATGTTCCGATCGCCATCAACCCTGTAACGTTGGGGGCCACGATTGGCCGCCCCCACCCCGACCAATGAGCACCTACCGCCTCCAGTCCGTTTTCCAGCCCAGATCCGTGGCCGTCGTCGGCAGCAGCTCGCGACCGCGCTCGGTGGGCCTGGCGATCATCCGCAACCTGGCCGAAGCCGGCTTCCCCGGCCCCGTTGCGCTGGTCAATCTGCATCCATCGCGTACCCGGGACGTCACCTGTGTCCGCCACTTGCGCGACCTGTCGTGGACACCGGACCTGGTGGTGATCGCCACGCCTCCCCACAGCGTGCCGAAGATCGCCCTGGAGGCTGCCGAGAAGGGAGCCGCTGCCGTGGCCGTGCTCACCGCCGCCATGGGCCAGGGACCAGGCTCGCCCGCCGCCCGGCTGGAAGCCATTGCGCGCGAAAAAGGCCTGCGCGTGCTGGGGCCAAATTGCCTGGGCGTCATCGCCCCGCATGCCCGGCTCAACGCCAGCATTGCCGGGCGCTTTCCCAAAGCCGGCGACCTGGCGCTGATCTCGCAATCCGGCGCCATTTCCGGCGGACTGGTGGAATGGAGCATGGGCCGCTCCATCGGCTTCTCCGCCGTGGTCTCGCTGGGCGATGCGCTGGACGTGGATTTCGGCGACCTGCTGGACTACTTCGCCACCGACCACCGCACCCGCGCCATCCTGTTGTACGTCGAAACCATCCGCGACGCGCGCAAGTTCATGTCCGCCGCCCGCGCCGCGGCGCGCACCAAGCCGGTGGTGGTGGTGAAGTCCGGCTACCACGCGCGCACCGTGCCGGTGCCCGAAGGCAGTACGCACACCCAGAAGCTGGCCAATGCCGATGCGGTCTACGATGCCGCCTTCCGCCGCGCCGGCCTGCTGCGCGTGGGCTCGCTGGACGAGTTGTTCGCCGCCGCCGAAACACTGGGCAGCCTGCATGGCTTCCCCGGTCGCCGCCTGGCCATCCTGACCAATGGCGGCGGCGTGGGCGCCTTGTCGGTGGATCGCCTGCACTCACTGGGCGGCTCACTGGCCGGACTGTCCGATGCCACCCGGCAGAAACTGGACGACATGCTGCCGGTGGGCTGGTCGCGCACCAATCCGGTGGACCTGCTCACCGACATCGACGCCACGCGCTATGCCGCCACCATCCAGGCGCTGCTGGACGACCCGGAGAACGACGCGCTGCTGGCCGTCAACGTGCCCACCGTGCTGTCATCGGCCGTGGAAACCGCCGAAGCCATGACCCGCATGTTGCGCGAGCGGCCCCGGCACGGACCGCGCAAGCCCGTGTTCGCCGTGTGGCTGGGCAACGACCCGCAGGCGATCGAGCTGCTCAATGCCGCGCATGTTCCCAACTACCCCACCGAATCCGATGCGGTCAACGGCTTCATGCATCTGATCCGCCACCGCGAAGCGCAGAACGCGCTGATGGAAACCCCGCCCAGCCTGCCGGAGGATTTCGCGGTGGATGTCGCCGGCGCGCGCGCCATCGTCGACAACGCGCTCAGCAACGGCCAGCGCTGGCTGGATCCCCTCGCTGTCACCCGCTTGCTGGACGCCTACGACATCCCCAGCGCCCCGGTCACGCTGGCCCGCAATGCCGATGAAGCCGAACGCGTGGCTTCCGGCCTGCTGTCGGAAGGCTCGGCGGTGGCGGTGAAAATCCTCTCGCCGGACATTCCGCACAAGTCCGACGTGGATGGCGTGCGCCTGAACCTGGTCAGCACGCAGTCCGTGCGCGAGGCCACCGAATCCATCCTGGCCCGCGCCCGCGCCACGCGTCCCGATGCGCGGATCGAAGGCGTGGTGATACAACCGACCATCCTGCGACCGAAGGCGCGCGAACTGATCGCAGGCATCGCCGACGATCCCACCTTTGGCCCGGTCGTCGTGTTCGGCCGCGGCGGCACCGCCGTGGAAGTCATCAACGACAAGGCACTGGCCCTGCCGCCGCTGGATCTGCGCCTGGCGCACGAGCTGATCGGGCGCACCCGCGTCTCGCGCATCCTCAAGGCCTACCGTGACGTACCCGCCGCCGACGAGCGCGCGGTGGCGCTGGTGCTGGTCAAGCTGGCGCAACTGGCCGCCGACATTCCCGAAATCCGTGAACTGGACATCAATCCGCTGCTGGCCGACAAGGACGGCGTGATCGCCGTCGACGCGCGCATCTCGGTGGCCCCTTCGCGCACCCTGCACAAGGGCCGCGGCCATCCGCGCTTCGCCATCCTGCCGTATCCGAAGGAATGGGAACGCACGGTGCCGCTCAACGACGGCGCCAGCATGTTCGTCCGGCCCGTGCGACCCGAGGACGACAAGCTGTTCCGCGAGTTCTTCACCCACGTCAGCGACGAAGACCTGCGCCTGCGCTTTTTCCAGGCGGTACGGCATTTCAGCCATGAATTCATCGCCCGCCTCACCCAGCTCGACTACGCGCGTTCAATTGCATTGGTGGCGCTGGACCCGGCCAGTGGCCACATGCTGGGCGCGGTGCGCCTGCACGCGGACGCCAACTACGAGCATGGCGAATACAGCATCCTGGTCCGCTCGGACCTGAAGGGCCATGGCCTGGGCTGGAAGCTGATGCAGATCATGATCGAATACGCCCAGTGGCTGGGCCTGCAAACGGTGGACGGGCAAGTGCTGCGCGAAAACCACACCATGCTGTCCATGTGCCGCCATCTGGGCTTCAAGGTGGTGGTGGACCCGGACGACCCGACCTTGACCAATGTCAGCTTGCCACTCAACGGAAACCCCGTGATCCGGTAATGGCAGCGTGACGGCGGCATGGGATCCACCCCCGCCCTGTATCCGCCATCGATTCGGAACGGCTACGGCAACCCGGTGGCCGTCACGGTACAGGTCTGCTGGAAAGTCACCGAACCCTCATTGGGCAATGCAGGTATGACCAGACCAGAACCCTGCAATCCGGCCACACTGATGGGATCCGGACAGTCCGCCCCACCCGTGGCCGAGCAGGTCAGGCTGGTGCAGTCCAGTCCCGACACGGCCGGATCCCGCACCATGGCATTGTTGGCAGCCGCAGGGCCATTGTTGGTGACCACGATGGTGTACATGGTCGTATCGCCCGTCGTGACCTCTGAAGCGCCATTGCTCTTGGTGATGGACAGATCGGCCATGGGAGCAGTATTGGTGATGGTACAGACAATCTGGTCGTTGGCCGCCGGCACGACACTCCAGCGCCGATTCGCGGGCGCCCCCTCCGGGGTCGGCGCAAACGCCGTTCCGTTGCGCGTACAGGCGATCCCGGCCGCGTAGGCGGTGAGCGTGGAGACGCTGCCCGATGCCATCACTTCACGCAGGTAGTAAGTCGTTCCGGTCGCCGCCGGGAACGCCCCCGTGCTGGCCTGCTGCCCGGTCCCGGTGCCGGACGTGGTCGCCGAACGTACCGTTCCGCCCGCCTGGGTCGTGCCGATCTCGATGGTGATCTGGTCGCCGGAATTCAGGCGCGGCGAGCCGAGCACCTTGTTGAGCGTGACCGCAGTACCGTTGCCGGTAATCGATCCGTTGCAGCCGTTGGCGCTGGTCGGCAACGACGGATCCCGGAACGCCGACGCCGGCACGATCTCGGTGGTGGTGCCTGGCCCGGCATTGGGACGCGTCCAGCGCAGGCGATTGTGGTTGACCCCGTTCTGGTTGGTCCAGTACACGCGGATCAGCGCGCAGCTGTTGGCGTTGGCCGCATTGAAGCTGCCGACCTCCTCGAAGGTCTCATCGTTTGTGGTCCATTCCGCCAGTGCTCCTACCGGAATATCGTAGGAGGCGCTCCGGTAATTGGTATTGGCATAGTCCGTGGACAACTCGACCACCAGGTTGTCGTCATGCGCGGCCGATAGCGTGTAGCTGCCTGCCTGGGGGAACGAAATCAGCGCATAGAGCACCCGTCCCTGCGCCTGGTAGCGGCAAGCGTCGCTGTTCTGCCACCCCGTCCCTGCCGCGCTGTTGCAGAGTGCCGTCTGGTTTGCCGGACTCTGGCGGAAGTCGATGTTCGCGCTGGTACCGGTCCGGGCCGCGTTGGCCGGATTCGCGGTAAGGGCCCGGAACGGCGCCATGGCGATGCCATTGGGGTTGTTGGTGAATTTCGGCCTGCCCGGAGGGCCGATGTAATTGGCGTCGGTCGCCACGCTGCTCTCGCCGCGATAGTCCTCCCACAGCACGTTCTGCGCCATCGCCCCACCGGGCATCAGCACCAGGATCGCGAATGCCAGCCCCGTTCCGTACGTGCCCGACCCGAATACCCGCTTCCTGAAAAACCCCATCACCATCCGCTTTTCCGTGCTCAATATGTCCCACCGGGTCGATGAACCAACCCCTGTGGCCCTGGTCGAAGGAAGGTCGTCGCTGAGGCAGCCGAACGCGGCACCGCAAGCCGTGATGTGCTTGGCTGCCGGAGTAATTGCGTATTGACGACATCCGCAACCGCTGGACTGGGATTGCGCGGACCTGTGCCAGTGCGCCTACCGTTTGTCCATGCAGCAGTGAATGTAATAAATCTTACTTTGCTCTCGGAACAGGACAGTGGATCTGTGATCGCAATTTGCAAACATCCATGCGATCCCGATATGCCATGCCTATGTGTTCAAATGAACGGGCAAGTACGCTGCCAATGAAATCAGCAGGTTATGAAATGCGGCGCAGCTGATTGTCACATCTGGAACAATCTGTTTGTCGGTTGGCACAATGTCCAGATCCGGTACCCCCCGGCAACGCATGTTGCATCGGAAAGTCCAGGTTCGATCAGGCCCGGGCAGGCTTCGCCACGCTACAGAAGCACCGTGGCTGCCGTATCCGGGCAAGGTTCAAGTGGATGTACGCCGTCTCGTCTTCGGCAAATCCGTCATCGCCAGAGACGCCAGGTCTCCATTTGCTCATTGCCTTGGATAAGGCACTGCGTGGCCCGAAGTCATGATTTCATCATGCACTCGATGGAACGGGTTGCCCTTCTGCGACCAGCCCGCATGCCGATGACTTCGTTTTGCCACGCGTCCCCGCGAATGCGGGCAGCGCCATGCAACGCAGCAACCCGGGCAGGTGCGTTGGCGCCTACCCGTTTTGTCTTTCACTGCACCGTGCAGGTCATGCGGATCCTTATTGAGGCTCCTGATTGCAGCAACGGGATCAGCACGCCGCCGCCTTGCAGGTTGTCCATCGACAATTCGCCCGGCGCACTTCCCTCATCCGGACAGGTCGCCGTGCCGCCCACCACCTGGCAGGCCGGGGTTGCAAGCTGGCAATCCACCAGACCCGCCGAAGGCATGTCCGTCAGCACGGCGTTCACCACGCTGTCCGGGCCGGCATTGCCAATCACGATCTCGTAGGTCGTCTCCGTGCCCGCGAGCACCGTATCGTCCGGCTGGTCATTCGGACCCGATGCCGGCGTATTGGTCTTGGTGACAGACAGATTGGCCATGCTGATCGCGTTGGTGAACGTACAGGTGAAGGTGGTGTTTTCACCAACGCTTGAGGCAGGAATGGTGTACGTCGTACCAGTCAGGCTGCCGACGGTGGTGCTACCACTCTGGCAGGTAGCCGAGTCAAGTACCCAGCCCACTGGAATGCTGCTCTCGTTGATGGTTATTGCAGTGCCCAGGGCCGCTACTGCGAATGGCTGAACGCCGGCAGCCGAGTCGTCGCCATCCACTTGAGTGGGTGAACCAGGGGCTGCAGTGGTGACCGTACCGGTGGGCTGAGTGGTATTGGTGAGCGCAAAACCAAATGGCCCGCCGGCTTGCCCAACGGTGATCTTGTTCAGGACCACGCTGCTGGGACACACAGGGTCCACATCGACGCTGGCCGTATTGTTGGCGGTGCCACCCGGCGTGGGCGAGACAAAACCTGCCTGCACGGATGTGCCTTCCTGGAAGCCACTGGGCGTGGTGATGGTGGAGGTATTGGTGATGACGCCACAGTTGGGCGCACCGGTAGCGATTGCATTGAGGGTATAGGTCACCGAACCACCCGCAGCAGCATTGCCCGCCGGCAACACGGCATTGCCGCTGATGGCACCGCTTCCGCTGGCCGCAGGACAGGTGGCGCCATTGGCGGCCACACAAGTCCAGTTGCTGAAAGTCAGGCCAGCAGGCAGGGCGTCGGCAATGGCCGCTGTTACATCATGCGCCGTGGTGGGTGCTAGCGTGGGCGCGGCGGTGTTGTTCTGGAACGTGACCGTATACGTGAAGGGCACGCCGACGGCAGGCGTTGCGGTACTGGCCGCCTTGGTGGTCAACAGGTCCACATCGTTGTCGATGATAACCAAGCTGGCCATATTGATGGCACTTCCACAGGCAGCACTGTTCCCGCTGATTTCGCGAATCAGGGGCAGATCGGTTCCGGGATTGACGATGGTACCCGTACTGTAAGTCAGCGCTTCGTTGTTTTCGATAACACTGTCGTTGATGACCTGCAGGGGAATCCGAATGCGGCCCCCACCAGCGGGTTGTGCGCTGGCCAGCACATTGGGATCGTAATTGCCGGGTGGCAAGGTGAGGACGATGTCCCCGGAACCAGACACCGTCAAAGAACCCCGGGTTGGTGTACCCACCGTGAAATCAGTGCCTGCGATGGCTGCTCCGGAACGTACCAGCGTTACCGTGGCGTTGCTGTTGCGGATGGTGCCGTTGACCATGATATCCAGGTACACCATGGGGGCGCCGTTTTCGTTGACCGATGCGATCACGGCGCCTCCGGCATTCACCACCCCTCTCAGATCGAACAAGGGCGAAAGCCGGATATCGATGTCATCGACGAAGTTGCCTGCGTCAACGGCAGGACCGGTCACAAACTCGAAATTGAAAAGGTGCGCGCCACTTTGCGTGGCCGCCGGAAAAGTACCTGTGTGATTGACCCAGGCCAACGTGTTGGCGCTCAGGGTCGGTGATGTGAACAAGGCGGCGCCACTCGGCGAGAACAGCCGAACCCGCATCGTGTCAGTGCGATTCGCACCCGTCAGCGTGCGTGCCCGATGCCATACCGACCATGACGGTGTTTCCCCCGCCACCACACACAAGGACTGACCCAGTGGCTCGCTGGTTGAGTTGGATGCAATTTCCGCGTATTGATTGCCGCCATGAGGAACCCAGTAGTAATTGCCGAATTCTGAATTGTTGGTTCCAAGGGTGTTCCGCCAGATTTCCACCGTGTTTGCCCCCGGGAACGTGGGGCCATTCGAACGCCAACCAAACGTGGCCAGGAGCGGTTCTGTAGTGATCTGGGCATTGCTGTAACGCCTTTCGCAGGTGCCGTCGCTACAACCGCCAACGGCCGTGTACCCACCTACCGGTGTAATGGCGTCATTGTTGATCTGGAAGTTCTCGAATCCACCATTGATGATGGTGCGCGTCGGTATGGTCTGTGCGTTTGCCGCACTACCCAGAGCCAGGCCAGCCAGACACAATCCGGCGCATGCCAACCACCGGACCGACACGCGACTATGCCCATGGGCACAGGTCACGGACTCAGGCACCCTGGAAGCAGATGACTTGTGTAGATGTGTTGCAGCCATTTGCAAATCTCCTGTCGCCGGAAGTCCATGTAACTGGTGGATGGCGGCGTTCCAGATGTCGCTATCCAGACATTAGGGGTCGACCCTGCGCCGCCAGCATCCGCAAGCGTCCTGCTTGAGCCCGGAGAACACGGATCACCTTGCGCGGCGGGGCCATGTAACTTTGCGCCCCGCTCCCATCGTCACAAGCCTGAGGCTGTGACCGTACAAGTCAATTCGAAGGTCACGGTATCGCCGACCGGCAACAGGGGAATCGTCAGCCCCGATCCCTGCAATCCCGCCACACTCGGCGACACCGGGCACTCCGCGTCCCCGCTGGCCGAGCAGGTGACACTGCTGCACTCCAGGCCGGGCACCGCCGGATCGTGCACCAGCGCGTTATTGATCGCACTGATGCCGGCATTGGTCACCACGATCTGGTAGACCGTCGACTCACCATGCAGGACGGCATCAGCCGCGTTGCTCTTGGTGATCTGCAGGTCGGCCATCCGTGCCAGCGGTGTGGTGACTTCGGCGCACTGTTCGTTGCCCGCATTGGGACAACTCGGCAGTGGGTCCGGATCGCCCCCACCGCCAACGGCAACCACGTTGGTCACCGAGCCGCCGGCCGAAGATTCGATCGCCACGTTGATGCGCACCGTCGCTGTCCCGCCCGGCGGAATCGAAGCGGCAGGAGTGAACGTGCAGGTCAATGCGCCGGCAGCCGGGAGCGTGCCGCAATCCACCGTACCCTCGGTACTGGAAACGGCCACCGCGCTGATCCCGGCCGGCAACGTGTCGACCAGGTCGATCGCGCCGACAGTGGGCCCCGTGCCGACATTCTCGATGCCGATCAGGTAATGTCCGTCCCCCGCCGCACCCGCTTGTCCGGCCACCAGGGTGCCGCCAACCGACTTGCTTGCGCTCAATTCCGCCTGTACCACCGTCAGCACCTCGTCGCCGACCAGGTTCACCAGGTTGTTGGTGCCACTGATGCTTGCATTGGTGTTGTGGTGCTCGCCGACGATGTCCGAGGTTACGTCCACCGCAATCTGGCAACTCAACTCGCCACCGGACGGCGCGCCGTTCACGCTGGCGCCGCTGACCTGGATGACGCTGCTGCCGGGTGTGGCGGCGACACTCAGCGGCGGAGGCAGCGTGCCCGTCAGGGTTCCGCCGGCAGGACAATTGGTGCGGATGTTAGGCGTCGGCGCCACCTGTACTTCCGCCGGCAGGGTGTCGGTGAAGTTGATGGTGGCCACCGCGTTGACCGTGCGGTTGTTGAGGGTGAAGGTCAATGTCGACACATCGCCGGCATTGATGGTGGCGGGCGAAAAGGCCTTGGTCAAATCCACCGCGCCCATCGCGAAGGTGATGCGGTACTCGACGACGAAGCTCGAAGCGCCGGCCGGTATGTTCCACTGCGCGGCCATTCCATTGTCGGTGGAGGCGTTCGGGTCGATCGTATTCAGAAGATTGCCGGTTCCTGTTATGCATTGAGCACTGGAGACTGTATTGTCCCCACGGCAAATCTGCCGGCCGGGATTCTGGTAGAACTCGCTTGAATAGTTGTTCCAATGCGGGGTGCCGGATGACGGCTCGTACCACAGCGCCTGGAACTGCTCGCCCTTGATCACGCCAACGATATCGGGCATGCCGGTGCTATTCCATGACGAGGTGCGGACGAATCCGGGACCGTTGTCGCCGCCCGACAGGTAGGTGTCGATGTTCTGGTAGAACTTGATCGCCGTGCCGCTGGTCGGCAATCCGTCCAGCGTGACCCGGCGGGTCAGCCACATCTGCGGACGGATGTAGCTGTCCACGATGGTGACCGTGATGTTCTGGTCTGCGGTCGTGGAAGGCCGGAGCACCGTCGTCACTTGCCATGGCGAAGCCGCGGTGCCGCTGCCGCTGATCGAGCTTTGCGAAACTTGCGTGAGCGCCAGATTGGCGTTGGCGTGTGTGACGCTGGAATCCACATCCGAGTTGTGGTAGATCCGAGTCGTGGCGTTGCTGCCACGGTCCACCCGCAGGTAGATGCTGTTGAACAACACTCCCGACGTCGGTCTTGAAGGCGGGCTGTAAACCTGTCCGCTGCCGCCAAGATTGACCTGGATCTGGCTATTGCTGCCCAACCACCAGCGCAGACCGTCCGATCCGTCGACCAACGCTCCTCCGGTGGAATTCACATCCCGCTGGCTGGCAGCACCGGCGGCCAGGGCATTGCCTGCGACGAACAGCGCCAGCAAAGGCAGCGCCCAGCGCACAGACCGTTTCAGGACTGAAGCCGTCTTCATGGATTGTCTCCACAGATGTCGGCACCCGGCGCAATGGTTGCAGGCTGCGTTCGTGGATACGGATGGATTATGGCTTTCATGACGGCATTTCCGGAAATCAGTAGCTACCCACGAGGTTGATGAACCAACCCTTGTGGTCGTAGTCGAAATTGGTGAGGTCATCGCTGAAGTCGGTGAAGTTGTAGCCCACGCCAATGCGGAAGTGCTTGTTGATGTCGCGGTCCAGCCCCAACAGCCAGCCCTGGCGGGTGCCGCCGTCCTTCACGTCCAGCCAGCGGTATTCGGCCAGGCCGTGCCACTGCTCGCGCAGCTCGTAGCGGATCTGGCCGGCGGCGAAGGTGGTGGCCGAGTCGGCCCAGTCGCCGGTGCCGCGTCCGTAGCGCACCTCGCCTTCGCGGCGCGCCAGCTTGGCGGCGAGCTCCCAGTGCTGGTTGTACTTGTACACGCCCTCGAACGACAGGATCTGCGACCGCTGGTCGTACTGCGCGCCGCCCAGCTGGCCCAGCGTGGACAGGTCGTACAGGTAGGTGTAGCGGCCGAACAGGCCCCAGCGCTGGCTGTTCCACGGCCGGTAGGCGAAGCCGGCGTTGCCTTCGATGAAGCGGGCGCCTGCCGCAGGATTCAGCTCGTCGTCGGTGTCGGCGTAGTTGAAACGCGCCGCGATGCGCCAGCTTTCATCAATCTTGTGGGTGATGCGGTTGGTGCTGACCCACTGCTCGCGCCGTTCCACGCCGCTGTCCTTGCGCCATTCGAGCTTGCTCTGCCAGTCGGTATCCGGCGAGGTGCGCCCACCGCTGACGCTGACCGCGCGGCGGTCGACGTTGCCGCCTTCGCTGTTGGTCAGTTCGCCATTGCTGAGCGTGAAGCCCATCCGCCAGCCCTGTGCCGGGAAGAAGTCCATGCCGAAGGTATGCGCCAGGCCCGATTCATTGGGCGCCTTCAGGAACTGGCTCTCGTTGAACATCGTGACCTGGTTGGACAGGCGCCAGCGCTGACCCAGGGTCCAGCCGGTCTGCCGGTTGGGATTGAACAGCGCGTCATATTCGGTGCTGTCGGTGGAGTAGGTGTAAGCCCCGTAGACGGTGTGGTTGGTATCCAGCCGATACTCGGCGTTGACCTGTGCGGCATCGCCCCGGTCGCCCGTGGTCACTTCCGCGCCCACCGAGGACAGGTTGCCGAACAGGTACTTGCCGCCCAGGGTGAAGGCGTTGTTGTCGGCGTACTGGCCACCGTCATCGTCCAGGGTGAACTGGGCAATGCCGTAGACCTCCAGCGCCGTGCCGAAGCGGTGCGCGTACTTCAGCGCGGCCAGCGTGCCGGCCGCATTGCCGCTCAGGCGCTGCTCTTCGATACGGCGAAGCTCCGCCGACACGGTGGCCACGTCGCTGAAGCGCCATTCGCCGGTCACCTGGCTCTGGGTCAGCGTTTCGGCCCCGCGTTCGGCACGGGTATGCCGCGCATACAGGCCGAAACTGGGCGAGAAGCGCCCCAGCACCTCGGCACCGTACTCCACGATGTCCTGCCCGCCAGTATCGCGTGCGCCCGTGGAATAACCCGCTTCCACGTCGCGCCACCAGGCGCCCACGCTCCAGTCCTGTTCGGTCCAGCCCAGCTCCTTGAAGTTGGCGCGCGCTTCCACCGCGGTGGCGGTGCCTTCGCGCGGGCCGGCGATGTCGTTGATCTGGGTGAAGCTGAAGCCGCCGTTGTCGGAGAAGAACACCGGTGCGCCGGTGGACTCGGTCCTGGTGTGCTCGACCTTCAGGTAGGTGCCCTTGCCGGCCTGCAGGGTCAGGTCCACGCCCATCAGGCGATAGTCCTCGCCGGCGCGGTTCTCGTCCACGTAGGTAGCGCCCAGGCCGACATGGTTGCCGAACCAGTGCTTGCCGCGCAGGCCCATGGCCAGCTCGTCGGCATCGAAGTTCGACGGGATCCACTCGTAGTCCACCGCCAGCCGCTGCTCCAGCCCGTCCAGCGGCGCGTCGCGGGTCAGCGTGGGGCTGTTCTCGCGGGTGATCTGCGCCAGCGGGCGGGTCAGCAGGACCCGGCCCTGCAGCTCGTCGATCTCGTAATCGGCGCCGCGCTGCAGGACGATGCGGTTCTCCACCCGGCCGGTGGTGCGGTCGCGCACTTCCAGGGTGACGATGTCCGAACCGGGCAGCACATCGGTGTGGCGCAGGTAGTACAGGCTGCCGCCGGTACCGATGAACTCGCTGCGGCCCGGGGCGGTCTGCGCTTCGGAGGCGAACACGCGCAGCTCGGTGCCCGGATCGCCCCAGCGGTTGGTGGCGTTGGCGCGCCAGTTCAGCGCCGCGCCGTACAGCGAGCGCTGGTACTGGGCGAACTCGGTGCCGGAAAAGCCGGTGCTGAAGTTGCCCCACAGCGCCTGGTTCTTGTCCCAGTCCACCCGCACGTAGAACCGGCCCATCGTGTCGACGTCGCGGTAGGTGGTGGAGTCGTCGCCATACACCGGGTAGTACAGGTCCGGGTCCAGGCGGCGGAAGATGTCCTGCGGATCCGGGCGGGTGAAGCCGTCGAACAGGCGTTCGATATCGCGCTCGGTGGTGTCGGCCTGCGCCGTCACCAGGTACTTGCCCTTGTATTTGGCCTTGCCGTAGAACGCCAGGCGGCCATCGCTGATGACGTCGTCGCCATAGCGACTATCGTTGGCGAACGGCGCCGATGAACCGGCCACCTTGTTTTGCGACACGGTGACGTCCGCCAGCGCCACGGCAAAGAAGTAGCGCCCGGTCACATCGATATCCAGCCGGTGCCTGGCACCGGGGCTGCCTTCACGGCCACCGGTCATTTCGATGTCGAACGCATGCTGGCCCACCGGGACCAGGTATTCGGCAACGAACTTGCGCTCCAGGTCCACGGGGTAGTTTTCGCCATTGATCAGCAACGACCGCCCGTCCGGCAGGTTGCGGCCCTGCACGCGAATCCGCGACCCGTAGAGCGGGATGTTCTGCTGACGCAGGCCATTTCCGGCAAACACGCTGTCGATCAGGCTCTGGCTCATGGCCTGTTCGGTACTCAACGCGGTCCCGTGCGCGCGCTGGGCGCTGTCGCGCAGCATCTGTGCGCCACGCTCGGCATCTTCCGGCCTGACCAATTGCATCGTGCGCGGATAGGTCTCGTCGAAGCGCCCGTCCGCATCGTAGGCCCGCAACACGTAGACCAGCTCGTCGCCGGCACGGAACGGATGCCCGGACGGCAACACGCCATCCCATTCGCCACGGCTCACCGCCGCCACGCCCAGCGGCAACTGGACCAGCGGATCGATCAGGTCGCCGTCGGATGCCCGGTAGATCGTGAGCTCGAAGCGCTCCACGAAAGCCGGGTAGTTGCTGCGCACGTAGAACTGCACCGGCTTGGTGATGCGGCTGCCGTCGAACGGCACCAGGCTGGGTGCCGAGATCGACAGCTCCGGCTGTCCCAGCGTGGGGTCTTCGGTGGCCCAGATAACGCCGCCGCCGGGCAGGTCTATGGAGAACTTGCCCTGGATGGTCGCCTTGCCCGGTTCGTTCAGCGCAATGGAGACGCGGCGGTCCGGCTGAAGCTCTTCGGACGAAGAGCGTTCGTTCGTTCCTTCGGTCACCGGCTTGTCATAGCTGCGCGTGCGCAGCTTGAACAAAAGACCCTCCCCGGACTCACAGCCAGTTTCACCGCAGGTCACGTCTGCCGCTGGCACGAACCCTTCCGGTCGAGCCACGTCCACCGCCTGGCTTTGCTCCGGCGCAGGCGGTGCAACCCGCTCCTTGGCATGCGCCGTGGAGGCCGCCATGCCCGCGAGCACGCCGATCAGGGTGTAGTCCAGCAATTTCATCTTCATCTTCTTCATCGTCCGGCCCCTCATTTGCGCACGCTGCCGACAGGGGCTGTCGGATCGCTGTTGACATCTACCCGCACTCGGGCGCGCACCTCCGGACTCAACCGACGCTCCAGCGCCTCGTATACCGACTTGGCACGGCGCAGTCCCAGCGCGGTGTTGTAAGCGTGGGAGGCGCGCACGTCGGTGTGGCCCACCACACCCACCATGCCGCCGCCCCGGCGCTCCAGCCGCTCGGCAATCCGGTCGAGCAATGCTTCGAACTCGGGCCGGATGGCCGACTTGTCGGTATCGAACAGCACCGTGCCCAGCAGGGTTCCGCCTTCGGTCACGCCTGCCACGTAGGTGTGCGGATCATCCACACGGGTACGCAGGCTCACCTTGAGCGCATCGCCAATGCCGCCTTCCACCATCCCTGCAAGCGCGTCACGAACCGCTTCGGCGCGACGGAAGGCCAGGCCCTCGGTGTCGCCTTCGGCATTGATCAGCACTTCACCGCCACGGTATTCGTTGACCTTGGCCGCAACCTGCTGGATGACCGGCAGGTATTCGCTGCGGAGCTCCGCGCTGTCGGGGGCGAAGATCACTTCGCCCAGTTCCAGCTCGATCTCCTCGCGACCGCCCGGGATCTCCTGCACCGGCAGCTTCACGCCCCAGTCGAACCGCACCGGCAGACCCGGGGTAACCCGGCGCAGCAGCGGGTTGTCGGTGGTGAACTCGGCGCCTGCCGGCAACGTGGACGGATCCACCTTCAGGATGAAGTTGCGTCCACGCGCCCAGTTGCCGCCGTCCACGCCCGCCAGGTGGTAGCGTCCGAACTGATCGGTTTCGATCAACAGGCCCTCCACCGAGGCGATGCGCACCCCCGGAATGCCGCGCTCGTCGATGCCCTGGTTGCGGATCACGTAATCCACCACGTAACCGCCCTCGGCCACCGCCACCCGACGTTCCACCGTCGGCTCGGCCGCATTCAGGCCCTTGGCCGCTTCGCCGGACTTCTCGACCCGGGTATTGCCCTCGGCATCCATGCGAACGGTGACGCCCTGGTTGTTGGTCAGCACGAAGTCGTTGGTGAACGACAGTTCGCTCAAGCGCTGGCGAATCACGACCTGGTGACGCTCGGCCGGATCGGCCACCGACTGGCGGCCCGCGATGTTGCCCACCACGATGCCGTGCAACAGCGGCGAGCTGGCATCCGGCTCGGGCTGCGGACCGGCGCCACGATCGACCGTGGTCGAGTTCGGCACGTAGGCGCCCGGCGCGAAACCGCCCTGCACCCGTACGCCGCTCAGCGCCGCGCTGTCCTGCCAGCCATCGCCGTCGCGGTCGTCGAAGACCGTGCCGAAGATCAGGCTGTCGTCGACCAGCGGATCGGCTACCAGCTCCACCTCAGCCGTGGCAATGTTGGAGAGCGGCTCGCCGCCTTCCGAGAACGCCTGCGCCTGGTTCTGGTGGATGCCCGGACGCACGCCCGCGCCTACCCGCATCAGATACGTCAGCGTGGCGCTCTGGCCCACGGCCACGTCCAGGCCCTCGAACCGCAGCGGATGCTGGCCCGAGACCGTGGCCGCGTTGTCGCCATCCACCACGCTCAGCGAGCCTTCCACGTAGGTGAAGCCGGCCGGCGGCGTGTCCACGATGCCGGCATTGACCGCCGGCGCATCGCCCACGTTCTCCACCGTCAGCGTGTACCGCACCAGGTCGCCAATCACCACCGTGCGGGCACCAGCGGTCTTGATCACGCGCAACGCTACATCCGAAGCCACTTCGTGCTCGGTGCTGCACAGATCGCAAACCGGCGGCTGACCCGGACCTTCGCTGGCAGCCACCACCACATTGCGCACGTTGCCATTGGCCGTGGCGTTTACCGTGGCCTGATAGGCGAACGTGTACGTCCCCGCCGCACTGCCGGCCGTCAACACGCAGACGATATCCGCGCCCTGCAGGCTGCAGCCGGAAGGCACCGCACCGATCGTCAGCCCATTGTCCGGCGTATCGGTCAGCACCACGTCCGACAGGGTGGCGGAATTCTCCACCGTCACCGTCAGCGTGTAGGTGATCGTGTCGCCCACCTGCACTTGGGTACCGCTGGCCGGATCCGAGGTCTTGGCCACGGCGACGATCGGTTCCATCACCGGCGTCTCGATATCGCAGTCGACCTCACAGGTGCCCTGGTTGCCCACCACCGCGTTGTTCACCGTGCCCGTGGCATCGGCGTTCACCGTGGTCGTATAGCTCACCGCATAGATACCCGGCGCCGTACCTTCAGGCAGTGTGCATACCAGCGGGTTGGCGTCGTTGCAGCTGAACGCACCTGCATTGGTCACCGCACCGAATGTCAGGCCAGCGCCCAGCGTGTCGGTCAGCACCACGTCCGACAAGGTGGCGGAATTCTCCACCGTCACCGTCAGCGTGTAGGTGATCGTGTCGCCCGCTGCCACCGGCCCTGTCGTATCCGCCGTCTTGTTGTAGACGACTTCCGGCGACACAACGGGTGTGATCACCTCGTCCGAGCAGCCCGGATCGGTACTGCCCACCGGGCACACCGAGCTCTCGCCGAAGGCTTCGTTCACTACCTGGCCGGCGTTCACGTCCGCCTGGGTCACCACATAGGTACCCGTCAGCACGCAGGTGCCGCCCGGCGCCACGTCGGCACAAGTGATGCTGCTCGGCGTGAGGATCGGATCGTTCACTGTCACCGAGTCGAGTGTCGTGTTGCCCGTGTTGGTCAACGTGATCTGGTAGGTCAGCACCGTGCCCAGCACGACCGGATCGCTGCTCTGGCCGATCAGTGCTTTATCCAGCGTCTGCGACGGAGCCTGGTCGATCGGCGTTTCCGTCTCCGGGTTACACGCAGGATCCGTGCTGCCCG
>CAZLSG010000014.1:0-48954 GCA_964562135.1 uncultured Pseudoxanthomonas sp. | reverse complement strand
ACCAACTATCCCGAGCACATCAAGGCCTTCTACATGCGCCTGAACGACGACGGCAGGACCGTCGCCGCGATGGATGTGCTGGCGCCGGGCATCGGCGAGATCATCGGCGGCAGCCAGCGCGAGGAGCGCCTGGACGTGCTGGACGCGCGCATGGCGCAGTTCGGCCTGGATCCCGAGCACTACGGCTGGTACCGCGACTTCCGCCGCTACGGCAGCGTGCCGCATGCCGGCTTCGGCCTCGGCTTCGAGCGCCTGATCGTGTACGTCTGCGGGCTGTCCAACATCCGCGACGCCATCCCCTACCCGCGCGCGCCCGGCAACGCGGAGTTCTGACATCATGCCGATCCATCGCAACAACCCGCGCATCCATGTGCGGATTTTCCAATGACGTTGTTCTTCGCCCTGTGTTTCGTCGGCGTGGCCATCGCCGGCTTCTGCGCGTTCGTGATCTTCTGGCCGCTGACGCTGGTGCACGTGCGCGACCGGCATGCCGACATCGCGGCCGCCTTCGGTCCCGGCGCCTTCCTCAAGCGCGATTCGCTGGCCTGGCTGCTGAGTGGCCGCTACCACGCCACCGGTGACCGCGCCTTGAGCGGGCTCGCGACACCGGCGCGCATCGCTTTCCTGACCATCTGCTTCGGCCTTGGCATGGCCGGACTGCTCTGGCTCTGGTCGCTGGCGGCCTGATGGACACGACGCACGACAGCTGGTGGGTCGCCACCCTGGGCCACACCCTGATCTGGGCCCGCCTGCGCCTGCTGGAGGCCGGCACCGCCGAGGTGCTGGACAGCGACGGCAATACCCTGCCCTACGCCAGCGAGGACGACGCCCGCAACGCGCTGCTCGACGCGGAATTCGTGGCCTTCGACGGGCTGGACGAAGAAGATGCGCTGGCGCGCGGGTTCTCGCTGGACGAAATCGCCCCGCCGCGTGCCGGGAACGATGACGAGCTGCGGCCGTTGATGGTGCAATCGCTGGGCAAACGCGCCTGACCGGCGCCATCTCCGCCGATGTACACGCCCCGCGCCTTCATCGAGACCGATCTGGCCGAACTGGACCGCCTGATCGCGCGTGACGCCTTCGTTACCCTGGTCACGACCGGCTCCGATGGCCTGCCTTGGGCCAGCCATCTGCCGGTGCTGTACAGCCGCAACGGGAACGGCATCCTGATCGAAGGACACTGGGCCAGGCCCAACCCGCAGGCCGGGCACGCCGAACCGGCCCTGATGATCGTGCATGGCCCGCATGCCTATGTCTCGCCCGGGTGGTATCCGGACAAATCCGCCGGGAGCGGATTTGGACAGCCGAAGGCTGGCACGGAGGGTGAGCCCCATGGACGGGGCGGACACAAGGAAGAAGCATCGCACGTTCCGACCTGGAACTACTCGGTCGCGCATTTGTACGGGAAATTGCATGCCACGGAAGACACTGCCACCCTGGCCAGCATCGTGGACCGCCTCAGCCAGGTCAATGAAGCCCGCGTTGGCAACGATTGGCGCTTCGAACACGACCACCCCGGGCATGCCCGCCAACTGAAAGGCATCATCGGCTTCGGCTTTGTCCCGGATCGCGTCGAACTGAAGGCCAAGTTCAACCAGAATCACCCGGCTGCCAACGTGCGTGGCGCCGCCGATGGCCTGAAACGGCTCGACGACCCGCTGGCGCACCAGGTCGCGGACGAGATGCTGGACCGCTTGGCACGACACACGTCTCCGGAGGAGTAGACATGGACCTGAACCTTACCGGCCGGCATGCCCTGGTCTGCGGCGCTTCCGTCGGCATCGGCCAGGCCGCCGCGCACGAACTGGCGCTGCTGGGCGCGGATGTCACCGTGCTGGCGCGCAACGAGGACGCCTTGCGCCAGGTAGCCGCCGCACTGCCCCGCAACACGCCCGACCAGCACCATGGCTGGATCGCCTGCGACGTGTCGGAACACGAAACCCTGCGCCAGCGGGTTGCCACGCTGGCCGGCGAACGGCCCGTCCACATCCTGGTCAACAACACCGGCGGACCGCCAGGCGGGCGTGCCTTCGACGCGGGGGCGGACGCCTACCTGGAAGCCTTCCATCACCACCTGCTCGCCAACCAGGCACTCGTGCAGGCACTGGTGCCCGGCATGCAGGACGCCGGCTGGGGGCGCATCGTCAACGTGATCTCCACTTCGGTCCGCGAGCCCATTCCCAACCTGGGCGTTTCCAACACCATCCGCAGCGCCGTCGCCGGCTGGGCCAAGACCCTGTCGCGCGAACTGGCGCCATCGGGCATCACCGTCAACAACGTGCTGCCCGGCTATACGCGCACGCGGCGGCTGGAACAGATCCTGGACGACCGCTCCGCCGCCACCGGCAAGGATCGCGAACAGGTTGCGCACACCATGCTGGGTACCGTGCCGGTCGGGCGCTTCGCCGAGGCCGGGGAAATCGCCGCCGCCATCGCCTTCCTCGCCAGCCCGGCTGCCGGCTACATCAATGGCGTCAGCCTGGCCGTGGATGGCGGGCGCATGCAATCCATCTGACCCGACCCGCTGCCTGTCTTTCCACCCGGACACCCTCGCGTAATCACGGCTCCTCCATCGCAATGGACGTCACCGATATCCCGGCAGGTAGACTGTGCCCATGAAACATTGTCGGCACTTCATCGACGGCACCCTGCGCGACCCCGTGGGCGATCGCTGGCTGGACGTCCACGAACCCGCCACCGGACAGGTATTGGCGCAAGTAGCCGCAGGCGATGCCAGCGATGTCGATGCCGCCGTCGCCGCCGCCCAAAAGGCTTTCCCGCAGTGGTCGGCCCTGCCCAATGATGTCCGCGCCCGCTGGATTGAAGCGCTGGCCGATGCACTGGAGGAGCGCCTCGAGGCATTTGCACAGGCCGAGTCATGCGACACGGGCAAGCCGATCCAGCTGACCCGCGAAGTGGAAATCCCGCGTGCAATTGCCAACCTGCGTTTCTTCGCGCACGCCGCCACCCAGTCCTCCAGCGAATCGCACCACGGCCAGGCCGGGCTGAACTACACCCTGCGCCAGCCGCTGGGCGTGGTTGCCACCATCTCTCCATGGAACCTGCCGCTGTACTTGTTCACCTGGAAGATTGCGCCCGCACTGGCCGCCGGCAACACCGTTGTCGCCAAACCGTCCGAAGTCACGCCATTAAGCGCCACGCTGCTGGCCAAGCTCATGGCCAAGATCGGCTTTCCTCCGGGCGTACTGAACGTGGTGCACGGCCTCGGCAACGAGGTCGGCGAACCGCTGGTTTCGCATCCGGCGGTCAAGGCGATCTCGTTCACCGGCAGCACCGCTGTTGGCCGCCGCATCGCCGGCCTGTGTGCGGATTCGCTGAAAAAGGTGTCGCTGGAACTCGGCGGCAAGAATCCCACCCTGGTGTTCGCCGACAGCGACTGGCGCGCGCAGATGGGCACGATCGTGCGTTCCGCGTTCCAGAACTCGGGGCAGATCTGCCTGTGCGGTTCGCGGCTGCTGGTGGAACGCCCCATCTACGATGAATTCCGCGATGCCTTCGTGGCCGCCACCGGCTCGCTCCGCGGAGGCGATCCGATGGACGCGGATACCCGGCTGGGCCCGCTGGTATCGCAGGCGCATTTCGACAAGGTCACGGCCTGCATCGAGCGCGCACGGGACGAAGGTGGCCGCTTCCTGTTGGGTGGCGATCCGGCGGAGTATTCGGGCTGGTTCGTGCCTCCGGCAGTGGTCGAAGGCCTGGGCCCGGATACCGCCACCAACCGCGAGGAAATCTTCGGCCCCGTGGCCACCCTGCAGCCTTTCGACAACGACGAACATGCACTGGTGCTGGCGAATGCCGGCGGCTACGGGCTGGCCGCGATGCTCTGGACCCGCGACCTCGACCGCGCCCACCGCCTTTCCGCCGGTCTCCGCGCCGGCATTGTCTGGATCAACACCTGGCTGATGCGCGACCTGCGCACGCCGTTCGGCGGCACCGGCCTGTCCGGCCTGGGCCGCGAAGGCGGGATGGAAGCCATGCGTTTCTTCACCGAACCGAAGAATGTCTGCCTGTCTCTGCAATAATCGGCCCATGTCAGACCTCGAAAAACTCCTGAAGAAGAACCGCGATTGGGCCGACCGCGTCGAGCGGGACGATCCCGGCTTTTTCACCCGCCTGTCGCAACAGCAATCGCCACGCTACCTGTGGATCGGCTGCTCGGATTCGCGCGTGCCCGCCAACCAGATCCTCGGCCTGGATCCGGGCGAGGTGTTCGTCCACCGCAACATCGCCAACGTGATGTCGCACGGCGACCTCAACGCGCTGTCGGTGATCCAGTTCGCGGTGGACATCCTCAAGGTCGAGCACATCCTGCTGGTCGGCCACTACGGTTGCGGCGGCGTGCATGCGGCCATGACCGGCACCCGGGTCGGCCTGGCCGACAACTGGCTGCGCCACGTGTCCGATCTTGCGAAGAAACACATTGCATTGCTCAGCACCATCGAATCCGAATCGCTGCGGCACGCGCGCATGTGCGAACTCAACGCGATCGAACAGGCACTCAACGTCTGCGAGACCACCGTGGCGCAGGACGCCTGGGCGCGCGGACAGAAGCTGGAGGTGCACGGCTGGGTGTACTCGCTCAACGATGGCCGCGTGCGCGAACTGGGCATGGACGTATCCTCGCCCGACGAGGTCTACACCACCTACCGGGCAGCGCTGAGCGCAGTGACGGCCGTGGCCGCGCAAGGGAGGCGCGATGACTGACGTGGTGCATGCCCCGGCTGCCCCTGCTCCTGTCGGTCGCTACCCGCATGCGCGCCGGGTCGGCGGGCTGCTTTTCCTCTCCGGCATCGGCCCCCGCGATCCGGCCACGAACTCGGTTCCCGGCAACCGTCATTCCGAAGAAGGCAGCCTGCTGGAATACGACATCGAAGCCCAGGCCCGCGCCGTCTTCGCCAACGCGCGTGCCGTGCTGCAAGCCAGCGGCGCGCGTTGGGAAGACCTGGTCGACGTGACCGTCTACCTCACCGACATGGCCCGCGACTTCGGCACCTACAACCGCATCTGGGCGGAGCATTTCCCGGATGTCGAAAGTGCGCCCTGCCGCACCACGCTGGGGATCACCGCCCTGCCCACGCCCATTGCCATCGAACTGAAGTGCATAGCCGCGCTGAAGGAGTGACGCCATCATGCTGCCCGCCCCGCTGAACTTCCAGGCCTGGATAGACGAACACCGCCACCTGCTGAAGCCGCCGGTGGGCAACAAGTGCATCTACGACGGCGACTTCATCGTGATGGTCGTCGGCGGCCCCAATGCCCGCACCGACTACCACTGGGAAGAAGGCCCGGAATGGTTCTACCAGCTCGAAGGCGAGATGGTGCTGCGCATCCAGGAAGAAGGAAAGGTTCGCGACATCCCCATCCGCGCAGGCGAAATCTTCCTGCTGCCGCCGTGCGTGCCGCACTCTCCCCAGCGCGGCCCGAACTCTGTCGGACTGGTCATCGAGCGCAAGCGCCTGCCGCACGAGGACGACGGCCTGCTGTGGTTCTGCGAAAACTGCAACGAGAAGGTGTACGAGGAGTACTTCCACCTCAACGACATCGAACAGGACTTCTTCCGCGTGTTCGAAACCTTCTACCGTTCCGAAGCACTGCGCACCTGCAAGGCCTGCGGCCACCTCAATCCGCGGCCGCCGCGCTACGAATCGCAACCCGATTCGCTGGCGGACATCACCTGACGGCCGTCGGGAAACGACTGACCATGCTCAAGATCGACACCCACGCCCACTACCTGCCGCGCACCTGGCCGGACCTGGCGAAGAAGTACGGCGACGACCGCTTCCCGGTGATCCACCACGGCGACGACGGGCGGGCGCGCATCTACAAGGACGGCAGGTTCTTCCGCGAAATCTGGCCGAAGACCTGGGACCCGAAGATCCGCATCGACGACTACGCGCGCTTCGGCGTGCAGGTGCAGGTGCTGAGCACGGTGCCGGTGATGTTCAGCTACTGGGCCAAGCCCGACCAGGCACTGGCGCTGCACCAGGCCCTCAACGACCACATGGCAGAGGCCTGCCGCGACTATCCGCGCCATTACGCCGGCATCGGCACGGTGCCGCTGCAATCGCCGCGGCTGGCGGTGCAGGAACTGGAGCGCTGCATGGAGCAACTGGGTTTGCAGGGCGCGCAGATCGGTTCGCACATCCAGCTTGCCGATGGCCAGCACTGGAACCTCGACGCGCCGGAACTGTTCCCGTTCTTCCAGGCCGCCGCCGACATGGGCGCGGCCATCCTGGTGCATCCCTGGGACATGATGGGCACCGACAGCATGCCCAAGTACTGGCTGCCCTGGCTGGTCGGCATGCCGGCCGAACAGTCGCGGGCGGCGTGCTCGCTGGTGTTCGGCGGCGTGCTGGAGCGCCTGCCGAAACTGAAAATCTGCATGGCCCACGGCGGCGGCAGCTTCCCCTACACCATCGGCCGCATCGAACACGGTTTCAACATGCGCCCGGACCTGGTGGCGACCGACAATCCGCACAACCCGCGCGACTACCTTGACCGCCTGTACTTCGATTCCTGGGTGGCCGACCCGCGCGCCCTGCGTTACCTGCTGGATACCGTGGGCACGCAACGGGTGATGCTGGGAACCGACTATCCCTTCCCGCTGGGCGAACAGGAACCGGGCGCCGGCATCGCCGCGCTGGAGCTGGACGCGGCCGGACAGGCTCGCCTGTACCACGGCACCGCGCTGGAGTGGCTGGGGCTGCCGGCGTCGAGGTTTGCATGAGCACCCGTGCAGGAGCGGCCTCTGGCCGCGACCCGGAAACGGCCGGTCGGTCCAATGGGAAAGCATCGCGGCCAGAGGCCGCTCCTACAATGTACCTCTCCACTCTTCCGCCACGTCCATGACCGACACGCTGACCCGCAATCACGCCATCGCGCTGGATGCCACCGATCCCTTGCGCAGCCTGCGCAACGAATTCCTGATCCCCAAGCACAAATACGGCGAGCAACTCTATTTCTGCGGCAACTCGCTGGGCCTGCAACCGCGCGCGGCGCGGACCCACGTGCAGGAAGTGCTGGACAAGTGGGCCATGGAAGCGGTGGAAGGCCACTTCACCGGCCAGGCCCAGTGGATGACCTACCACGAGCCCCTGCGCGAGCCCCTGGCGCGCGTGGTGGGCGCGCTGCCTTCCGAAGTGGTGGCGATGAATTCGCTGACCGCCAACCTGCACCTGATGATGGTCAGCTTCTACCGCCCGGTCGCCGGGCGTTCGGCCATCCTGATCGAGGCCGGCGCCTTTCCTTCCGACCGCTACGCGGTGGAATCCCAGATCCGCTTCCATGGCTTCGATCCTGCCACCGACCTGATCGAAGTCGCGGCGGACAACGAAGACGGCACCCTGTCGATGCAGGCCATCGAACGCGCCATCGCCGAGCACGGCACTCGCCTGGCGCTGGTCCTGTGGCCAGGCGTGCAATACCGTACCGGACAGGCCTTCGACCTGGCCGAGATCGCGCGGCTGGGCCATGCGCAGGGTGCCGTGGTCGGTTTCGACCTGGCCCACGCTGCCGGCAACCTGCCGCTGCGCCTGCATGACGGCCATGCCGATTTCGCGGTGTGGTGCCACTACAAGTACATGAACTCCGGTCCGGGTGCTGTGGCTGGCTGCTTCGTGCATGAACGCCATGCACGCACCGACAGGCCGCGCTTCGCCGGCTGGTGGGGCCACGAAAAGGAGACCCGCTTCCGCATGGGTCCGGACTTCGTGCCCACGCCCGGCGCCGACGGCTGGCAGCTGAGCAATCCACCCATCCTGGGGCTGGCGCCGCTGCATGCCTCGCTGGCGCTTTTCGACAAAGCCGGCGGCATGGCCGCGTTGCGGGAGAAATCCGAAAAGCTGACCGGCCATCTGGAAGAACTGATCCGCGCGCGCGCGGACGACGTGCTGCAGATCATCACGCCGTCGGACCCGCAACAGCGCGGCGCCCAACTTTCCCTGCGCGTGGTGGGGGGCCGCGAGCGCGGACGCGAACTGTTCGACTACCTGGTCTCGGTCGGCACGCTGGGCGACTGGCGCGAACCGGACGTGATCCGCATATCGCCCGCCCCGCTCTACAACCGTTTCATGGACATCTACCGCTTCGTGGATGAAGTGGAAACCTGGCGCGGATTCTGACGCCCCATCACAAGGCATACACGTGAGCAAAGACGAGCGTTCCATCACCCTCATCGGCGCCGGCCTCGCGGGCGCGCTGCTGGCCACCCTGCTGGCGCAACGCGGCTGGAAGGTGGAAGTGTTCGAACGCCGTGGCGACCCGCGCGAATTCGGCTATGCCGGCGGCCGTTCCATCAATCTTGCCCTGGCCGAACGCGGCCTGCACGCGCTGCGCCGTGCCGGTATCGACCACCCCGTGATGGAACAGGCGGTCATGATGCGCGGGCGCATGGTGCATCCGCTGGGCGAGGCCCCGCAATTGCAGCGCTACGGCCGCGACGACAGCGAAGTGATCTGGTCGATCAACCGCGGCGACCTGAACGTGGTGTTGATCAACGCCGCGGAGGCCGCGGGCGCCCGCCTGCATTTCGACCGTCGCCTCGACCAAGTCGATTTCGAGCGCCGCATCGCGACGGTCAAGGGCGACCGGCAGGAATACGAGCACGCCTTCGACACGCTGATCGGCGCGGACGGCGCTGGCTCCACCCTGCGCCAGCAGATGGCGCTGCGCGCCGACCTCGGCGAACGCACCGAGTGGCTGGACCATGGCTACAAGGAACTGGAGATCCCGCCCGGATTCGACGGCGGCTTCCAGGTCGAGCCCAATGCGCTGCACATCTGGCCCCGCGGGCGCTACATGTGCATTGCACTTCCCAACGACGAACGCACCTTCACCGTCACCCTGTTCATGCCGCACGAGGGACCGCATCCCAGTTTCGCCACGGTCCGTACCGGCGAACAGGCGCAGGACTTCTTCTCCCGCGACTTCCCCGACGCCTTGCCGCTGATCCCCGAGTTGGTAAAGGATTACGACGACAATCCCACCGGCACGCTGGCCACGCTCTATCTGGACCGCTGGCACCTGGATGGGCGCGCGGTGCTGCTGGGCGATGCCGCGCATGCGATGGTGCCGTTCCACGGCCAGGGCATGAACTGTGCCTTCGAGGACTGCGTGGCCCTGGCCCAACACCTGGAGTCCGGCGACTTCGAGCGCGCCTTCGCCGCCTTCCAGGACGAGCGCAAGCCCAATGCCGCCGCCATCCAGCAGATGGCGCTGGAGAATTACCGCGAAATGCGCGACCGCGTCGACGACGCCGATTACCTGCTGCAGCGCGAACTGGAACTGGCCCTGCAGGAACGCCATCCGGACCGCTTCGTGCCGCACTACGCCATGGTCACGTTCATGCGCATTCCCTACGCCACGGCGCTGGAGCGCAGCGAGATCCAGCGCGACATCCTGCTCGAAACCACACGCGGACTGGAACGTCTGCAACAGGTGGATTGGGCGCTCGCCGATGCGCTCGTGCATGCGCGCCTGCCGGTGCTGGCGGATACCCCGGCGTGAGCGGGAGCTTCCTCTTCTACGACCTGGAAACCTTCGGCACCGATCCGCGCCGCACCCGGATCGCCCAGTTCGCGGCCATCCGCACCGATGAATCGCTGGACATCATCGATGCTCCCGTCAGCTTCTTCGTCAAACCCGCCGACGACCTGCTCCCTTCGCCCGTCGCAACCCTGATCACCGGCATTTCGCCGCAGCACGCCTTGCGCGAAGGCCACCACGAAGCCGCCGCGTTCGCCCGCATTGCCGATGAAATGTCCCGCCCCGGCACCTGCACGCTGGGTTACAACTCGCTGCGTTTCGATGACGAATTCATCCGCCACGGCCTGTTCCGCAATTTCCACGATCCCTATGAGCGCGAATGGCGCGGCGGCAACTCACGCTGGGACCTGCTGGACGCGCTGCGGCTGACGCATGCGCTGCGTCCGGACGGCATCGTCTGGCCGCAACGCGAGGACGGCAAGGGAACATCCTTCCGTCTGGAACACCTGGCCACCGCCAATGGCGTGCGCGAAGGCGATGCGCACGAGGCGCTGTCGGACGTCCACGCCACCCTCGGCATGGCCCGGCTGATGCGCCAGGCACAGCCGCGCCTGTGGGCGCACGCGCTCAAGCTGCGCGACAAGCGCCATGTCGCCAGCCTGCTGGACACCGTGGCGATGACACCGGTGCTGCACATCTCGCAACGCTACCCGGCCAGCCGCCTGTGCGCCGCGCCGGTCCTGCCGCTGACCCGCCACCCGCGCTTCGACAACCGCATCATCGCGTTCGATCTGGAGGCGGACCCCGCGCCCTTGCTGGAGCTGGATGCCGACGCCATTGCCGACCGCCTGTACACCCCGGCCGCCGACCTGCCCGAAGGCGTCACCCGTATTCCGCTGAAGGAAATCCATGCCAACCGCGCACCAGCCATCATCGCCTGGGAGCACCTGCGCGCAAGCGACCTCGACAGGTTGCGGATCGACCGCGCGCCGGTCGAAGCGCATGCCCGGCAACTGCGCCAGGCAGGCCCCATCCTGGCCGAGAAAGTCCGGCAGGTATTCGCCACCGTACCCGACTTCGGCATTCCCGACCCGGATGCCTCGCTGTATGCCGGCTTCCTCGGAGACGCCGACCGCAAGCGCATGGCCGAGGTCCGCGCCACGCCTCCGGCGCAACTGGGACAGCGGGACTTCGGGTTTCGCGACGAACGCCTGCCGGAGTTGCTGTTCCGCTACCGCGCCCGCAACTGGCCCGATACCCTCGCGGCCAGCGAGCAACAGCGCTGGGATGAATACCGGCGGCAACGACTGCTGACCGACAGTGGCCTGTCGGAATACAGTCTCACCAGCTTCGACGCGGAGATCGCCGCGCTGCGCCAGGCCCATGCCGGGGATGCAGGCAAGCTGGTCCTGCTCGACCAGTTGGAGGCCTGGGGCCATGACCTGCAAACGCAACTGTAGGAGCGCGCCTTGCGCGCGATGCCTTCCATTCCGATCATGCCGGTGTCGAAACGCACCCGCGCCCTGCCAATGCGACCACCGATGAGCAACGTGACACCATGACCGCCTACTTCTCCGATGCCAGCCTCAAGTTCCTGCGCAGCCTGGCGCGCAACAACGACAAGGGCTGGTTCAACGCGCACAAGCAGCAATACGAAGACCATGTGCGGGAACCCTTCCTGCGCCTGCTGGCCGACCTGCAGCCCGACCTCGCTGCCGTCAGCCCGCACTTCCGCGCCGATACCCGCAAGGTGGGCGGCTCGCTGTACCGCATCTACCGCGATGCGAGGTATTCCAACGACAAATCGCCCTACAAGCCCTGGCAGGGCGCGCGGCTCATGCACGAGCGGCGCAAGCAGGTGCCTGCACCCTCCTTCTATATCCACCTGCAGCCCGGCGAAAGCTTCGTCGGCGCCGGCCTGTGGCATCCCGAACCGGACGCCCTGCGCCGGGTACGCCAGTTCATCTTCGAGAATCCCGCCAGTTGGAAGGCCGCCGCCCACGCCCCGGCCCTGCGCCGGCGCTTCGGCCTTGAAGACAGCGAGAAGCTGAGCCGCCCGCCGCGGGGCTTCCCGGCTGAATTCGCATTCATCGAAGACCTGAAACACCGGAACTTCGTGCTGTGGCGTCCGGTCGAAGACGCCACCATGACCGGCACCCGGCTGCGCCAGACCGTGGCGAAGGACCTGCTGGCCCTGGGGCCCTTCGTCGATTACCTGTGCGCGGCACTGGACCTGGAGTTCTGAAATGAAAAGATGGCTGACGGCGGCGCTGGCGCTGCTGGTCCTGCTGGGCGCCTACGTGGTGGCCGGCCCGTACATGGCGATCAACGGCATCCGCAATGCCCTGGTCGAACAGCGTGCCGGCAAACTCGAGCGGCACGTGGACTTTCCCGCCTTGCGGGTGAACCTGCGCGCGCAACTCAACGACCACATGGTCCGCCGCATCGGCATGGAAAACCAGTCCGGCCTGTTCGGCGGCATGGCGCTGACACTGGCAGGAGGCGTGGTGGACCGGGGCGTGGACACGCTGGTCACGCCGCTGGGCATCAATACCCTGCTGCGCGGGCGCAGCGCCTGGTTGAAAGTCAACGGACACACCGCGAACGGGGACCGCTACGG
Source organism: uncultured Pseudoxanthomonas sp. (assembly GCA_964562135.1). GTDB lineage: Bacteria > Pseudomonadota > Gammaproteobacteria > Xanthomonadales > Xanthomonadaceae > Pseudoxanthomonas_A. Next base: position 36,830 of record CAZLSG010000014.1, on the reverse strand, counting down.
CCCTGCCCCGGCATTCCGGCCCTTGCAGGACGCCAGCCACCGCTACGAATCGGCATCGCGCTTCACCAGCACGGTCGCGTCGGAAAACGGCGGCTCCACGGTGTTCGTGTTTACCCGCAGCGGCCTGCGCTGGCGCCTGACCGACATCCATCTGCCACTGGATGCATCACCGGGCGGCACAATGACCACCGCCAGCGCCGGCGCTTGACCCAGGCAGACACGTCCGTCGCGCCGGGTATCCGCTGATCGATCAGGCGTTGGCCACGCCGTGCGGCACGTGCCCGGCGGCCACGTGCTGTCGTGCACTGTCGATGTTGTGCTGCGAATCATCGAAGAAGATGTCCGCGCCGAACACCTCCAGGAACGGCCCCTTGTGCCGGCCACCAAGGAACAGCGCTTCGTCCAGGCGCACGCCCCACTCGCGCAGCGTGCGGATCACCCGTTCGTGGGCTGGCGCCGAACGGGCCGTCACCAGCGCGGTGCGGATCGGCGAGTCCTCCCCGGCCGGGAACACCTGCTGCAACTCGTGCAGGGCCGACAGGAAACCCCTGAAAGGTCCGCCGGACAACGGCTCGCGCGCACGCGCGCGCTCATGCCGCCCGAATGCCTCCACGCCCTGCTCGCGGCTGATCCGCTCGCCCTCGTCGCCGAAAATCACCGCATCCCCGTCGAAGGCAATGCGCAACTGCTGCGGATGCGCCAGTTGCTGCGCCTGGGTGGGCAGGATGGTGGCCGCGGCGATGCCCTGTTCGATGGAGCGCCGCACCGATTCGGGATTGGCCGACAGGAACAGATCGGCGGCAAAAGGCCTGATGTAGGGCCAGGTAGGTTCGCCCGAAGTGAACACCGCGCGCACGATGCCCAGCCCGTGGTGCTGGATGGAATTGAAGATGCGCAGCCCGGTGTCGGCCGAATTGCGCGACAGCAGGATCACCTCCACGCGCGGCCGGTCCGGCGGCGCACCGGTGTTCAGCGCCAGCAATTTGCGCACGGTGGGGAACGCCACGCCCGGGGCCAGCACATCGTCCTCGTTCGCCAACTGGTATTCGCGGTAGGCCTCGATACCCGAGCTTTCGTACAGGGCATGGCTTTCTTCGAGATCGAACAGCGCGCGCGAAGTGATCGCAACCGTCAGCAGGCGGGGGAGGTTGTCGGAAGACATGCAGGGATTATCCGCCTTCCCGGTCGCATTGGGCGAGACTTGCCGTTTAGCCTGGCTCAACCGCCCGGCACGGAACGCAGGCCGCAGCCGCGAGCGCCAGTCCGCACGCGAGCAGCGCACGCAAACCCTTCACGGGAGACCCCTCCCCCAATCCGATGTCTCCGGTTCCGCCCGCGCAAGCCGGACCCGGCCGCAAAAAAGCATACTCCCTTTGCAGGGGCGCGATCAGACCACGAACTGCTCGCTGAGGATGCGCTCTTCCAGATTGTGTTCCGGGTCGAACAGCAGGGTCACCATCCTTTCCTGCGATTCGCGGATGGTGACCTCGGTCACGTCGCGCACTTCATGCGAATCGGCAGTGGCGCTGACGGGACGCTTGTAAGGGTCCAGCACGCGGAAACGGATTTCGGTATCCGCCTTGAGGATGGCCCCGCGCCAGCGACGCGGGCGGAATGGCGCGATGGGTGTCAGTGCGATGGTGCTCGAACCCAGCGGCAGGATGGGCCCGTGCGCGGAGAAGTTGTAGGCGGTGCTGCCCGCCGGCGTCGCCGTCAGCACGCCATCGCACACCAGTTCGTCCAGCCGGGTTTCACCATTGAGGTCGATCCGGATGTGCGCGGCCTGGCGGGTCTGCCGCAGCAGGGAAACTTCGTTGTAAGCCAGTGAAGCGATGGTGCCGCCGGATTCGGTGACCGCCTTCATTTCCAGCGGACGCAGCTTGGCCGGCTCGGCCAGGGCAATGCGCTCGCACAAGTCTTCGGCACGATACTGGTTCATCAGGAACCCTACCGTGCCAAGTTTCATGCCGAACACCGGCTTTTGCAGGTCGCCATGCCGGTGCAGCGTCTGCAACATGAAGCCATCGCCGCCCAGCGCGCACAGCACGTCCGCTTCTTCGGGCGCATGGGTCCCGTGGCGTTCCGTCAGTTCGGCCAATGCCTGCTGCGCCTCGGTAGCCGGGCTGGCGAGAAATGCAATGCGCAGCGAATGGCTCATCCCGGCCTCCGTGTGTCCGCGCAGAGAATACCCCGGTTGGGGCGACGAAGGTCATCCCCGTCGATGTGCCAATGACGGCACATCGACGGAAAACCGTTTCAGCCCTGCATCGCCAGTTGCCCAAGCCGCTGCACGGCCACCGAAGCCGTCGGGTAGTCCAGGGTCTGTTGCGCGGCCAGCTCGTTGAGCATGGCCAGGGTGAAGCGCAGCATCGGATCGTCGCGCCGCAGCCAATGCTCCACCTTGGCCGAAGCGGTTGCGCCGGGCATGCCCAGGACCTGGCCGGTCAGCACGCGCTGGTGCTGGGTCAGTTCATCGCGCAGGACGCCGCGGGCCACCGCGTGCCAGCGGCCATCCACCTTCAGGCCGTCCACCTGCTCCAGCAGCCACGGCATGTGCAGGACTTCGCCCAGCCGGTAATGCGCCTTCGACACATCCACCGCCTTGAGCTTGCGCTCGATGGCCAGTTCGATGATGTCGCAGGAAGGCTCCAGGTACGGCAATGCCGCAATCTGCCCGGCCAGCGCTGGCGGCAGGCCCTTTTCCTTCCATCCGCGCAGGCTGGCCTCGTAGGCGGGGCGCAACGAATCCGGCAGGACGCCGTCGGCGGCGCGGATCTCGTTGAAGCCCGGGTAGTAGCGGGTCACCGCGGTGGCGATGTCCGGAACCGCACCCTGCCGGGTCAGCAACCAGCGGGTGAAGCTGCGCTGGATGGACCAGATCACCTGCAGGGCATCGATCTGCACCGATTCGGGCACCTTGCCGTCCAGGGCATCGATCTGGTTCCACAACTCGCGCGCGTCCAGCGTCTCGCGGGTGATGGTGAAAGCCTTGGCCACCTCGGCCGGCGTGCGGCCGGTGTCTTCCTGCATGCGCAGCAGGAAGGTGGCGCCCATCCGGTTGATGGTGGTGTTGGTGACCGCCGTGGCGATGATTTCGCGCTTCAGCCGGTGCTTCTCCATTTCCGTGGCGTATTTCTTCTGCAACGGCACCGGGAAGTAGCGTTGCAGTTCCTTGGACAGATACGGGTCTTCGGGAATGTCCGAATCCAGCATCTGCTGGAACGCCACCAGCTTGGAGTACGACAGCAGCACCGACAGTTCCGGGCGGGTCATGCCCTGCCCGCGCGCCTTGCGCTCGGCCAGTTCTGCGTCCGAGGGCAGGAACTCGATCTGCCGGTCCAGCAGCCCCTGCGTTTCCAGCGTGCGGATGAAATGCTGCTTGGAACCCAGGCGGGCCACGCTCATCCGCTCCATCAGGCTGATGGCCTGGTTCTGGCGGTAGTTGTCCCACAACACCAGCCGCGCCACTTCGTCGGTCATGTCGGCCAGCAGGCGGTTGCGCGCCTCCATGCCCAGCTTTTTCGCCTGCACCGCCCCGTTGAGCAGGATCTTGATGTTCACTTCGTGGTCCGAAGTGTCCACGCCGGCGGAATTGTCGATGAAATCCGTGTTGAGCAGCACGCCCTGCTGCGCGGCTTCGATGCGGCCCAACTGCGTCAGTCCCAGGTTGCCGCCCTCGCCCACCACCTTGCAGCGCAGGTCGCGACCGTTCACCCGCAGCGCATTGTTGGCGCGGTCGCCGACATCGGCGTGCGTCTCGCCGGCTGCCTTGACATAAGTGCCGATGCCGCCGTTCCACAGCAGGTCCACCGGCGCCTTGAGGATCGCGCTCATCAGCTCGTTGGGCGACAGGGAGGCCACGCCCGCCTCCAGGCCCAGCGCTTCACGCACCTGCGGGGTGATTTCGATGGACTTCGCCGAGCGCGGGTGCACCCCGCCCCCCTTCGAAATCAGCCTGGCGTCGTAATCGGCCCAACTGGAACGCGGCAACTTGAACAGGCGCTGGCGCTCCTTGAAGGAAACCGCCGCATCCGGGGACGGATCCAGGAAGATGTGCCGGTGATCGAACGCGGCCACCAGCCGGATGTGTTCGGACAGCAGCATGCCGTTGCCGAACACGTCGCCGGACATGTCGCCGACACCCGCGCAGGTGAAGTCCTCGGTCTGCGAATTGCGTCCCTGCGCGCGGAAGTGGCGCTTCACCGACTCCCATGCGCCGCGCGCGGTGATGCCCATGCCCTTGTGGTCGTAGCCCACCGAGCCGCCGGAAGCGAACGCATCGCCCAGCCAGAAGCCATGCGCGATGGCCAGGCCGTTGGCGATGTCGGAGAACGTGGCCGTGCCCTTGTCGGCGGCCACCACCAGGTACGGGTCATCCTGGTCATGGCGCACCACGTTGGCCGGCGCCACGATCTTGCCGCCCACGATGTTGTCGGTGATGTCCAGCAGGCCCTGGATGAACATCTTGTAGCAGGCGATGCCTTCGGCCATGACCGCGTCGCGGTCGCCGCCGGCTGGCGGACGCTTCACGAAAAAGCCGCCCTTCGCCCCCACCGGCACGATCACGGTGTTCTTGACCATCTGCGCCTTCACCAGGCCAAGGACTTCGGTGCGGAAGTCCTCGCGGCGATCCGACCAGCGCAGGCCACCCCGCGCCACCGGGCCGAAACGCAGGTGCACGCCTTCCACGCGCGGACCGCACACGAAAATCTCGCGATACGGACGCGGCTTGGGCATGTCCGGCACATGCGAGGGGTCGAACTTGAAGCTGATGGTGTTCGACAGTTGGCCATCCTTCAGCTGGTAATAACTGGTACGCAGCGTGGCCTCGATCACGTCCATGAAACCGCGCAGGATGCGATCCTCGTCCAGGCTGGAAACGCCGTCCATCAGCTTCAGCAACACCTTGCGCACGGTTTCCATCCGGCGTTCGCGCGTTTCCCCGCGCGCATCGGCCACCGCCTGCGCAGCGCGGGAAACGCTCTCGTCCCCTTGCGCGAGCAGGCGCAGGCAGTCGACCGACTGCAATGCAGACGCCTTCGCCTTGCCCGCGCGGCCCACGCCAGGCTCGAAACGCGCCTCGAACAATTCCACCAACAGGCGAGCAAGCACCGGGTAACGGGCCAGCGTCTGCTCCACGTAGCTCTGCGAGAACGGCACGCCGGTCTGCAGCAGGTACTTGCAGTACGCGCGCAACAGGGCGACCTGGCGCCAGTCCAGGCCGGCGGCGGCAACCAGGCCGTTGAAGCCGTCGTTTTCGGCATCGCCCTGCCATACGCGCGCGAATGCCTCTTCGAAGATCTCGTGCAGGCATTCGATGTCAAGCGCGCCCGCGGTGGATTCCACGTCGAACTGCTGCACGAAATGCGCCACCGGATCCAGGTCGAGCCGGAACGGGTGCTCGCTCATTACCCGCAGCCCCATGTTCTCCATCAGCGGCAACACGTCGGACAGCGGAATATCGCTTTCCTTGCGATAGAGGTTCAGATGCAGGGAACCGCCGGAACTCCCATCCGTGCCGCGCGAACGATAAAGGCTCAGGCGCAGGTCGTCCGGCCCCTGCAGCGCCGCCAGGTGCTCCACGTCGCGCGCGGCCACTTCCGGCGATACCGTTTCGATGTACCCGGCCGGCAATGTGCGGCCGTAGCCATTGGCAAGCTTGAGGCCGATGGATTCGCCATGCAGGGCGATCAGGGTCTCGCGCAGGTCGTCCTGCCAGTTGCGCAGCAGGTAGGCCAGCCGCTGCTCCAGCGCCTGGATGTCCGCGTCGACCGATTCGCCCGCGCGCGGCCTGACCACCAGATGCAGCTGCGCCAGCGGCGACTCGCCGAGCTTCACGCTGGAATCGATGAACTCGCCGCGCAATTCTTCCTTCAGCAGCGCCTCGATCCGCAGACGTACATCGGTATTGAAGCGGTCGCGCGGAATGAACACCAGCGCCGAGAAGAAGCGACCGTAACGGTCACGGCGCAGGAACAGCTTGCTGCGCACCCGCTCCTGCAGGCCCAGGATGCCCATCGATGTGCGGTAGAGCTCGTCTTCGCTGGACTGGAACAGTTCCTCGCGCGGCAGGGTTTCCAGGATGTGCCGCAATGCCTTGCCGCTGTGGCTGGCGGCAGCCAGCCCGGAGCGCTGCATCACGTGGTCGTGGCGCACGCGCACCAGCGGAATTTCCCAGGGGCGCCGGTTGTAGGCGCCGGAGGTGTACAGCCCGAGGAAGCGTTGCTCGCCGACGATCCGGCCCTGGGCATCGAACTCCAGCACGCCGATGTAGTCCATGTACCCCTTGCGGTGCACCGTGGAACGCGCATTGGTCTTGGTCAGGATCAGCGGATCGACGCTGCCGGACTGGTTGAGCCCGTAGGCGGCCAAGGACTTGACGGGACGCGGCGCCGAAGCGTCCTTCCCGCGCATCAGCCCCAGCCCGCTTCCTTCCACCGGCATCAGCACGCCGGCATCGCCCTTCCCGGCCACCCGGTATTCGCGGTAGCCGAACAGCGTGAAATGATCGCCCGCGGCCCAGCGCAGGAACTCCTGCGCCTCATGGCGCTGGCTGTCGTCGACGGGCATCGGCCGGGTCGAGAGATCGTCGGAAAGCGACAGCATCTTGCCGCGCATCGTGCCCCAGTCGTCCACGATGGCACGCACATCCTGCAGGACCTGGCGGACGCGCTTTTCGATGACGCGCATCTGTTCGGCCGCTTGCCGATCGATTTCCAGCAGCATCAGCGATTCGGGCTTGCCTTCGCCGACGGCCAGCAGCTTGCCCGCGCGGTCGCGGGTGAAACGCACCAGCGGATGGCCGAGCACGTGCACGCCCACGCCCATTTCGGCCAGCGCCATGCCCACGGAATCCACCAGGAACGGCATGTCGTCGTTGACGATCTGCACCACGGTATGCGGCGAATCCCAGCCGTGCGTCTTCTGCGTCGCATTGAACACGCGGACGTTGGCCGCCGCAGGCTTGCGCACGCGCGCGAACTCGAGCATGTCGTTGGCCAGCGCCGCCCAGCCTTCCGGACCGTGCAACGGGAATTCGTCTTCCTGCATGCGCCGGTAGAACAACTCGGCAAAGGCGACGGCTTCGGCCTGCCTGTTCTTCGGCAATTGCTTGCGGAGGGCCGCATACACGGGCTCCAGCAACATCGCGTTTCCCTGGGCGGCGAGCTTCGCCGCCGCCTCACCCGGTGCGTTGCCCCCCTTGCGCGGCTTCGCGCCCGCAGCGGAGGTTCCCGGCTGCGTCTTCTTGGACTTGGATTTGGGGGTTTCCTTGGGTTTCCGGACAGGGTTCATGAGGGTCATGGCTCTACAGGTTGGCGCAATCGCCCATTGTAGCCCCGCCCATCATTTCTTCCTTGTTGCGAGGCCGCATGCAAATACCCGTATCGGCTCCTTGACACTCCGTTCACGCCATGGCCATCGCAATGGCCCGATTCCCGGCACTGTTCAAATTGTAAACTGGACGGTATAGTCCACACCCCATGCAAGCCGCCGCCTCCCGCCCCGAAGACCAGCGACATCGGCGTGTCCAGCAGGCCGTGCGCGCCTTGCTGGCCGAACAGGGTTTCGGCATCAGCATGGATGCGGTGGCGGCGCGCGCCGGCTGCTCCAAGCAGACGCTGTACGCCCGCTACGGGAGCAAACAGGCCCTGTTCCGCATGATCGTGCAGGAGCAGCTTGCGCTGACCACGGTGGCGCTGGACACCTCCGGCGCCGACCTGCGCGGCACGCTGCTTGCCTTTGCCATCGACCACGCCGAACACCTGTCCGAGCCCGACACCCTGGCAGCCTGCCGGATGATGAGCGCCGAAGCCCATCGGTTCCCCGGGGATGCGCGGACCATGTTCGTCGAAGGACTGGAAACCCTGCATCAGCGGCTGGCGGACTGCCTGGCATCGGCCATGCAACGGGGCCTGATCGCGCATGACGACCCTCACATGGCAGCCGAGTTGTTGTTGGGCATGCTGGAGGGCCTGGATTTCGAACGCAAATGCTTCAATGCGCCCCATCGCCATGACGCGGACCAGCGCCGCGCATGGGCCGAATTCGCCGTGGACGCCTTCCTCCGCGCATTCCGAACCGCACCTTGCCATTCCCCTCTTCCCCTTCCAGACAACGCATGACACGGAGTCATCCCATGACCGTCTCGCCCCGCTCCGCCCTTGTTGCCGGCACCATTGCCCTCGCGCTGGCCGCCTGCGGTCAATCCGAGCCTCCCGCTCCGCCGCCGCCGCAGGTCGCGGTAATCAGCGCCACGCCGCAAACCGTGCCCCTGCAACGTGAACTCTCCGGACGGCTGTCTTCGTTCCGCAGTTCCGACGTGCGCGCCCGTGTGGCCGGCGTGGTGCTCAAGCGCACCTACGAGGAAGGCAGCGACGTCAAGGAAGGCCAGGTCCTGTTCCAGATCGATCCGGCGCCGCTGCAGGCCACGCTGAGCGCCAGCCAGGCGCAACTGGCGTCCGCGCAGGCCAGCTATGCCAACGCGCATACCGCGGCCAAGCGTGCGCGGGAACTGGCGCCGCAGAAATTCGTTTCCCAGTCCGACCTGGACAATGCCGAGGCCACCGAGCGCAGCGCCGCCGCCGCCGTGCAGCAGGCCCGGGCCAACGTGGAAAGCGCCCGCATCAATCTGGACTTCGCCAGCGTCCGCGCGCCCATTTCCGGCCGCGCCGGCAAGCAACAGGTCACCGAAGGCGCCCTGGTCGGCCAAGGCGAGGCCACCCTGCTGACCACGGTGGACCAGATCGATCCGCTGTACGTCAATTTCTCGCTCAGCGTCGGCGAACTGGAACAACTCCGCCGCGCCCAGGGCAGCGGTGACGTAGCGTTGCAGGGCCAGGGCCAGGCCACCGTGCAGGTGGTGCTGTCCGACGGCAGTCTCTTCAACCAGACGGGCACCCTGGACTTCTCAGGCGCCACCGTGGACCCGGCCACCGGCGCGGTGTCCATGCGCGCCCTGCTGCCCAACCCCGACCAGATACTGCTGCCCGGCACGTTCGTGACCCTCAAGGCCACGTTCGGCGACCGCAACAACGCATTCCTGATCCCGCAGGCCGCCATCCAGCGCGATGCCAACAGCGCCTACGCCATGGTGGTGGGCAAGGACGGCAAGGTGGTGCGCAAGGCGGTGACGACGCTGGACATGCAGGGCGGGAACTGGCTGATCGGCAGCGGCCTGGAGGCCGGCGACCAGGTCATCGTGGCCGGACTGCAGAAAGTCCAGGAAGGCGCCCCCGCCGTCGCCACTCCATGGAGTCCCGATGGTGCGGCAACGGCCCCGGCCCCCACCAACGACGCAGGTCAATAAGAGGCTATTCCCGTGCCCAAGTTCTTCATCGACCATCCGGTCTTCGCGTGGGTGGTGGCCATCCTGATCTCGCTGTCCGGCGTGATCGCGATCCTCAACCTCGGCGTGGAGTCCTATCCCAACATCGCGCCGCCGCAGGTGACGGTCAGCGCCACCTACCCCGGTGCCAGCGCGGAAACCACAGAACGCGCCGTCACCCAGGTCATCGAGCAGCAGCTCACCGGCATCGACAACCTGCTGTACTTCAACTCCTCGTCCAATGCCCGCGGCGGCACCAGCATCACCCTGACCTTCGCCACCGGCACCGACCCGGACATCGCCCAGGTACAGGTGCAGAACAAGGTGGCGCTGGCCACCCCGCGCCTGCCCAGCGAAGTGACCCAGCAGGGCGTGGTGGTGGCCAAGGCCAACGCCGGCTTCCTGATGGTGGCGGCCCTGAGATCGGACAATCCGCGTGTTACCGGCAACGAACTGAACGACATCGTCGGTTCGCGCGTGGTCGACCAGATCTCGCGCATCCCCGGTGTCGGCAACGTCCAGCATTTCGGTTCCGAATACGCCATGAACATCTGGCTGGACCCGGACCGACTGCGCGGCTACGGCATGTCCGCCAGCGAAGTGCTGACCGCGATCCGTGGCCAGAACGTGCAGTTCGCCGCCGGTTCCATCGGCGCTTCCCCTGCAGTCGATGGCCAAGGCTTCACCGCCACCGTGTCCACCGAGGGCCGTTTCAGCAACCCGGAACAGTTCGAGAACATCATCCTGCGCGCCGACAGCGACGGTTCCGCCGTCCGCCTCAAGGACGTGGCACGGGTGAACGTGGGCGCCTCGGCCTACGGGTTCGAGGCTCGCTACAACGGCTCGCCCACCGGTGCCTTCGCGGTGCAGTTGCTGCCGGGTGCCAACGCGCTGAACGTGGCCGCTGCGGTACGCGCGAAGATGGACGAACTGCAACCCACCTTCCCGCAGGGAGTCACCTGGTTCTCGCCGTTCGACAGCACCACCTTCGTCCGCATCTCGATCACCGAAGTGGTCAAGACCCTGGCCGAGGCCGTGGTACTGGTGTTCCTGGTGATGCTGATCTTCCTGCAAAACCTGCGCGCCACCATCATCCCGACCCTGGTGATCCCGGTCGCGCTGCTGGGCACGTTCCTGGGCATGAGCCTGATCGGCTTCACCATCAACCAGTTGACGCTGTTCGCGATGGTCTTGTCCATCGGCATCGTGGTGGACGACGCGATCGTGGTGATCGAGAACGTCGAACGCATCATGACCGAGGAAAAACTTCCGCCGAAGGAAGCCACCCGCAAGGCGATGGACCAGATCACCGGCGCGGTGGTGGCCATCACGGTGGTGCTGGCGGCGGTGTTCATCCCCAGCGCCCTGCAGGGCGGCGCCGCCGGCGAGATCTACAAGCAGTTCGCGCTGACCATCGCCATCGCGATGGCCTTCTCCGCCTTCCTGGCGCTCGGCTTCACCCCCGCCTTGTGCGCCACGTTCCTGAAGCCGACCGACCACCACAGCTCCAACTTCATCTTCCGCACCTTCAACAAGTACTACGACAGGGTCAGCCGCACCTACGTGGGCCACATCACCAGCGCGGTCAGGCATACGCCGCGCTGGATGGCGCTGTTCGTGGTGCTGGTGGCGCTGGCCGGCTTCCTGTTCACCCGGATGCCCGGCAGCTTCCTGCCCGAAGAAGACCAGGGCTACGCCATGGGCATCGTGCAGCTGCCGCCGGGCGCCACCCTTGAGCGCACCAACCAGGTGTTCGAGCAGATGCGCGAAATCATCTCGGAGCAGGAGGGCTTCGAGGGCATGATGCAGGTGTCAGGCTTCAGCTTCATCGGCCAGGGCGAGAACGTGGGCATGGCCTTCATCCGCCTGAAACCCTGGGACGAGCGCAAGGTCGACATCAACGCCTTCATCCAGAACGCCAACGGTGCGCTGTACGGCATCAAGGAAGCCGGCATCTTCGTGGTCAACCTGCCGACCGTGCAGGGCCTGGGGCAATTCGGCGGTTTCGACATGTACCTGCAGGATCGCTCGGGAGCCGGCCAGGATGCCCTGATCCAGGCCCGCAACATGCTGTTGGGCCAGGCAGCCCAGAAGCAGGACCTGTTGATGGGCGTACGCCCCAACACGCTGGAAAACGCTCCCCAGTTGCAGGTGCACGTGGACCGGATACAGGCCAATGCCATGGGCGTTTCGGTCGGCGAAATCTACAACAGCATCCAGTTGATGCTGGCGCCGGTGTACGTGAACGACTTCTTCTTCGAAGGACGCATCAAGCGCGTCACCATGCAGGCGGACGCGCCGTTCCGCATGGGTCCGGAAGCCCTGTCGCGCATCTACCTGCCCAGCCGGTCCGCAGGCACCAGCGACGCGATGATTCCGCTGAACAGCGTGGTCAGTTCCGAGTGGGTCACCAACCCGCCCACCCTCACCCGCTACAACGGCTACGCCGCGGTCAACATCGTCGGCTCGCAAGTGCCCGGCCGCAGTTCCGGTGAAGCCATGCAGGCCATGCAGGACATCGTGGAGAACGACCTGCCGCCCGGCTTCGGCTACGACTGGAGCGGCATGTCCTACCAGGAAATCCTGGCTGGCAACGCGGCCACCCTGCTGCTGGTGTTGTCGATCGTGGTCGTGTTCCTGTGCCTGGCCGCCCTGTACGAGAGCTGGTCCATCCCGGTGGCCGTGCTGCTGGTGGTCCCGCTGGGCATGTTGGGGGCGGTCGTGTTCGCGATGCTGCGCGGCCTGCCCAACGACATCTTCTTCCGGATCGGCCTGATCACCATCATCGGCCTCGCGGCGAAGAACGCCATCCTGATCATCGAGTTCGCGGTGGAACAGCGGCGTGCGGGCAAGACCCTGGCCGAAGCGACCATCGAGGCCGCGCGCCTGCGTTTCCGTCCGATCCTGATGACCTCCTTCGCCTTCATCATGGGCGTCCTGCCGATGGCCCTGTCCACCGGTGCGGGCGCCAACGCCCGTCACGCCATCGGCACCGGCGTGATCGGCGGCATGCTGTTCGCCACCTTGCTGGGCCTGCTGATGATCCCGGTGTTCTTCGTCACGGTCCGGCGCATGCTGGGCGACAAGATCGACGAGCCCTCGCAGGAATACCTGGCGCTGCACGAACACATGCCGGCGTCACGGCCCGACCGCTGACGCAGGGCATGGACCAAAAAGAACCCCGGCCAGGCCGGGGTTCTTTTTTCCGCGATGCCGGGCAATCCGGCATTCGCTCATCGCAAGCCGGTTTCGCTCCGGGCGATCACCAGGCGCTGGATTTCGCTGGTGCCTTCATAGATCTCGGTGATCTTGGCGTCGCGGAAGTAGCGCTCGATGGGCATTTCCTTCGAATAGCCCATGCCCGCATGGATCTGCACGGCCTGGTGGGTGATCCACATCGCCGCCTCGGAGGCGGTCAGCTTGGCCACCGCCGCTTCGGTGGTGAAACGCTGCCCCTGGCCCTTCAGCCAGGCCGCGCGCAAAGTGAGCAGCGTCGCCGCGTCCAGCTTGCACTTCATGTCGGCGATCTTGGCCTGGGTCATCTGGAACGTGCCGATGGGCTGCCCGAACGCCTTGCGTTCCTTCACGTAGGCCAGGGTGGCTTCGTAGGCGGCACGGGCAAGACCGATGGCCTGGGAGGCAATGCCGATGCGACCGGCATCCAGCACGCTCATCGCGATCTTGAAGCCCTGCCCCTCTTCGCCCAGAACCTCGTCGGCCTGCGCCACGTAATCGGTGAATTCGATCTCGCAGGTCGCCGACGCGCGGATGCCCAGCTTGGGCTCGGTCTTGCCGCGATGGAAGCCGGCGCGTTCGCCATCGACCAGGAACGCTGTGATCCCGCGCGCGCCCTTGTCCGGCTCGGTCACCGCGAACAGCACGAAATATTTTGCAACCGGCCCGGACGTGATCCAGCTCTTCTTGCCATTGATCACGAAGGTTCCATCGGCCTGCTTCACGGCCCGGCAGCGCATCGCGGTGGCATCGGAGCCCGACTGCGGTTCGGTCAAAGCGAAGGCACCAATCTCGCGGCCTTCGGCGATGGCGCGCACGTACTTCTGCTTCTGGTCCTCGGTGCCGTGGGTCAGGATGCCGTTGCAGAACAGCGAATTGTTGACGGACACGATGGTGGAATGCGCTGCGTCGCCGGCCGCGATCTCGATCATCGCCAACACGTAGGCCACCGGGTCCATGCCGGCACCGCCGTATTCGCCCGGTACCTCGACGCCCATCAGGCCGTTCTCGCCCAGCAGGCGGATGTTCTCCAACGGGAATTCGCCGGTGCGATCGTGGTGCTCGGCGCTGGGCGCGATCTTTTCCTGCGCGATCCGGCGCGCCACGTCCTGGATCATCAATTGTTCTTCAGTGAATGCAAAATCCACGGCCAAGCCCCTCATTGGTATCGAATACCAATTGTAACCCGCACCATTCGCAGGGGTATGCCAACGCTTGACCCGGGCCATCGGGGACGATCAGAATATCTTTATATCGCGATATGGAGATATTTATGGATCTGGAAGCTTGGTCCATCCAGCTGAAGGTCTTTGCCGACGCTACCCGGGTCCGCCTGCTGGCCCTGCTGGCGCAGGAAGAGTTGACCGTGGCCGAACTCTCGGCCATCACCCAGCTCGCGCAACCGCGCGTGTCCACCCACCTGGCCAAGCTCAAGGAAACCGGGCTGGTGCGTGACCGCCGTTCCGGAGTCTCCGCCTACTACCGTTTCGATGAAACCAGCCTGGACCCGGCGCAGCAGGCCCTGTGGCTGGCCCTGCGCCAGGGCAGCGACGATCCATTGCTGCGCCAGGACGCCGAACGCGTGCCCACCGTGCTGGCCGCCCGCGCCGCGGACCAGAACTGGGCCGACTCCGTGGCAGGCGACATGGAGCGCCACTATTCGCCCGGACGCACCTGGGAGGCGCTTGCACGCACCGCCCTGCCGCTGCTGGAAACCGGCGACGTGCTCGATATCGCTTCCGGCGACGGCGTACTGGCCGAGCTGCTGGCCCCGCACGCGCGTCGTTACGTCTGCGTCGACACCAGCGCCCGCGTGGTGGCTGCCGCTTCCGAACGCCTGAAGAAACTGCCCAACGTGGAAGTGCGCGAGGGCGACATGCACGCCCTGCCATTCAAGGACGGCAGCTTCGACCTGGTGGTGCTGATGCATGCCCTGACCTATGCGGGCAAACCGGCGCTGGCCGTTGCCGAGGCCGCCCGCGTCCTGCGCAAGGGAGGACGCCTGCTGCTGTCCAGCCTGGGCAAGCACGAACACCGTGGCGCGGTGGAAGCCTATGGCCACGTCAACCTGGGCTTCACCGACAAGGAGCTCAGGCGCTTCGCCGAGAAGGCCGGGCTGGAAATATCCAGCCTGGAACGGGTCACCCGCGAGAAACGCCCGCCGCATTTCGAGGTGATCTCGCTGATCGGGACCAAGCCTTGAAGACACCCGCGAACTCCCCGCAAACGCCCGCGCATCCCCGTGCGGGCTTTCCGGGCAAGGCATGGCTGAATCCGACCCGCGTGTCGGCGCTGTTCAAGGCGCTGGACGAGCGCATCCTGATCATCGACGGCGCAATGGGCACGATGATCCAGAAGCACGGCCTGCAGGAAGCGGATTACCGCGGAGAACGCTTTGCTGAAGGTTGCGACCGCGAACACGCGCACGTGCACGGTCCCGCCTGCGACCATGACCTGAAGGGCAACAACGACCTGTTGTTGCTGACGAAACCCGGGATCATCGCAGGCGTGCACACGGCCTACCTTGAAGCCGGCGCCGACCTGATCGAGACCAACACCTTCAACGCCACTGCGATCAGCCAGGCCGACTACCACCTCGAGCACCTGGTCTACGAGCTCAACAAGGCCGGCGCACGGGTCGCGCGCGACTGCTGCGACGCCATCGAGGCCGACGGCGCTCTCAAGGGCAGGCCGGACAGGCCACGCTTCGTGATCGGCGTGCTCGGGCCGACCAGTCGCACCGCCTCGATCAGCCCCGACGTCAACGATCCCGGATACCGCAACACCAGCTTCGACGAATTGCGCCTGACCTATCGCGAGGCCATCGACGGCCTGATGGACGGTGGCGCCGACATCCTGATGGTCGAGACCATCTTCGACACGCTCAACGCCAAGGCCGCGCTGTACGCGATCGAGGAAGCCTTCGATGTCCGCGGCGCGCGCTTGCCGGTGATGATCTCCGGCACCATCACCGATGCCTCCGGACGCACCCTCTCCGGCCAGACCGCCGAAGCGTTCCACACTTCGGTCGCGCACGGCCGCCCGCTTTCCATCGGTCTGAACTGCGCGCTTGGAGCAAAGGAACTGCGCGAACACGTGGAAACACTGGCAAACGTCGCGGAGACCTTTGTCAGCGCGCATCCCAACGCCGGTCTGCCCAACGCCTTCGGCGAGTACGACGAAACGCCGGAAGAAATGGCGGCGACATTGAAGGAATTCGCGCAGTCGGGCCTGCTCAACCTGGTTGGCGGCTGCTGCGGCACCACGCCGGCACACATCAAGGCCATTGCCGAAGCGATGGCCGGCATCCCGCCGCGTCGTTTGCCCGCGGCGCTGGAGCAGGCTGCTTGAACGCATCCGCCCGCCACACCCGCCTCTCCGGCCTCGAACCGCTGGTCATCACGCCCGACCTGCTGTTCGTCAACGTCGGCGAGCGCACCAACGTCACCGGCAGCGCGCAGTTCCGCAAGCTGGTCAAGGAAGAGCGCTACGAAGAGGCCGTGGAAGTAGCGCGCCAGCAGGTCGCCAACGGCGCGCAGATCCTCGACGTCAACATGGACGAGGGCCTGATCGATTCGCAGAAGGCGATGGTGCGCTTCCTCAACCTGATCGCCTCCGAGCCCGACATCGCCCGCATCCCGGTGATGGTGGACTCGTCCAAGTGGGAGGTCATCGAAGCCGGCCTGCAATGCCTGCAGGGCAAGGGCGTGGTCAACTCGATATCGCTCAAGGAAGGCGAAGCCGCCTTCATCGAGCAGGCGCGCAAGGTGCTGCGCTACGGCGCCGCCGCGGTGGTGATGGCCTTCGACGAAACCGGCCAGGCCGACACCTGCGAACGCAAGGTGGAGATCTGCACCCGCGCCTACCGCATCCTGACCGAAGAAGTCGGCTTCCCGCCGGAAGACATCATCTTCGACCCCAACATCTTCGCCGTCGCCACCGGCATCGAGGAGCACGACAACTACGCCGTCGATTTCATCGAGGCCACCCGCATCATCAAGCGGACGCTGCCGCACTGCCACGTTTCCGGCGGCGTGTCGAACGTGTCGTTCTCGTTCCGCGGCAACGAGACGGTGCGCGCCGCGATCCACTCGGTGTTCCTGTACCACGCCATCCAGGCCGGCATGGACATGGGCATCGTCAACGCTGGCGCCCTGCCCGTCTACGACGACCTCGACGCCGAACTGCGCGAGCGCGTGGAGGACGTGATCCTCAACCGCCGCAAGGACGGCACCGAGCGGCTGCTGGAAGTCGCGGAACGCTACAAGGGCAAAAAGGGCGAGAAAAAGGCCGAGGATCTCGCATGGCGCGAGAAACCCGTGTCCGCACGCCTCGCGCACGCGCTGGTGCACGGCATCGACGCCTGGGTCGAAGACGACACGGAGGAGGCCCGCCAGCAGTCCACGCGCCCGCTGGACGTGATCGAAGGCCCGCTGATGGACGGCATGAACGTGGTCGGCGACCTGTTCGGCGCGGGCAAGATGTTCCTGCCGCAGGTGGTCAAGTCCGCCCGCGTGATGAAGAAAGCGGTGGCCTACCTGCTGCCGTACATCGAGGCCGAGAAGCTGCGCACTGGCGACACGGGAAAATCCAACGGCAAGATCGTGATGGCTACGGTCAAGGGCGACGTGCACGACATCGGCAAGAACATCGTCGGCGTGGTGCTGGCCTGCAACAATTTCGACGTGATCGATCTTGGCGTGATGGTGCCGGCGCAGAAGATCCTCGACACCGCCCGCGCCGAGAACGCCGACTTGATCGGCCTGTCCGGCCTGATCACGCCGTCGCTTGAAGAGATGAGCCATGTCGCACGCGAAATGCAGCGCCAGGGCTTCGTGACGCCGCTGTTGATCGGCGGTGCCACCACCTCGCGCGCGCACACTGCGCTCAAGATCGACCCGCACTACAAGTCTCCCACCGTCTGGGTGAAGGACGCCTCGCGCGCGGTCGGCGTGGCGCAGTCTCTGATCTCGCGCGACATGCGCACGGCCTTCGTCGCCGCCAATGACGCCGATTACGCCGATATCCGCGAACGCCACAGGAACCGCGGCGACGCCAAGCGCCTGGTACCACTGGAGAAGGCGCGCGGACAGAAATTCGACGGGGATTGGACGAGCTACGCGCCGCCCCGGCCGAAGCAACCCGGCCTGCACGTCTTCGACGACTACCCGCTGGCGGAGCTGGTCGATTTCATCGACTGGACGCCGTTCTTCAACGCCTGGGAACTGTTCGGCAGGTATCCGGCCATCCTCACCGACGAGATCGTCGGCCAACAGGCCAGCGACCTCTACCGCGACGCGCGCGCGATGCTGAAACGCATCGTCTCGGGAAAGTGGCTGGCCGCGAAGGCAGTGTTCGGCCTGTGGCCGGCGTACAGCGCCGGCGACGATGTCGAACTGCAGATCGACGGACGCACCGAGCGCCTGCACTTCCTGCGCCAGCAAGTGGACAAACCGGCCGAGCGCCCGGACTTCTGCCTCGCGGACTTCATTGCACCGAAGGCATCCGGCAAGCAGGACTGGATCGGCATGTTCGCGGTCACCGCGGGCATCGGCATCGACGAACACGTTGCCCGCTTCGAGGCCGACCACGACGACTACAACGCGATCCTGCTGAAATCGCTGGCCGACCGCCTCGCCGAAGCGCTGGCCGAACGCCTGCACCAGCGCGTGCGCACGGAATTCTGGGGCTATGCCACGAGCGAGTCACTCGACAACGAAGCACTGGTCGCCGAGAAATACGTCGGCATACGCCCTGCTCCCGGTTACCCGGCCTGCCCGGAACACAGCGAAAAAAGCACACTGTTCCGCCTGCTCGACGCCAGCGGCAATGCGGGCATGTCGCTGACCGAAAGCTTCGCTATGCTGCCCACCGCAGCCGTCTCCGGTTATTACTTCAGCCATCCGAAGAGCCAGTATTTCGTGGTCGGCCGGGTGTCGAAGGAACAGGTGGCCGATTACGCGAAGCGCAAAGGCGTGGATATTGCGCAGGCGGAGCGTTGGCTTGCGTCGAATCTGGACTACGACCCGGAGTAAGCCGGCGCCCGCCACGATCGGATTCCCTCCCATGGCGGCACCCTGATCACCCATGCACGCGAATCGGGATCGCGCCTCGACGAATATCCCGGCGCCTTCGGCAGACAGGCGTCCGGCTCCAGCTGCCATTTGCGCTCCCGATCAAGCAGTCCCTGGCGCACGCACCACACTCAACACTTCGTGGCAGGCGCCCATGGTGTGGTAGTCGACCTTGCCCGCGGGGCTCTTCTCATCGCTGTACTTGCGGTTGTCCGCATCCAGGATGCGATACCAGCCGCCGTGGCGATGGTCGACGAAGTGCTTCCAGCTGTACGCCCACAGCCGCTCGTACCATTGCCAGCAAGACTCATCGCCCGTTCGCGCCGCCAACAACGCCGCCGTTGCCAGTGATTCGGCCTGCACCCAGAAATACTTGTCGTCGTCGCAGACGCTCCCGTCCGGCGCAAACCCGTAGTACAAACCGCCACGCTCCGCATCCCAGGAGCGCGCCATGGCGGTATCGAACAAATGCCGCGCGGTCGGCAACAGCCAGTCCGCTTGCACGTGGCGTTCCAGGATCACCAGCAACTTGGCCCATTCGGTCTGATGACCGGGCTGGAACCCCCAGGGACGGAACAGGTGTTTGGGATTGTCCCGGTTGTAATCCCAGTCGATCTCCCATGCAGCGTCGTAGTGCTCCCACACCAGGCCGCCCGCCTTGGCGGCCTGCCGCCGTGTCATGCGGTCGGCCAGCAGCAGGGCGCGCTCCAGATAGCGCCGCTCGCCGCTGGCCTCGAACGCCGCCAGCATCGCTTCGCACATGTGCATGTTGGCGTTCTGGCCACGGTAGCCGGTGAAATTCCACTGCGCATCGGCCTCGTCCCTGTACAGGCCGTGCGCCGATTCCCAGAAGCGCCGCTCCAGCAGCTGCCAGGTTTCGTCCATCCATTCGCGCGCCTGCTCCACGCCCGCCTTCAACCCGCAGGAATACGCCAGCAGGACGAACGCCACGCCATAACAATGGTTCATGTCGTCTTCCACCCGCCCATCGCGCAGCGTCCATGCATAACCGCCGGTGCCCGGGTTGCGATGGACCTGGCGCAGGTACGCCAGGCCATGATGGACGGCATCCAGGTATTCCGGGTTGCCGAACTCGCGGTAGGCCATCGCATAGTCGAAGACGAAGCGCGTGCTGCTGACCAGGTGGCGATGCCCGGCATCGTAGACCGTGCCGTCATCGAGGAAATAATGGAAGAAGCCACCCGCCGGATCGATTGCGCGTGGATGATAGAACGCCATGGTGTCGGCGATGTGCCGGCGCAGGAAATCCGGCGAGCGGAAATCGGGCACGGGTGTTTCCGGAAGCGGCGTCATGGTTGCTCCTGCATGAGAGTGTGTACATCTTCCAGGGAAGGCATGGCGGCGAAAGCGCCCTTGCGCGTCACCGCAAGGGCGCCCACCGCCGAAGCGAAGCGCAATGCCTTTCCGATGCTGTCGCGATCGCGGCAGAAGCCCGCCAACCCGCCCGCCGGCCGCGGCGTGCCGGACAGGCAGTGCAGCAGCCCGGCAACGAAAGCATCCCCGGCCGCCGTGGTGTCCAGCACCGGCACCCTGAATGCGGACACCTCCCCTGAAGCTTCACGCGTGGCCCAGCGCACCGGTCCGCCACCATCCGTCACGACCAGGAGACGTGCCTGTCCCTGCCACAGCCTGTCCTGCACGGCCGCGCTCTCCATCCGCAAGCCCTGGGCCAGGAAGTCGAGTTCTTCACGGGACAGTTTCACCACATCCGCCAATGCCAGTGCGCGCCAGAGCCGGGGCGACGGATCGACGTTTTCGGGCCAAAGCATGGGACGAAGATTGAGATCGAAACTGACCACCGCGCCCGACGCCCGCGCACGCCGCATGCCTTCCAGCGTCGCCTCCGCCACTTCGGGTTCGGTCATGCTGTTGGAGCATGCATGGAAAACGGCCGCACCCAGGAACACATCCGCCGCAAAATGTTCCGTCCGGAACAGCAGATCCGCCGACGGTGGGCGGTAGAAACTGAAACTGCGCTCACCCCGCCCATCCAGCGCAACGAATGCCAGGGCGGTCTTCGCATCGTGGGTGCGGACGACACCGCCGACATCGACCCCCGCGTCCACCAGACTTTCCAGCAGGAAGTCGCCGAACATGTCGTTGCCCAGCATGCCCACGAAGCTCGCCTGCCCGCCCAGGCGAGCCACCGCCACCGCGACGTTCGCCGGCGCGCCGCCGGCATGTTGCAGGAAGGCGCGAGGCTCGCCGGCGCGGACCGGCGGTTGCGCCAGCATGTCGATCAGCGCTTCACCGAAGCAAACGATCTTTTCCATTGCCGGGATCAGGCGCGCGCAGCCGCCAGGGCGCCGCGGACGCGCGACCCCCACAGCCCGTAGTACACAACGAAGGGATTGGCCGCCACCTGCAACACGGTGATGCCCGAGGCCAGCACGAACAACGCGGCAAGGAAGGCTCCATATACCCTCAATTCGGCCGCAGGCCAGAAGCCCAGCGCGCCGACGCCGGCAATCACGAGGCCCGCCACGATGCCGTTCTTGTAGCCCAGCCTGACCACCAGCCAGCCGGCGGGCAGCGACATGAGGAAATAGGCGCCAAAGAACGTGAACTGCACCAGCATCGCCTGCGCGAAGCTGAGTTCGAATACTGCTTTCAGGTGCGGGATCAGGATGTCGTTGAGACAGGTCAACAATCCCCACATGAAGAAAATCGTGGTCGCCACCGCCATGGCGACCTGGAAATTGACGGGTTTCTTCATATTCATGATTTGGCCGGGTTGGAAGTCGGAGTTGGACTCGGCACGGCGCCGGGCTGGCTCTGCCGACGTCGGGGAGGAGATTTCGAATGGGTGAATTGCGGCCCGCTGCTTTGGCGAACCTTCAATTCGACGACAGCGGTGCAGTGGCGTGGCGCGGTGTCCTGCATGGCGATGCGCTCCAGCACCAGCCGGGCCGCCTGGCGTCCGCGCTCGCGCGGATCGACCGCCACGGTGGTCAGGGAGGGCGTGGCCAGCGCCGCTTCGGCAATATCGTCGAATCCGGCCACCGCGAAATCGCGGCCAGGCACGATTCCCTGCGCCGCCAGCGCGGGCATCAGCCCCAGCGCCACGCTGTCGTTGTAGCAGACGGCTGCCGTGGGGGGCGCAACCGCGTCTTCGAACAACGCTCCTGAACGCGCCGCCGCATCCTGCCGGGTCGGCGCCGACTCAACCATCACGGGCTCCAGCCCGGCCTCCTGGATGGCGCAAAGATAGCCTTCCCGTCGCTGGCGGCAGGAACTGGAGTCGGCATGCCCCCCGAAAAATGCAATATGCCTATGGCCCCGCCCGATCAGGTGTGTCGTGGCCAGCCAGGCACCCCGCGCATTGTCCAGCGTCAGGAAATCCCATTCGGCGCCCTCCAGGATGCGATTGAAGAGCAGGATGTTGCGATGGCGGCCCAGCACCTGCTTCAGCTGCGCGACGCTGCTGTTTTCGGCAGGCGACAGGATCAACCCGGCCGGATTGTGCTCCATCAGCGAAGCAAGCACTGCCTGCTGCCGTTGCGGCGACTCGCTGGTGCTGCCCAGCAAGGTGACGTAGCCCGCCTCGCCCAGCGCTTCATCCACGCCCGCCGCGAATTCCGCGAAGAACGGATTGGAGAGGTCGTTGATCACCAGCGCCACGCTGGACGAGGTGCGCGTGCGCAGATCGGCCGCGGCGCGGTTGTACACGTAACGCTGCCGCTCCAGTTCCTCCTCCACCCGCTTGCGGGTCCCGGGATGGACCAATGGGCTGCCGCGCAGCACCAGCGATACCGTCGCCCGCGAGACTCCCGCCGCCGCGGCAATGTCGCGCAGCGTGACCTGTCCTCCGCGCCTGACTGCGCGTGGCCCGGATCCGGAAGAGACCTTTTTTTCAGTCGGCGCCATGGCCAACCGCATGCCATGTGCGCCCCGCCCGGATCAACATCAGGCTCCCCCCGCCAATTGGATCGATCCAATTAAGCTCTTTTTGCACATGCCTTGCATTACGCAATGCAGCATGGAGACGGCAAGCAAGGCAGCCCGGCAAGGAGTGAGTCGCGGATTCCGGCCCAAGGCAGCGGCCCGCACCGCCCGCCAATCGACGCTTCCGCAGTCCAGGCCGCAGGCAACACACATCTGGTTGATATCGTGGAGTCTGCGCCCGCCCATGCCGGCAGGTGCAGGCCGGGCAACGCCAGGAACAGCCAGCGCGCGAACCCCGCTACCAGACCAGGTCGTCCGGTACCTGGTATTTGGGATCCGCGTAGGGATCCTCCTCGACACCCGCGTTCGGGTCCACCTTCAGCGCCACGGCCTGTGGGAACACCGCTTCGGCTTCCACCAGCACCTCGGTCACGACCACAAGATAGCGGCCATTGAGCTGGACCACGCCCAGCTCGCCGGCATTCAGCGCCTTCAGCTGGTCGGCGTTGACGTGGACGCGCTTGATCTTGCCGCCGTATTCGAAATGGCGGACATGCTCGGCGGCCGGGTCGTTCAGCGCCTTGTCCTTCAGCAGGAGTTCCAGCCTGGCCTTGGCTTCCCTGCGCTGCCTTGCCTGCTCCTGCTTCAGCCGCTCGGCCTCGATGCGCTCGTCCTTCTCCTTTTGCGCGCGGATCGCATAGGCCTTGGCCAGGTCGATGTCTTCCTGCGAGCGCGCGGGCTTGCGGGCATGTTTGCCGGCATGTCCGCCGGCCTTTCCCGCCCGCTCGCGCTTGCCCGCGGGTTTTGGCGGCTGGCCGGTTTTACGCTCGGGCCTGGGCGCGGGCTTGAAGCCCAGGCCAAGCAGTTGGTCACGCAATGAGTCGCTCATGGCAGGTGATGTGCAATCGTTTCCCGTGCAAGGGAAGATGCGCCGATTCTATCCGGCAGCGATCAATAATGCGGCGGCGGGGGTTCGCTCGCCGGATCGGTGTGCAACTCGCTGCGCAACTTGCGCAGGTCGGACAGCAGCGCGGCCAGCATCCGGGCATTGCGCGCGCCCTCTTCGCGGGCATCGGCCAAGGCTTCGCTCAACTCCAGCATTGCCTGTTCCTGGAACGCCATGCGCGTTTCCAGTTCGATCAGGCGCTGCTCCAGCAACCGGTCGTGTCCCGCGAAATCAATCTGCATGCAATCGACGCCCCTGCGAAAACCCGTCGCTTCGCCCTGTCACGGAGCGAAGCGCTCCCCAAGCAACACCACCCCCGATGAGTGGCCACCCGCATCGACCGCAGGTGGCCCGGGAAACCTCGAAAACCTCAAGGCTGGATGGCCAGCAATTCCACGTCGAAGGTCAGCGTGGCGTTCGGACCGATCAGCCCGCCCGGCGCACCGTCGGCGCCATAGGCCAGTTCCGAGGGAATCCAGAAACGGTACTTGGCACCCACCGGCATCAAGGCGACACCTTCGGTCCAGCCCGGGATCACCTGGTTGAGCCCGAACTCGGCGGGCTGTCCGCGCTGGTAGGAACTGTCGAACACCGTGCCATCCAGCAACTTGCCTTCATAGTTCACGCGCACCCGGCTGCTTGGCAACGGACGCGCGCCATTGCCCTCGCGCAGCACCATGTATTGCAGGCCGGAAGGCCTGGTGACCACACCCTTCTGCGATTTGTTCGCCAGCAGGAAGGCAGCGCCCTCGGCGCGGTTGTTTTCGGCCACTTCACCCTGGCGCTTGCCGATGAAGGCCTGCATCGCGCTCTGCGCTTCCTGCTCGCTCAGCAGCGACGGCTTCTTGTCGAACGTGGTCCGCAGCGCCTGCATCAGCACCGCCAGGTCCACGTCGTCCTTCAGGGGCGCCAACGACGGGCCCACGGCAAAACCGCCCAGCATCAGGCCCACCTTCTCCTTGTCGACCGCAGGCGGCACGGATCCCGGCGCCTGGCCCGGGATGGGTGCGCCCTGGCTGGCGGCGATATTGAGGCGCAGGGCCTGGTCGGTTGCCTTGGCTTCCTCCTCGGACATCAGCGGCTGGCCGCCGGCGAAAGCGTTGCGCACCGCGCGCTCGAACGCGGGCAGGTCGATGAACTGCGCCACCGGCTCGAACGAGCGGGCCACGTCCAGCCCGATCGCGTAACTGACCTTGTCGCGCTCGCTCACCAACGCCGTCTTGTCCTGTGCTGACACACCTGCCACCGCCACGACCGCCGCCATCGCGACCACGCCGCCTGCAAACCACTTCATGGGAACTCCTCGAGACATTGCGCCGTCACCTGGCGCGAGAGCGCCAATTGTCGCATGCGCCTGCGCGGCTGCGATGCCCTGGTCACTCCACGATGATGGGGGCCTTCAGTTCCCGTTCGATGGCCGCCAGCAACTCCGGCGCATCCGGCTTCACCTTGCTGGGGAACTGCGCCACCACCCGGCCATCCCGGCTGATCAGGTATTTGTGGAAGTTCCAGCCCGGCTGGACGCCGGTGGCCTCCTCCAGCGAGCGGTACAACGGTGTGGCGTCCTCTCCTTTCACGCTGACTTTCTCGAACATCGGGAATTTCACCCCGTAGGTAAGCGTGCAGAACGCCTGGATTTCCTCCTCGCTTCCCGGTTCCTGGCCCATGAAATCGTTGGACGGGAAACCCAGCACGGAAAAACCGCGGCCGGCATATTCCTGCTGCAGCGCTTCCAGTCCTTCGTATTGCGGGGTGAAGCCGCATTTGCTGGCGGTATTGACCACCAGCAAGACCTGCCCGCCATAGTGTTCGTTCAGATTGACCGGAGTCTTGTCGGCCAAGGGGCGATAGGAAACCTCCAGCAAGTCCCCCGCCAGCAGCGGGAGGGGAGCCAGGAGGAATACACTTAGAGCCAATGATTTCAAATGGTTGAATGACATTTCGCACCCCCGCCGGATTGACGATTGAAGTATGCCTTTAGTTGGGCAGGAAAACCTTTACCGTCCGTTGACATGTCGTGTTTTGGTGTTATAGTTAAATACAACACCACCACCCAAGTACGGGAGGCCCGATGAACACCCAGCAAGCCACCACACTGATCGGCACGAGCGCGGGCAGTGCCCTGCTTGTTGCCGGCCTGCTGATTGGCTCCTTCCTGCCACGTCCCGCGGAAGTCGGCGCGGCAGCGCCAGCATCGGCCATGGAGACAGCGGCGGCAACACCCAAAGAGGCGCCCGCGCGATCCGATCGCCGCTCGGCGCACGCTGCGCTGTCCATGCCCTACTTCTCCTTCGCGCAGTTGCTGCGCACGGGGAGCTGAACATGGCCGACATCCAATGGAGCGATGGCGCTCCCATCTACCGCCAGCTGAAGGATCGCGTGATCGCGATGATGCTGGACGGCATCCTCAAGCCCGGCGATGCCCTGCCTTCCGTGCGCCACGTGGCGGCCGAGTACCAGTTGAACCCGATCACCGTTTCACGCGCCTACCAGGAACTGGCCGACGAAGGCCTGGTCGAGAAGCGCCGCGGACTGGGAATGTTCGTGACCGAGGAAGGCTCGAAGAAGCTGCGCGGCAGCGAGCGCGACCGCTTCCTCCGCGAAGAATGGCCGCTGGTGCGCGAACGCATCGAGCGCCTCGGCCTGTCCATAGAAGAACTGCTCAAGGGGAGCCCCGCATGAATGCCGTAACCTCCGACCACGTGGTCGCCGCGCGCGGATTGCGCAAGGCCTACCGCAACAAACTGGCCCTGGATGGCGCCGACTTCACCATCCCCGCCGGCCGCATCGTGGGCCTGATCGGCCCCAACGGCGCGGGCAAGACCACGGCGCTCAAGGCCATGCTGGGCCTGACCCCGTTCGAGGGAGAGCTCAAGGTACTGGGCCGCGACCCGCGCACCCAGCGCGACGATCTGATGAACGACGTCTGTTTCATCGCCGATGTCGCGGTGCTGCCGCGCTGGATCCGGGTCAAGGAAGCCGTCGACTTCGCCGCCGGCGTCCACCCGCGGTTCGACCGCGCCAAGTGCGAGCGCTTCCTGGCCGGTACCCAGCTCACGCCCAACCTGCGCGTGCGCGAACTGTCCAAGGGCATGATCGTGCAGCTCCACCTGGCACTGGTGATGGCCATCGATGCCCGCCTGCTGGTGCTGGACGAGCCCACCCTGGGCCTGGACATCCTGTACCGCAAGCAGTTCTACCAGCGCCTGCTGGAGGATTACTTCGACGAACAGAAGACCATCATCGTCACCACCCACCAGGTGGAAGAGATCGAACACATCCTCACCGACGTGATGTTCATCCGCGATGGCAGGATCGTGCTCACCGCAGCCATGGACGAAGTGGCCGAACGCTATGCCGAAGCGCTGGTGACCGCGGACAGGCTGGAAGAAGCCCGCGCGCTCGGCCCCATCGACGAACGCGCCCTGCCCTTCGGCAAGACCGTGATGCTGTTCGACAACGCGCCACGGGAGCGCCTGGAAACCCTGGGCGAAACCCGCACACCCGGCTTGGCCGACCTGTTCGTGGCCATCATGAAAGGAACCTACGCATGAACGCCGTCACCTCGTCCGCCAAGCCCGCCGGCACCTTCAAGTGGCTGTTGAAGCGCGAGTTCTGGGAGAACCGCGGCGGCTTCCTCTGGGCGCCGGTCATCACCGGCGGCATCTTCACCTTCCTGTACCTGCTGCTGGCCGTCATCGGCAGCATTTCGGGCAGGGAAGCGATACACGGCAAAGATTTCACCATCGACGAAGCTCCGGACAAGCTCCACCAGGTCATCGGCGTGTTCGGCGATGGCGTGCTGCTGACCGGCGTCATGCTGGCCGCGGTGGTGCTGGCCTTCGTGGTGTTCTTCTATTCGCTGGGCACGCTGTACGACGACCGCCGCGACCGCAGCATCCTGTTCTGGAAATCCCTGCCGCTGTCGGACACCCAGATGGTGCTGTCCAAGGTCGCCTGGGCGCTGTTGCTGGCCCCCATGCTGGCACTGGCCATCGGCTTGGTCATCGGCGTGGCGATGTGGATCATTTCGGCCCTGACCCTGACCGTCAACGGCCTGCCCGCCGCATCGGCGCTGTTCACGCACTCGCATCCGTTCCGCGTCATCGGCGGCGTGCTGGCCTCCCTGCCCGTCTATGTCATGTGGGCATTGCCGACCGTGGGCTGGTTGATGCTCTGCTCCGCTTGGGCACGCTCCAAGCCGTTCCTGTGGGCGGTGCTGGTGCCGGTGCTGGCCTGCGTGATCGTCAGCATGACCGACATCCTGCCCGGCGTGAAAATCCCGCACGACATTCTCTGGTACACCGTGGCTTATCGCGGGCTGTTGAGCGTGGTACCGGGCACCTGGTACGCCGCCGTGGACCAGAGCGCCATGCTGCCCGGCGGGGGAATCGATTCCCCGGAAGAGCTGGCCGGCGTGCTCAACCTGACCAGCAGCTGGCACGCCTTCGCTTCTGCGGACCTGTGGATCGGTGCGGTGATCGGCGTGGCCTTCATCTTCGCCGCCATCCGCCTGCGCCGCTATCGCGACCTGACCGACTGAGGACATCGACATGAAACCCGCATCATTTGCTCTGATGCTGTGCCTGGCCCTACCGGCCACATACTCCATTGCCTCCGCGCACGACGGCGCGGGCAAGCAATCCCGCGAAACCCCGGGTTCCGTGAGCGACGAGATCCGCAGGGAAATGGCCGCGGCACGCAAGGAAATCCGCACCGAGATGGCGCAGGCCCGGAAGGAACTGGAAACGGAAAACCTGAACGTCGGCGACAGCCTCAGACTCGGCGGACGCCGTGGAGACAAGGCGAAAGGCGCCGCATCATTGCCGAAAGCGGAAATCAGCCCGCAGGGCGACTTCCTGATCGACGGCGAGAGCGTGGCCATCGACGCCCGCCAGCGGCGCGAGCTGCTGGCCTACCGCGGCCTGGTGATCGACATTGCAAATTCGGGCATCGATATAGGCGAGCGCGCGGCGCTGGCCGCCATCAACGAAGTCGATCGCGGACTGTTCAGCCTGATGGTCAGCGCGCTCAGCGGCAACCTGGAGCGGCGCGTCGAGCGGCTGGTGAAGGACACGGTGCAACCGGCGGTCGAACAGATATGCCGCCGCCTGCCCGAAGTGCTTGACTCGCAGCAACGCCTGGCTGCCGGCCTGCCCGCGTTTGCGCCGTATGCAAGCCTGACGGCGGAAGACGTCGCCGACTGCGAAAGCTCGGTGCGCGAAGGTTTCGCGGTGCGTTGATCCGCACTTCCCTTCACCTCCGGCCACGGCACCGCCATCGTGGCTCTATTCACGGGAGACATCCATGCAGACCCAGTGCAACCTTGCCCTCAAATCCATCGTTTTCAGCCTGTTGCTGGTACCCGCCGCCGCATTCGCGCAAGGCAAGGAGTGCCGGCACAGCGATGCCCGCCAGCTGCAGCTGGATCTGGACGGCGTGAAGAGCGTGGTCTTCGAAATCGGGCAGCACAAGCTTCGCCTGGACGGCGATCCGGGAAGCACCGGCGCCCTGCAAGGCCGCGCATGCGCATCGAACCGGGACTGGCTTCCGCAACTGGTCCTGGAGCAGAAACGTTCAGGCGACGAGTTGACGGTCAGCCTGCGGCGAGATGGCCAATCGAAGGGGATCTTCATCGGCCAGAACTACGCCTTCCTCGATCTTTCGGGAAGCGTGCCGGCGAATCTCCCGGTCCATGTCAAGGTCGGCTCCGGCGATGCCTGGGTCACCGGCACCGCATCGCTCGACGCCAGCGTGGGCTCCGGCGACCTGGAAGCGAAGCGCATCCCCGGGTCCGTCGCGGTCAGCGTTGGCTCCGGTGACATCGGGCTTGCCGAAATCGGCCCGCTGAAGGTTTCGTCGATCGGCTCCGGCGACGTGGTCGCCCGCTCCGTGCGCGGGGACACCCGTGTCGGCAGCATCGGTTCGGGAGACTTCGAACTGGACGGCGGACAGGGCGACGTGGAGATCGGCAGCATCGGCTCAGGCGATGCCGACCTGCGCAACATCACCGGCAACGTGGCGGTGGGCTCCATCGGCTCGGGCGACCTGGATGTCCGCAATGTCGGCGGCAACCTGACCGTCCGCTCCAAGGGCAGCGGTTCGGTCGACCATGCCGGCGTGAAAGGCACCATCGACATCCCCCGCAAGCGCTGATCCATTATTCAGGAGTTCGTCCATGAACACTTCGCGCACTCTTCTGCCCGCCCTGCTTCTGGCCTGCCTGCCCGTGCTGGCCGCCTGCAACCGCGGGCCCGCGCCGCAAGCGCCGCAGGCGCCATCCACACCGGCCGATGCCGCCACTGCGTCCGAGCCCACCGGCGTGATCGCCAGGAAAGTGCAGGACGCCTTGCGCGACGCCAGCGAAAGCCTCGCCAGCAAGAACATCCCGGTCGGTGGCCAGCAATACCATCGCAACGGCATCCGCTTCGGACGCGGCAATCCGGGCTTGCCGAAGGCCGAAATCACTCCGCAGGGCGACCTGCTGATCGACGGCAAGACCGTGGCGGTGGACGAAACCCAGCGCCGACTGCTGCTGGACCATCGTGCCAATGTGGTTGCCGTCGTTCAGGCCAGCATCGCCATGGGCATGCAGGGCGCCGAACTGGGCATGCAAGGCGCCAGCCTGGGCATGAAAGCGGCGGCCGGCGCGCTGAAAAGCGTATTCAGCGGCAACACCGACGAGTTCGAGAAGCAGATGGAAGCCGAGGGCAAACGGATCGAAGCCGAGGGACGGCGGATCGAGGCCGAGGCGAACCGGATGATCTGCGAGCACCTGCCCGCCTTGCTCGCCTCGCAGAATGCGCTGGCTGCCGCATTGCCGGAATTCCGGCCCTACGCGGACATGAACGAATCGGATATCAAGAACTGCGGCGAGGAAGGGAGCCTCGACTTCGACTCCGATAATGACCAGGCTGCCGCCGAGGCGGACGCCGCCGGGGCCGAAGCGCCGGCGCCCTGATCCCCCGGGTTGCGCGCATGGACGGAGAATCGATGCCGGGCGGCGCGTCAGCCGCCCCCGCCACCTGGCTTGCCGTGGATGCCTCCCCTGGCCAGCAATGACGGATCGAGCAGCGGCTTCAGCGTCTTTTCCGGCAATCCGGTGACCTGCATCGCCACCTCCAGCACCGGCCTGCCTTCCTTGTAGGCCTGCTTGGCGATGGCTGCACCCTTCTCGTAGCCGATCACCGGATTCAATGCGGTCACCAGGATCGGATTGCGCTCCAGCGCTTCCTTGACGCGGTCCTCGCGCACCTTCAGGCCATCGATGGCCGAATCGGCCAGCAGGCGCGAGACGTTCCCCAGCAGGTTGACCGAATCCAGCAGGTTGGCCGCCACCAGCGGCAGGGTCACGTTGAGCTGGAAGTTGCCGGTCTGCCCGGCCACGGTGATCGCCGTGTGGTGGCCGATCACCTGCGCGCAAACCATTACCACAGCTTCCGGAACCACCGGATTGACCTTGCCCGGCATGATCGAACTGCCCGGCTGCAACGCCGGCAATTCGATCTCCCCCAGGCCCGCCAACGGTCCGGAGTTCATCCAGCGCAGGTCGTTGGCGATCTTGATCAGCGCCACCGCCAGCGCATTGAGCTGGCCCGACAGTTCCACCGCGTCATCCACCGATGCAAGGCCTTCGAACTTGTTGTCGGCGGACGCGAAGCGCGTCCCGGTCAGCACGGAAAGCGCCTTGGCCGCCTTGGCGCCGAAACGCGGGTCCGCATTGATGCCGGTGCCGATCGCCGTCCCGCCGAGTGGCAAGCGCGCCAGGCGCTTCAGGCTGTCCTCGATTCGCGCATGCGCCGAGGCCAGTTGTGCCGACCAGGTGGAGAATTCCTGCTCGAAGGTCAGCGGCATGGCATCCATCAGGTGCGTGCGGCCGGTCTTCACCACCTTGCGCAGCGAACGGCCGCGCCGGTCGATGGTTCTGCGCAGGTGCTTGAGCGCAGGCAACAGGTTTTCCACCGTGGCCAGTTGCGCCGCCACCCGCAACGCGGTGGGAATCACGTCGTTGGAGCTCTGGCCCAGGTTCACGTGGTCGTTGGGATGGACCTTG
This sequence comes from uncultured Pseudoxanthomonas sp., assembly GCA_964562135.1. Taxonomy (GTDB): domain Bacteria; phylum Pseudomonadota; class Gammaproteobacteria; order Xanthomonadales; family Xanthomonadaceae; genus Pseudoxanthomonas_A. The sequence goes on along the minus strand of CAZLSG010000014.1, from coordinate 5,292 downwards.
CCGGCCCGCTTGAGCGAACGCGTGGCCAGGGTGGCGATCACCTCGTTGGCATTCATGTTGGACGAGGTGCCCGAGCCGGTCTGGTAGATGTCGATGGGGAAATGCGCATCGTGCGCGCCATCGGCCACTTCCTGCGCGGCGGCCTGCACCGCCCTGGCAATCCCCTTCGGCAGCAGTCCCAACTCCGCATTGGCCTGCGCCGCCGCGCGCTTGACCAGCCCCAGCGCGCGGATGAAGCCACGCGGCATCGGCTGGCCGGAAACCGGGAAGTTCTGCACGGCCCGCTGCGTCTGCGCGCCCCACAGCGCACCGGCGGGCACCTGCAGTTCGCCCATGCTGTCGTGCTCGATTCGGAAGGATTTGCTCATCACCGTCTCCGGAAGAAGTGGACTACGGCTGGCCACGGATGCACGTCCGCAATGGCTGGCTGAGGCCGCCTAGGATACGCCAGCGCGTCCGGCAGGCGTCTCGCGGTAAACTGGAACACTTCCTTCCAACCACCCCAGCCCATGTCGGACTCCACCCTGCTCGCCCTGTCACCACTCGATGGCCGCTATGCCGGCAAGGTCGATGCGCTGCGCCCCATTTTCTCCGAATACGGCCTGATCCGGGCCAGGGTAAAGGTGGAAGTGGAATGGCTGCTGGCGCTGGCCGCCGAGCAGGCCGTTGTGGAACTGGCCCCGTTTTCCGAGGCCGCCGCCGCACGTCTGCGTTCATTGGCCGACGGCTTCAGCGTGGCGAACGCCGCGCGCGTGAAGGAAATCGAGCGCACAACCAACCACGACGTCAAGGCCGTGGAGTACTTCATCAAGGAGCAGTTGAAAGACGATGCAGAGCTGGCGCCGGCGCTGGAGTTCGTGCATTTCGCCTGCACCAGCGAAGACATCAACAATCTCAGCTACGGCCTGATGCTGGAACAGGCCCGCCGCGACGTGCTGCTGCCAGCACTGGACGGTGTCGTCGCCACGTTGCGCGCGCTGGCCCATGCCCAGGCCGCGCAGCCGATGCTCTCGCGCACCCACGGCCAGACCGCCTCGCCCACCACGCTGGGCAAGGAAGTCGCCAATGTCGTCGCCCGCCTGGAGCGCCAGCGCGCGCAGATCGCCGCGGTCGAACTGACCGGCAAGATCAACGGCGCGGTGGGCAATTACAACGCCCACGCGGCCAGCTACCCGGACGTGGACTGGCCGGCCTTCGCGCAGCGCTTCGTCGAAGGGCTCGGGCTGGTGTTCAACCCGTACACCACCCAGATCGAACCGCACGACAACGTGGCCGAGATCGGCGATGCCGCCCGCCGCGCCAACATCATCCTGATCGACCTGGCCCGCGACGTCTGGGGCTATATCTCGCTGGGCTACTTCAAGCAGCGACTCAAGGAAGGCGAAGTCGGCTCCTCCACCATGCCGCACAAGGTCAACCCGATCGATTTCGAGAATGCCGAAGGCAACTTCGGCATCGCCAACGCCTTGTTCGAACACTTCAGCGCCAAGCTGCCGATCAGCCGCTGGCAACGCGACCTGACCGATTCCACCGTGCTGCGCGCGCTGGGCACCGCCTTCGGCCACACCCAGGTGGCGCTGGACTCGCTGGCCAAGGGCCTGGGCAAGCTGGAAGTGAACCCGCAGCGCCTGGATGCCGATCTCGACGCGGCATGGGAAGTGCTGGCCGAAGCCGTGCAGACGGTAATGCGCCGCCACGGCCTGCCGAATCCGTACGAGCAACTGAAGGCGCTCACGCGCGGCCAGGGCATCACGGAACAGTCCATGCGGGCATTCATTGCGTCTCTGGAACTGCCAGTGGAGGCCAGGCAACGCCTGCTGGAGATGACGCCAGGCAGCTATACCGGACTGGCCGGGAAACTGGCGAAGGAAATCTGAGCCGTGCGCACCCCTGTGGTACTGGCAATGCTGGGCCTGACCGCCTGCAGCGGTTCACCGCCACAGCCAACCCCCGGGACGGCATTCCCAACGGCTGCATCCATCGACGTTCCGGCGTGCCCCGCCGACGCCGGCGTGATGGACGGCTGGGATGACCGGGCGCCGCCGCGCAAGATATTCGGCAATGTGTACTACGTCGGCACCTGCGGCATCACTGCACTGCTGGTGACTTCGCCGCAAGGCCACGTCCTGCTCGATGGCGCCACCGAAGCGGGTGGCCTGGCGATTGCCGCGAACATCGAAGCACTGGGCTTCAATCCCGCGGACGTCCAGTACATCCTCAATTCACACGAACATTCCGACCATGCTGGCGGCTTTGCCCACCTGCAGGGCGTGACCGGGGCGCCGGTGCTGGCGCGCGCACCCGCGATTGCCACGCTGGAACGCGGGGCCAGCGATGGCAGCGATCCGCAGTCCGGCGTACTGGACGGATTCCCGCCGGTGGCGAATGTGCAGTTGCTGGATGCCGACGCGACCGTCCGTGTCGGGGACCTCGTACTGACCGCACACGCCACGCCCGGCCATGCGCCCGGCGGCACCAGCTGGACCTGGGTTTCCTGCGAGGGCACACAATGCCTGGACATGGTCTATGCAGACAGCCTGAGCGCTGCTTCGGACAAGACCTACCGTTTCTCCGGCCATGCCGCCTATCTGGACGCATTCCGCCGGGGCATCGACACGGTTGCGGCCTTGGAATGCGACATCCTGATCACTCCGCACCCCTCCGCGAGCCGGCTCTGGCAACGGCTGGAACCCGCTGCGACCCAGCCGCTGGTGGATACCGGAGCCTGCAGGGATTACGCGGACCAGGCCCGGCAACGGCTGGACAGGCGCCTGGCCGAAGAAGCCGCCACGCCCGTGCCTTAACACACCACGCCCGCGCCAGCCCTTGCGCAAGCGCAATCCGGCCTGTGTCCACATGCGCGACAATGTCGGCCTGACTTTGCCGCATCGTGCACCGCCCATGAAGAAGACGTCGAAAACCGCCCCCTTGCCGTTCGAGATCCAGGCCACCGGCGACCTGCCGTTGGGCATGCCGCCCGAGCACTTCCTGCGCGATTACTGGCACAAGCGCCCGTTGCTGGTCCGCAATGCCTTCCCCGGTTTCCAGACACCCGTGGAACCCGAGGACCTGGCCGGGCTCGCCTGCGAGGATGGCGTGCTGGCGCGCATGATCAGCCTCGACCGCGCCACCGGCGAATGGAGCGTGCGCACCGGCCCGTTCCTGGAAGAAGACTTCCCCGGCCTGCCCGACCACGACTGGACCCTGCTGGTCCAGGACGTGGACAAATGGGATCCGGACATCCGCGCCCTGCTGGAACACTTCCGCTTCCTGCCGCGCTGGCGCGTGGACGACATCATGATCAGCTTCGCCGCCACCGGCGGCTCGGTGGGCGCGCACGTGGACCACTACGACGTGTTCCTGCTGCAGGCGCAGGGCGAGCGCCGCTGGATGGTCGACGCCAGCGTGGCGATGGGGCGGCCGGCCCCGGACCTGGCCTTCCACGACGACGTGGCGATCAAGCTGCTGCGCGAATTCCATCCCACCCACGACTGGGTACTCTCGCCCGGCGACATGCTCTACCTGCCGCCGCTGGTGCCGCACCACGGCGTGGCCGAAAACCCCTGCCTGACCTTCTCCGTGGGCATGCGCGCGCCCTCTTCCGCCGAACTGATCGGCGACTGGCTGGATACCCTCATCGCCGACGCCGACGAGGCCGTCCGCTACCACGACGAAGACCTGGCGGTGCCGAAGGACCCGTGGGAGATCGACGCCCGCGCCATGGAGCGCGTGGTGGCAGCCCTCAACGCGCTGCGCATGAACGACGCGGATGCGCTGGGCGACTGGTTCGGGCGCTTCATCACCACCTACCGCGCCTCCAACGACGTGGTGCCCGCCCCCGGCGCGGAACGTTCCCGCATCGAGGTGGAGTGGGACCTGGAGCACGGCGCGGTGCTGCAGCGCCATCCGTTCTCGCGGCTGGCCTGGCGGCGCCGCAAGGGTGGCGCCACCCTGTTCTGCAGCGGCCTGGACTTCGTGCTGCCACTCAAGGATGCACAGCGGCTGGCGGCGAACGAGCAACTGGACGATGCCGCCTATTCGGCGCTCACCGAAGCCGGCCGCGATACTGCATGCCGCCTGCTGGAGCTGGGCCATTACCACCTGCTGACGGAAGACGAGGATTGATGTCCGCGCCGGCCTTCCGTGTCGAAGCCATCGACTACCGGGCCGGCCTGGATGCCCTGCATCGCATCCGCGAGACGGTATTCATCGAAGAACAGCACGTGCCGCGCGATCTGGAACGGGATGAACTGGACCCCGCCAGCCACCACGTCCTCGCCCGCGATGCCCTGGGCAACCCCATCGGCACCGGCCGCCTGACACCGGAACGCAAGATTGGCCGCATGGCCGTGCTCCGCGAGTGGCGCCGGCGCGGCGTCGGCGAAGCCCTGCTGCTGGCGCTGCTGGACGAAGCGCGCCGGCGCGGCTGGGCGCAGGTATCCCTGCACGCGCAAACCAGCGCCGAGGACTTCTACGCCCGCCATGGATTCGTCCCGGAAGGCGGGCGTTTCGATGAAGCCGGCATCGAGCACCAGGGCATGCGCCTCCACCTGCAAGGCGCAACACCCGTCGGGCACTTGCCGGCCGCCATCGCCAGCGTGGCTGCACTGGCTTTCCACAGCCGCCGCTCGCTGTACATCCGCAGCCGGGAACTGGATCCCGGCCTGCTCGATTCGCAAGCCGTCCTGCAGGCACTTCGCCGCCTGGCCACGCGACGACAGCCCATGGAAATCCGCATCCTGCTGCAGGATGCCGGCACGCCACAACGCCTGCTGGCTCCACTGCTGACGCTCGCACAACGCCTGCCCAGCGCATTCCTCTTCCGCGAAGCCGATGATCCGGCCGATCGCGGCTACCCTGCCGCCTGCGTGGTCAACGATACCGGAGGCTGGTATTTCCGCCCGCTGGCCCAGCGCATGGAAGGCGAGGCGAACCTGCGCGACCCGGGCCGCGCCCATGCGCTCCGCGAAGAGTTCCGGCAAGCCTGGGAACGTTCCCGTCCCTGCGCCGAATATCGCGCACTCGGCCTGTAAGGCCGGCTTCCGGACGCGCGCCACGCAATCAATGCCACGGCGGCATGCGCCATTGGCCGGCATCTTGCGCCTTTAGTCCAATGCGCCCACGCCTGATCGGCGGCATGCAGGTATAATTCAGAAGTCGTTATCCGACCGTCCGGGGCATTGAACATGTTCCCCGCCGGACCCGCCCTTCCAGAGCCCAACTCGCAGCCGCCATCACCATCGTGGACAATCTCCTGAAGCAGTTTGCGCAATCCTCGCAACTCAACGGAGG
>CAZLSG010000013.1:0-53500 GCA_964562135.1 uncultured Pseudoxanthomonas sp. | reverse complement strand
TATGGCGAGCTGATCATCGTCAAGCACAGCGAAACCTGGCTGTCGGCCTACGGCCACAACCGCAAGCGTCTGGTCAACGAAGGCCAGACGGTCAAGGCCGGCCAGCAGATCGCTGAAATGGGGCGCAGCGGAACCTCGCGCGACATGCTGCACTTCGAGATCCGTTACAACGGCCGGCCGGTGGACCCGCTGGTGTACTTGCCGAAACGATAATCGGCGGCGAACCGGCACGGTTCGGTTCGCGCTGCCGGGGCTTGTCAGGCCGGCGACAGCAGGAAGCCGGCGGCCACGCGCCGGCCTTCGCTGGCCAGCACATTGAAGGTCCGGGCGGCGGCGGGATTGTCCATCACTTCGATGCCGATGCCGGCGGTCAGGCAGGCCGCCATCACGGCGGCCGGGGGGAAAACCTGGCGGCTGCCGGTTCCCAGCAGGATCACCTCGGGAAGCAAGGCCAGCACCGGGGCCATGTCCGCTGCCGCCAGTGCCTGGGCCTGAACGGGGGGCCAGTCCTCGATCAGTTCATCCGGCGAAATGATGAAGCTGGAGGTCACGACGCGATCATTGATCCGCGCGCGCGATCCATCGGCCGAACGCAGCGCGTAACGGTAGTCCGGCAGTTCCTGGGTCAACTGCATGGGCGGGCCGGGTCAGGCGCGCGGCAGCACGATCTGCCGCTTGTCCTTGCTTGGGCGGTAGAGAACGGCGACATGGCCAATGCGCTGCACCAGCGCCGCTCCGGTCCGCTCGACGATGCCGGCGATCAGTGCGTCGCGGCTTTCGCGGTCTTCCGCAGCCACTTTCACTTTCACCAGTTCGTGCTGTTCCAGCACGTTGTCCAGTTCGGCCAGGAAGGCAGGAGTCACGCCTTTCCCGCCTACCTGGAGCAGGGCGCCAAGATCATGTGCCTGCCCGCGCAGGAAACGGTTCTGGGCGGGGGTCAGGGCGATGGACATGCGCTGTGGTACGGGCCGTGAAGGGTGTTCAGGGTATCATGGCGCTCCCGCCCATCGACAAACCGGCAGGGCGCGGTCGCCGGTATCGGGGCGGTTCCGCCGCCCTGCGCCGACCTCCCCATGGCCACCCGCAGCAAAAGCAGCCAACGCTGGCTGCGCGAGCATTTTTCCGATCCCTTCGTGAAAAAGGCGCAAGCCGAAGGCATGCGTTCGCGGGCAGCGTACAAGCTGGAAGAGCTGCTCGAACGCGACCGCCTGCTGAAGCCGGGCATGCTGGTGGTGGACCTGGGCGCCGCGCCGGGTGGCTGGTCGCAGTACGTGCGCAAGGCGCTGGGCGACAGCGGCCGGGTAGTGGCGGTGGACATCCTGGAGATGCCGCCGCTGGCCGGGGTGGAGTTCCTTCATGGGGATTTCAGGGAGGATGAGGTTCTATCCCGGTTGCAGGAAATGCTGAACGGCCAGCCGGTGGACCTTGTGCTGTCGGACATGGCCCCCAATAAGAGTGGTATGGAAGCGGTCGATCAGCCGCGCGCGATGCACTTGGCCGAACTGGCGATGGATTTCGCCGATGGCCACCTGCGGCCGGGCGGGGCGTTCCTGATCAAGCTGTTCCAGGGCACCGGGTTCGACGACTACGTCCGCGAGTTGCGCAAGCGCTACGACAAGGTCGTGATCCGCAAGCCCGAGGCGTCGCGCAAGCGTTCGCCTGAGGTGTACGCGCTGGGACGCGGCAAACGCGCCCGGGTCGCGTGACTTGGGTATCATCAATCAAAGACCGCCCGAACCGGCGGACCGGAACCACAGGAATCGACGGAGATGAACGACTTGACCAAGAATCTGCTGCTTTGGGTAGTGGTCGCCGTCGTATTGATGGTGGTGTTCCAGAGTTTCTCGCCGCGCATCGGCGGAGGGGCGGCGGCGCAGACCGCCACCTATTCCGAGTTCCTGGACCAGGTGGATGCCGGCAACGTGCGGCAGGTGACCTTCAGCGGCAACACCCGCGGCAACGTCACCGAGATACAGTTCAAGCGCAGCAACGGCGACGTGGTGGCCACCAAGGGCCCGTACGACCGTGACCTGGTCAATGTCCTGCGCAACCAGGGTGTCGAGATCCTGCAGGAAGAGCCGGCCAGTGGCATCTCGCTGGGCGCCATCCTGATGAACTTCCTGCCGGTGCTGCTGATCATCGGCTTCTGGATCTTCATCATGCGGCAGATGCAGGGCGGCGGCGGCACCAAGGGTGCGATGAGTTTCGGCAAGTCGCGCGCCAAGCTGCAGGGCGAGGACCAGATCAAGGTCACCTTCGCCGACGTGGCCGGTTGCGACGAGGCCAAGGAAGAAGTCGGCGAACTGGTCGAATTCCTGCGCGATCCGACCAAGTTCCAGAAGCTGGGCGGCAAGATCCCGCGTGGCGTGCTGATGGTGGGCCCGCCGGGCACCGGCAAGACGCTGCTGGCGCGCGCCATCGCCGGCGAGGCCAAGGTGCCGTTCTTCAGCATTTCCGGTTCCGACTTCGTCGAGATGTTCGTCGGCGTCGGCGCCAGCCGCGTGCGCGACATGTTCGAGCAGGCCAAGAAGCATGCGCCATGCATCATCTTCATCGACGAGATCGACGCGGTCGGCCGCCATCGCGGCGCCGGCCTGGGCGGCGGCCACGACGAGCGCGAGCAGACCCTGAACCAGTTGCTGGTGGAGATGGACGGCTTCGAGGGCGGCGAAGGCGTGATCGTGATTGCCGCCACCAACCGTCCGGACGTGCTGGACCCGGCGCTGCTGCGCCCGGGCCGCTTCGACCGCCAGGTGGTGGTGGGCCTGCCGGACGTGAAGGGCCGCGAGCAGATCCTCAAGGTGCACATGCGCAAGCTGCCGCTGGCCGACGACGTCGAGCCGCTGGTGATCGCGCGCGGCACGCCTGGCTTCTCCGGTGCCGACCTGGCGAATCTGGCCAATGAGGCGGCGCTGTTCGCCGCGCGCAACAACGAGAAGGAAGTGCGCATGGAGCACTTCGACAAGGCGCGCGACAAGATCCTGATGGGTGCCGAGCGCCGCTCGATGGCGATGAGCGAAGACGAGAAGACGCTGACCGCCTACCACGAGGCCGGCCATGCCATCGTCGGCCGCCTGGTGCCGGAGCACGACCCGGTCTACAAGGTCACCATCATTCCGCGTGGCCGCGCGCTGGGTGTGACCATGTACCTGCCGGAAGGCGACAAGTACAGTTACAACCGCACCGCCATCGAGTCGCAGCTTTGCTCGCTGTACGGTGGCCGGGTGGCCGAAGAGCTGATCTTCGGCGTGGACAAGGTCACCACCGGCGCGTCCAACGACATCGAGCGGGCCACCAAGATGGCGCGGAACATGGTCACCAAGTGGGGCCTGTCCGAGGAGCTGGGCCCCATTGCCTATGGCGAGGAAGACGATGAAGTGTTCCTGGGCCGTTCGGTGACCCAGCACAAGAGCGTGTCCGACGACACCGCGCGCAAGATCGACGAAGTGGTGCGCAGCATCCTGGACAAGGCCTACCAGCGCACCACGAAGATACTGACCGAGAACATCGACAAGCTGCACGCCATGGCCAGGCTGCTGCTGGAGTACGAAACCATCGACGTGCCGCAGATCGACGCGATCATGGAAGGCCGCGACCCGCCGCCGCCGGCCGACTGGGGCAAGTCGGACAACAACCGCAAGGATGGCGGCGAGCGTCCGTTGCCTCCGATTGGCGGGCCGGCCGAACAAACCTGAGGCGCGTGCGGTGGCCGGTCCGGAGTCCAGCCCGCACTCAAGCCCCGAGGCATGGCGACGTTATGCTTCAGGAGCGCTGGCGGGAGGTTCGGTTCTGATCACGTTGACGCTGCTGTTCTTCGCCATGGGCAGCCTGCCGTTGTCGGGCGTGACCGTGGTGGCATTGTTGTCCGCGGCCCTGATCGGTTTTGGCCTGTATGCCACGCGCCGGGCGCGGAGGGGCTGACAGGGGTGTCGCCGGAACATTGATGCGCACGAAGCCGGGGGAATCCCGGCTTTTTGGTGTCCCTGAATTGCAGAGCACGAATGGGTTTCTGTAGGAGCGACGTCAGTCGCGATGGGGCTTTCCCTGGAATCTGTCGCGACTGACGTCGCTCCTACAAGGATGGATGGCAATCACGGGCAATGCCTGTCGATGTCATCCGGCTGGCGATGGCAGGCGATGGCTGGGTAACATCCCCTTTTCCGCTCATGCCCGGATGCTGCCATGTTCGATATCGTTCCCCAGCTGGATTGCGGTGGCCGCATCCTGAAGCTGGATCGCGCGCGGGTGATGGGCATCGTCAACGCCACCCCGGATTCGTTCTCCGATGGCGGCTTGCACGACACGCTGGAAGCGGCGGTCGCGCATGGCCTGCGGTTGGCGGCGGAGGGCGCGGACATCCTGGATGTCGGTGGCGAATCCACCCGTCCCGGCGCGGCCGATGTGTCCGTGGAAGAAGAGTTGCGGCGGACCATCCCGGTGATCGAGCGGCTGGCGAAGGAAACCGCCTTGCCGATCAGCATCGACACTTCAAAGCCGGAAGTGATGCGCGCCGCCGTCGAAGCTGGCGCGGGCATGATCAACGACGTGTACGCACTGCGCCGTGAAGGCGCGCTGGATTTCGCGGCCGGGCTGGGGGTTCCGGTGGTGCTGATGCACATGCAGGGCGAGCCGCGCTCCATGCAGGAAGCTCCGCACTATGACGACGTGGTCGGCGAGGTGCATCGTTTCCTGGCTGAGCGCATCTTCGCCGCCGAAATGGCCGGCATCCAGAAGAAGCGCATCGTGGTCGATCCGGGCTTCGGTTTCGGCAAGGACACCGGGCACAACCTGGCCTTGCTGGCGCAGTTCGAACGATTCGTCGAACTGGGCGTGCCGGTGCTGGCCGGACTGTCGCGCAAGCGCAGCATCGGGGAGCTGACCGGACGCGAGGCGCCGGGCGAACGCATCCACGGATCGGTCGCCGCGCACCTGATCGCCGCGCAGCGAGGCGCGAAAATCGTGCGCGTGCACGATGTGGCCGCCACCGTGGACGCGCTGAAGGTATGGGAGGCCGTGGCGGCAGTGCCGGCGCCCCGCAAGGAAGCGGCCAAACCATCCATCCGGTGGCCGGACGACGACTGAGGGTGCCGTGCCCCGTAGGAGCGGCCCTTGGCCGCGATGGGGCTTTACCGCGAAAAGCCATCGCGGCCAAGGGCCGCTCCTACGGGAAGGGTGGCACGGGTTAAGCTTGCGGGACAGGAACCAGGGGAGTTTGCATGACTGCCAGCACGCCGTTGCTCGTTACCTTCACTGTCTATTTGCTGCTGATGATCGGCATCGGGCTGTGGGCCTATCGCCGCACCACCACCTTCGACGACTACATCCTGGGCGGGCGCTCGCTGGGCAGTTACGTGACCGCGCTGGCGGCGGGCGCTTCGGACATGAGCGGCTGGCTGATGATGGGGCTGCCGGGTGCGCTGTACCTGACAGGCCTGTCCGAGGCCTGGATCGCGATCGGTCTGACCATCGGTGCCTGGTGCAACTGGAAGTACGTGGCCGGGCCGTTGCGCGTCTACACCGAGAAGACGAAGAACGCGTTGACCCTGCCGGACTATTTCACCCACCGTTTCGCCGACAACCACAAGCTGCTGCGGATTTTCTCCGCGCTGGTGATCCTGGTGTTCTTCGCCATCTATTGCGCTTCCGGCATCGTGGCCGGCGCGCGCCTGTTCGAGAGCGTGTTCGGGCTGCCGTATGCGCAGGCGATGTGGTGGGGCGCGGCGGTGACCATCCTGTATACCTTCATCGGCGGTTTCCTGGCGGTGAGCTGGACCGATACCGTGCAGGCCACGCTGATGATCTTCGCGCTGCTGCTGGTGCCGGTGATGGTGCTGATAGGCGTGGGCGGGGTGGGGCCGGGGCTGGCGCTGATCGAAGAGGTCGACCCGACGCGCCTGGACTGGATCGGCACGGGCGGCGTGGTGGCGTTGATCTCGGCGCTGGCCTGGGGGCTGGGATATTTCGGCCAGCCGCACATCCTGGCGCGTTTCATGGCCGCCGACAGCCTGGCCACCATCCCGCGCGCGCGCCGTATCGGCATGACCTGGATGATCCTGTGCCTGCTGGGCGCATTGGCCACCGGCTTCTTCGGCATCGCCTGGTTTGCGGCCAATCCGGACGTGGCCGGCGCGGTCAACGCCAATCCCGAGCGCGTGTTCATTGCGCTGACCGAGCAACTCTTCAACCCGTGGGTGGCCGGCGTGCTGCTGTCGGCGATCCTGGCGGCGATCATGAGCACGCTGTCGGCGCAATTGCTGGTGTGTTCCAGCGCGTTGACCGAGGATTTCTACCGCGGCCTGCTGCGGCCACGCGCCGGACATCGCGAACTGGTGTGGTTCGGTCGACTGATGGTGCTGACGGTGGCGCTGGTGGCGGTCTTCATCGCGCGCGATCCGGAGAGCCGCGTGCTCGGTCTGGTCGCCTATGCGTGGGCCGGCTTCGGCGCGGCGTTCGGTCCAGTGGTGCTGTTCTCGCTGTTCTGGAAGCGGATGAACCTGACCGGCGCGCTGGCCGGCATGCTGGCGGGCGCGGCCACGGTGTTGTTGTGGAAACACACTGGCAGCGCCCTGTACGAAATGGTGCCGGGGGTGGTTGCCGCCACGGCGGCCATCGTCGTGGGCAGCCTGCTGACACGGGCACCGCCGGCGGAAGTGCAGGCGACCCATGACCAGGTTCACCTGACCCTGGGCGAGAACGGCTATTGACGATGGCGGGCGCTAGCCATGCCGGCTGATACGCGACCGCTTGCCATCGCGGTGATGGGCCCGACGGCTTCGGGCAAGACTGCGTTCGCCATCGAACTGGCCGAACGTTTCGGCGGGGAAATCGTCAGCGTCGATTCGGCACTGGTCTACCGCGGTCTGGACATCGGTGCGGCCAAGCCGGATGCGCTGTTGCAACGGCGCGTCCGCCACCACCTGATCGATGTGCGCGATCCGTGGCAGACATATTCGGCGGCGGAGTTCGCCACCGATGCGCGCGTAGCCATCGAGGACATCGTCGCCCGCGGGAAGCTGCCGATCCTGGCCGGCGGCACCGGCCTGTATTTCCGGGCCCTGATCGAAGGCCTCTCGCCGATGCCGGAAGCCGACGCCGGAATGCGCGCGCGGATTTCCGGCGAAGCGGCGCAACGCGGCTGGCCGGCGCTGCATGCGGAATTGGCGGTCATCGACCCGTCAGCGGCATCCCGGATAGGCCCCAACGATCCCCAGCGGATCCAGCGCGCGCTGGAGGTTTTCCGGCTCAGCGGACGCACCATCAGCCAGTGGCGGGCACAGCCGAAACAGGAGCGCTTGCCGCTGCGGGTGGCCAAGTTGGTGTTGTCGCCGCAGGACCGCGCGGTCCTGCACGGGCGCATCGCGCAACGGTTCGACACGATGCTGGCAGAGGGCTTCCTGGACGAAGTCCGTCGCCTGCGTTCCTTGCCGTCATTGCAGGCCATCGCCGCGCCACTGGACCTGCCTGCATTGCGCGCAGTGGGTTACCGGCAGGCCTGGGAGCATCTGGATGGCGTCACTTCGGCGGCGGAATTCCGCGACCGCGCCATTTTCGCCACCCGGCAACTGGCCAAGCGCCAACTCACCTGGTTGCGCGGAGAACTGGATGCCCGCTGGTTCGCTCCCGAATCCGGCCGCCAGGCGCTGGACGATGCGGTGGATCTGTTTCTGGGACCGCTTCGTGCCCGCTGACTGCCCGATGTTGTGTAACATCGGCGGTCCGGCCATGCGGGGAACGCATTTCACGGCCGGAACCATAAGAACAACAGACCTATGGAACATAGGCGGGAGTACACGATGTCCAAGGGGCAATCCTTGCAGGATCCTTTCCTCAACGCGCTGCGGCGCGAACGCGTGCCGGTGTCGGTCTACCTGGTCAACGGCATCAAGTTGCAGGGCACCATCGAATCGTTCGACCAGTTCGTGGTGCTGCTGCGCAACACCGTCAGCCAGATGGTCTACAAGCACGCCATCTCCACCGTGGTGCCGGCGCGCAACGTCAAGGTCGGCCCGGGCGGCGCGAATGACCACAGGGACGGCGATGAAGACGGCCTTGATGGCGGCGAAAACGAGTGAACTGATGCCGATGGCGCGGGGCCTGAGTGTTTGAACGATCCCGCAAGGGCGAACATGCGTTGCTGATCCAGCCGCTGCGCGGTGGCCGGGGCGGCGTGTCCGTGGACGATGATGCAGTGCTGGAAGAGTTCGCCGACCTGGCGCGTTCGGCCGGCGCCACCATCGCGGCGACGCTCACAGCGCGCATCGATCGTCCCAATCCGTCCACCCTGATCGGCAGTGGCAAGCTGGAAGAGGTCAAGGCCGCCGTCGCCGCCACCGGCGCCGACCTGATCCTGATCAACCACCCGCTCACGCCCGGCCAGGAACGCAACCTGGAGCGCGCGCTGGAGCGCCGCGTGGTCGATCGCACCGGCCTGATCCTGGATATCTTCGCCCAGCGCGCGCGCAGCCACGAAGGCAAGCTGCAGGTGGAACTAGCCCAGCTCAGCCACATGGCCACGCGGCTGGTGCGCGGCTGGACCCACCTGGAGCGCCAGCGCGGCGGTTCCATCGGCCTGCGCGGTCCCGGCGAAACCCAGCTGGAAACCGACCGCCGCCTGCTGCAGAAGCGCGTGGAGCAGTTGCGCAGGCGACTGGAAAAAGTGGAAGTGCAGCGCACCCAGATGCGCCGCGCGCGGGTGCGCAGCGAGCTGCCGCGGGTTGCGCTGGTGGGCTATACCAACGCGGGCAAGTCCACGCTGTTCAATGCCCTTACCGGCGCGGATGCCTACGCGGCCGACCAACTGTTCGCCACCCTGGACCCGACCGTGCGCCGCGTGGACCTGTCGGGCGGCAGCGTGGTGCTGGCCGACACGGTGGGCTTCGTGCGCGACCTGCCGCATGAACTGGTGGCGGCCTTCCGTTCCACCCTGTCCGAAGCACGCGAAGCAGACCTGCTGCTGCACGTGATCGATGCCGCCGATCCCAATCGCGAAGAGCGCATTGCCCAGGTCGACGAGGTGCTGCGCGAGATCGGGGCGGGCGATATCCCGCAGGTGCTGGTGTTCAACAAGATCGACCGGATCGAGGGTGCAGAACCACGGCTGGACAAGCCGCTGGAAGGCTATGAGCGGGTCTGGATATCCGCTGCCAATGGCGTGGGCATGGACCTGTTGCAGGGCCTGCTGGGCGAAAAACTGGGCATGGAGCGCTTGTGCGGCTGGTTGCAGCTGCCTCCGCGGGCGGCGCGCCTGCGTGCCCGGCTGCACCAGATCGGCGCCATCCGCGAGGAGCAGGCCGACGAAAACGGCTGGCGGGTGGAATTGGACATGGCGCGGACCGATGCCGAGCGCCTGCATGCCCAGCCCGGCGGGGAATTGCTGGCCAGCCTCTTGCCTGAAGAGCCAACCGACCCAATCTAGTAGAATCGGGACCGGCATGCCCTTCGGGAAGCATGCGGACCATCATCTTTTGGAGTAGGCATGGCCTGGAACACCCCTGGCAGCGGCGATTCTGGCGGCGACCGCAACAAACCCGACCCGGACCGGCGGAATCCCTGGAAACCCCGCAATGGCGGCGGTGGCGGCGGACTGGATGACATCCTGTCCCGCTTCAAGGGTTTGTTCGACGGCGGTGGCGGCGGCAATCCGCTGCGCTGGGTACTGCTGGGCCTGGCCCTGCTGGTGCTGTTCAGCAGCTTCCAGCTGATCGGCGAACAGCAGCGCGGCGTGGTCCTGCGCTTCGGCCAGTACGCCCGCACCATGCAGCCCGGCCCCAATTTCAAATGGCCGTGGCCTATCGAGAGCGTGACCAAGGTCAACGCGACCCAGATCAAGACCTTCAACAACACGCTGTCGGTGCTGACCCAGGACGAGAACATCGTCAACGTCACCCTGAACGTGCAGTACCGCGTCTCCGATCCGGAGCAGTACCTGTTCGGATCGCGGCATGCCGACCACGTGCTGGAGCAGACCGCGCAGAGCGTGCTGCGCGAGCAGGTGGGCCGTTCCAGCCTGGACACCGTGCTGGGCGCGCGCGGTCCGCTGGCGGTGATCGCCCGCGAGCGCCTGCAGGCGTCGCTGGAGGAATACCGCACCGGACTGGTGGTGACCGAGTTGAACCTGCAGAACGCGCGTCCGCCGCAGGAAGTGCAGCCGGCCTTCGACGAGGTCAACAGTGCGCAGCAGATCCGCGAAAGCCTGATCAACGAAGCGCAGGCCTATGCCGCCAAGGTGGTGCCGGAAGCGCGAGGCGAGGCCGCGCGCACGCGGGCGACGGCGGAAGGCTACAAGATCGCCAAGATCGCCCGTGCCGAAGGCGATGCGGGCCGGTTCAGCCTGTTGCAGGAGGAATACCGGCAAGCTCCGGAAGTGACCCGCAAGCGCCTGTGGCTGGAAACCGTGCAGGATGTGCTGGCCGACAGCCGCAAGGTGGTGGGTGGCGATGGCCGGCAGTTGATTTATGTGCCGATGCCGGGGGCGCAGTCGGCACCCTCCTCGGCCCCGGCCCCGCTGCTGACCACGCCGGACGTGGTGTTGCCGCCGGTACAGAGCACGCCGCAGCAGCGTGGAGAGCGCAATCCGCGCCCGGCCGGACGTGAGGAGGGGTCACGATGAGAACTTCTTTCTGGATTGGATTGGCGGTAATCGTCCTGTTGGGCCTGATGGGCTCGGTCTACGTGGTCCGCGAAGGCCAGACCGCGCTGGTGCTCAACCTGGGCCGGGTGGCGCGCAGCGACATAGCGCCCGGCCTGCATTTCAAATGGCCGCTGGTGGAACGCGCGATGGTGTTCGACCGCCGCTTCCAGGTGATGGATGCCACGCCCGAGCGTTACCTGACCCTGGAACGCAAGGACGTCAGCGTCGATTTCTTCGCCATCGGCTACATCGCCGACGTGCGTGCGTTCTACCGCGCCACCAGCGGCAACGAGGAGCTGGCCGCGGCACGCCTGGCGCCGATCATCAAGGATTCGCTGCGCAACGAGATCAACGCCCGCACCCTGCAGCAGGTGGTGTCCGGGGACCGCAGCGAGATGATCGGCAAGCAGCTCGGGCCGATCAACGAAGGCGCCGAGACCCTGGGCCTCAAGGTCGTCGACCTGCGCATGAAGCAGATCGACCTGCCCACCGACAGCCAGGTCATCCGGGATGTCTACGAGCGCATGCGCGCCGAGCGCCGGCAGGAAGCCAGCCGCCGCCGCGCCGAGGGCGAGGAGCAGGCGCGGACCATCCGCGGCCAGGCCGACCGCGACCAGGCGGTGATCGTGGCCGAAGCGGAACGCGATGCGCAGAAGCTGCGCGGCGAAGGCGATGCCGAGGCCGCGCGCCTCTACGCCCAGGCCGCCAACCGCGATCCGGCGTTCTTCGCCTTCCAGCGGAGCCTGGAAGCCTACCGCGAGTCGTTCAAGGACGGGCAGGGCGTGGTGGTGCTGGACCGCAACGATCCGTTCCTGCAGTACTTCAAGAACGAGCGCTGATGCCGCGCGATCTGCTGGTCGCGCTGGCTCTGGTGGCGGTATTGGAGGGGTTGTTCCTGTTCGTGGCGCCCGGGGGCTGGAAGCGGGCGGCCGAGCAGTTGCAGCGGCTGGACGACCGCCAGTTGCGGGTCTTCGGCGCGGCGATCCTGGCGGTGGGGCTGGGCGCCCTCTGGCTGGTCCGGTTGTGGACGTGACCGGTGCCGGCGGGGGTGGCCCCGGACACCGAAAACCCGGATAATGCACAAAAGTCGGCTGGGGGCGTTCCCCGCCGGCTTTTTTCGTGCGCATTCCCTGTAGGAGCGGCCTTGGCCGCGAGCTTTTGCGGTTGCCTTTGCGTTCGCGATGCGGCGGACAAGAGGTCGCGGCCAAGGCCGCTCCTGCAGCCAAATTCCGGAGTTCATGCAATGGGTCAGTCAGTCGTCGTTATCGGTGCCCAGTGGGGCGATGAAGGCAAGGGCAAGATCGTCGATCTGCTGACCGAGGAAATCGGCGCGGTCGTGCGCTTCCAGGGCGGTCACAACGCCGGCCATACGCTGGTCATCGGCGGCAAGAAGACTGTGCTGCACCTGATTCCCTCCGGCATCCTGCGGGCGGACGCGCTTTGCCTGATCGGCAACGGTGTGGTGCTGTCGCCGGCTGCGCTGCGCAAGGAAATCGACGAACTGGAAGCCAACGGCGTGGAAGTGCGTTCGCGGCTGAAGATCAGCCCGGCCACGCCGTTGATCATGCCGTATCACATCGCCCTGGATCAGGCTCGCGAGAGGGCCGCCGGCGGCAAGGCCATCGGCACCACCGGGCGCGGCATCGGTCCGGCCTACGAGGACAAGGTGGCGCGCCGCGGCATCCGCGTGGCGGACCTGCATTACCCCGATCAACTGGCGGAACTGCTGCGTACCGCGCTGGACTATCACAACTTCGTGCTGACGAAGTATCTGGGCACCGAGGCGGTGGATTACCAGCGGACGCTGGACGAGGCGCTGGCCTTCGGCGAATACGTGGAGCCGATGAAGTCGGACGTGGCCGGCATCCTGCACGATCTGCGCAAGCAGGGTAAGCGGGTGCTGTTCGAGGGTGCGCAGGGGTCGCTGCTGGACATCGACCACGGCACCTATCCTTATGTCACTTCGTCCAACACCACGGTCGGCGGCGCGCTGGCCGGTGCCGGCGTGGGCGCGGACGCGATCGACTACGTGCTGGGCATCGCCAAGGCCTATGCCACCCGCGTGGGCGGCGGTCCGTTCCCGACCGAACTCGACGACGAGGTGGGCCAGGCGCTGCGCGACAAGGGCCAGGAATACGGTGCGACCACCGGCCGGCCACGCCGCTGTGGCTGGATCGACATCGTGGCGCTGAAGCGCGCGGTGGCCATCAACGGCATCAGCGGGCTGTGCATCACCAAGCTGGACGTGCTGGATGGCATGGAAAAGCTGAAGATGTGCATCGCCTACCGTTACCGCGGCAAGGAGACGGAATACGCGCCGCTGGATGCGCAGGGCTGGGACGAGTGCGAGCCGGTGTACCTGGAATTTCCGGGCTGGCAGGAAAGCACCCATGGGATTACCGAATGGGAGAAGCTGCCCGCTGCCGCGCGCGCCTATTTGCGGGCGCTTGAGGAGTTGTCGGGGAGCCCGCTGGCCATCGTCAGCACCGGGCCGGATCGGGATCACACGATGGTGTTGCAGGATCCGTTTGCCTGAGGAATTCCTTGTTTACGGAACAGAAGGCCCCAACCGGGGCCTTCTTTTTTGCTTGTAAATCTAGGGTCTTCTGCGAAATATTCGCTATTCGCGAATAGCGAATAAGGCCTGAATATGGAGCTGGAGCCCTAGGAATTGCTGGTATTGCTGAAGGTGTCCGCCCATCCGGAGCGGCGCTTCACCTTTGCGGGGCTCGCCGGGGAACTGGCGATGAGTAGTGCCGAGGTACACGCCAGTCAAGCGTGCCATTGTTGCCGGATTGGTGCACCCTTATGTCGGTCGATGCCGCCGTGCTCGGTTTCAGCAACCGCTGGTATGCGGAGGTGGTCGCGATGGCACAGTGGGTGCGATTGGCGAACGGTTTTGAGATTCGCGTCGTATCCGCATCGGTCTTCGTGGCGACGAAGCTGGAAGCGTTCGTCAGCCGTGGATGTGGGGATTTTCTCTCCAGCCACGATCTGGAAGATGTGCTCAACGTCGTCGATGGTCGGCCAGAGCTATCGGAAGAGTTGGTGCGGGCCTCGGCGACGCTGCAACAGGCCGTGGGCAAAACCTTCAATGGCCTGCTGGCCAATCCCGATTTCATCAATTGCTTGCCCGATCTCATCGCCGATGTGGACCGAGTGGGTGTTGTCATCGAACGTCTCCGCCGCATGGCGACGGATAGCTGAAACACAGGGTATTCTTGCGACAAGACCTCATACCGCGATCCATGAATTGAAGGGGTAAGGAGTTGTGGCAAATATCACCACCCGCCGTACCGGCGAACTGCTGCGTGTGCTGTTTAAGATACTCAAAGACGCGCCGGACGGATTGCGTGCCGCTGATGCACTGAAGGCTTTGGAGCAACAGGTCACACTGACCGACTACGAAGCTGGCGAGTACCCGACGGGCGGGCGTCGTTTCGAGAAGATCGTGCGCTTCAGCACCGTGGGCCCGGTCAAGGCAGGCTGGTTGGTGAAGGGCAAGGGTGTCTGGACGCTGACGCCCGATGGTGAGGCCGCATTACAGGCCTATCCGGATCCGGAACAGTTCCAGCGTACTGCCGTGCGGCTCTACAACAAATGGCGCAAGGCGCAGCCCGACAAGCTTAAGGATGGCGACGAGGACGAGGTGGCCGAGAGTTCGGCTTCCATCACCCTCGAAGAGGCTGAGGAGATGGCCTGGTCCGAAATCGAGACCTTTCTGGCCGGGATGCCACCGTACGAGTTCCAGGAACTGGTGGGCGCGTTGTTGAAGGCGATGGGCTACCACGTCGCCTGGATCGCGCCGCCGGGCAAGGACGGCGGTATCGACCTCCTTGCTTACACTGATCCACTCGGTACCCGGGGACCGAGGATCAAGGTCCAGGTCAAGCGCAATGCAAACTCGCCCCGCATCGACGTAGTGGGATTGCGCAGCTTCATGGCGGTGCTGGGCGAGGGCGACGTGGGTCTGTTCGTCGCGCTGTCGGGATTCACTAAAGATGCCGATTACGAAGCGCGGCAGTCACATCGCCGCATTAACCTGATCGACGCACGCAAGTTGGTTGAGCTGTGGACCGATCACTATGGTCGGCTCGACGACAGTTCCCGACAGCACTTGCCACTCAAGCCTGTGTGGTTTTTGGCTACAGATGATTGAATAAGACGATCATGGCTGTATAGCTGTGAACGAATTGACTGTAAGGATTAAACGGAATGAATTCTGTAGAACAACAGTTCTTCAACGACCTGGAAAAGAAGCTCTGGACCGCCGCCGACAAGCTGCGCTCCAACCTCGACGCCGCCGTGTACAAGCACGTCGTGCTGGGGCTGATCTTCTTGAAGTACGTTTCCGATGCCTTCGAGGAACGGCAGCGGGAGTTGCGTGCGCAGTTCACCAACCCGAACCATGACTACTACATGGACCCGGAGGAGTACGGTGAAGGTGATCCCACCGAATACGAAGAGCACATCGCCGCCGAACTGGAAGTGCGCGACTACTACACCGAAAAGAACGTGTTCTGGGTGCCTGTCGAAGCCCGCTGGCAAACCCTGCGCGATTGCGCGCAACTGCCGCCCAAGGCTGCGTTGCCGTGGAACAAGCCCGGCAAGGACGAGCCGGAGGAAATGCGCTCGGTCGGCTGGCTGATCGACAACGCCATGGAAGCTGTCGAGCGCGAGAATGCCCGCCTGAAGAACGTGCTGAACAAGGACTTCGCCCGGGTGCAGCTCGACTCCAGCAAGCTGGCCGGGCTGATCAGCCACTTCTCGGATACCGACTTCAGTGCCAAGGAATACAAGGGCCAGCCGCTGGACCTGAAATCCAAGGACATCCTCGGCCACGTCTACGAATACTTCCTCGGCCAGTTCGCCCTGGCCGAAGGAAAAAAGGGCGGCCAGTACTACACGCCCAAGAGCATCGTCACCCTGATCGTGGAAATGCTCCAGCCGTTCAAGGGCCGCGTCTACGACCCGGCGATGGGCTCCGGCGGCTTCTTCGTGCAAAGCGAGGAGTTCATCGAACAGCACAGTGGCAAACCGGCCAATGGCCAAGGAAAAAAAGCGACCGGGCAGATCAGCGTCTACGGGCAGGAGAGCAACCCCACCACCTGGCGGCTGGCTGCGATGAACATGGCCATTCGTGGCATCGACTTCAACTTCGGCACCGGCCCGGCCGACACCTTGTTGAACGACCTGCACCCGGACCTGCGCGCCGACTTCGTCATGGCCAACCCACCCTTCAACATGAAGGAGTGGTGGAACGAAAAGCTGGCCGCTGACCCGCGCTGGATCGTCGGCACGCCGCCGCAGGGCAACGCCAACTTCGCCTGGTTGCAGCACATGCTCTGGCACCTGGCGCCCACCGGCAGCATGGCGCTGCTGTTGGCCAACGGCTCCATGAGTTCCAACACCAACAACGAGGGCGAAATCCGCAAGCGGCTGGTCGAGGACGACTACGTGGAATGCATGGTCGCGCTGCCCGGCCAGTTGTTCACCAACACCCAGATCCCGGCCTGCATCTGGTTCCTGACCCGCGACAAGCAGAATGGCTTTGCGCTGGACAAGAAAAAGCGCGACCGGCGCGGCGAATTCCTGTTCATCGACGCTCGCCAGATGGGCTACATGAAAGACCGCGTATTGCGTGACTTCACGCCTGACGACATCCGGAAAATCGCCGAGACCTTCCATGCCTGGCAGCGGGGCGAGGGGTACGAGGATGTACCCGGTTTCTGCCATTCCGCCAAGTTGGACGAAATCCGCAAGCATGAGCATGTGCTGACGCCGGGGCGCTATGTGGGCGCGGCCGAGCAGGAAGAGGATGGCGAACCCTTTGCTGAGAAGATGCAGCGGCTGACGGCGCAACTGGCGGAGCAGTTTGCGGAGAGTGCGAGGCTGGAAGCGGAGATTAGGAAGAATCTGGCGGGGTTGGGGTATGGCTGGTAAGTGGCCCTACAAACGAGTTGAAGAAATTGCCCTGAAGGTTGCAATGGGGCCGTTTGGCTCATCAATTAAAGTTGAAACATTCACAGATACGGGTATTCCCATAATCAGTGGGAAGCACCTGCGTGAAGCAGAGCTAACAGATAGTGAGTTCAATTTCATTACGGAAGAACACGCTGACTCTCTCAAAAATGCCAATGTTCAAAGGGGAGATGTGATTTTTACCCATGCTGGAAATATTGGGCAGGTGGCGTTTATTCCGAACCATTCAAAATATCAGAGATATGTTATCTCGCAGCGGCAGTTCTATTTACGCTGTGATACCAGTCTTATTCTTCCGGAGTTTGTTGTCTACTATTTCAAAAGTCCTGAAGGGCAGCACAAACTTCTTGCCAACGCTAACCAGGTTGGTGTGCCATCAATCGCACGTCCCTCGTCATACCTGAAAACAATCGAAGTTCCCGTTCCCTCAATCGAAGAGCAGCAAATTGTCGTCCGAAACATCAAGGCGCTTGATGCCAAGATTCGCGCGAACCGCCGCATCAACCAAACCCTCGAAGCCATGGCGCAAGCCATCTTCAAATCCTGGTTTGTCGATTTCGACCCGGTCAAGGCCAAGATCGCAGCCATCGAACAAGGCCAAGACCCGCTGCGCGCCGCTATGCGCGCCATCAGCGGCAAGACCGACGCCGAACTCGACCAGATGCCCCGCGAGCACCACGACCAACTCGCCGCCACCGCCGCGCTGTTTCCCGATGCGATGGAAGAGTCGGAGTTGGGAGAGATGCCGAAGGGGTGGGGAATTAAATCCGTCTCTGATCTAGCACGGTTTGCAACGGGCAAGATTGAAGTGTCTTCTCTGACTGTGGAGAACTATATTTCCACAGAGAATATGCTGGAGAACCGAGGTGGCATAAGTAGTGCGACGTCCCTCCCAGCGGCCGCTACTGTGCCGACTTTCAAAAGTGGAAATATTCTAGTTTCCAACATCAGACCATATTTCAAAAAAATATGGTTTTCCCGTTTTGCCGGAGGGCGATCAAATGATGTGCTCTGTTTCGAGGCGAAGGAAAAAGACTGCCGAGAGTTCCTTTACAACTTACTCTATCAGGATGTTTTTTTTGAATTCATGATGCGCACATCCAAAGGGGCAAAAATGCCAAGAGGAGACAAGGAAGCAATTGCTGGCTGGAAATTTGCTTGTGCGTCCCCAGAGCTGAGATGCGCCTTCTCGGAAAGGGTGCGCCCGTTCTATTCACACATTGAAAATCTCAATCTGGAGTCTCGGCAACTTTCTGAACTCCGCGATACCCTCCTCCCCAAACTCCTCTCCGGCGAGTTGCCCCTGACCCCGTCGGATTGTTGATCCACGGGTCATGAGTGTTTATCAAAAACCATTGAGATACAGGCCTGCTGATCTTCCCGGCGGCGCGCCAATGTTTTTGATGCCGGAAAATGCAGTAGCCAAGCATGACGAGCGTTGCGTGACCTATGCGTGGCTTGGCAGCAGACCTTTGTTTGGTGAGGTGTATCGTGGTTTGCTTCCGGCGTACTCCCGGAACATGCCAATGGATAGCGGGGCGATGATTGGAACCTTTGTCCGTCATGAATGCTATGAGCAGAATCATCAAAATTTCCTATGGACGCGTAGCCATCCTTCGGCATCTCCATGTTCTCGAAAGGTCTGGGAGTCAGAGAAATACTTGAAGCAATTGGTTGGCAAGATGCAGCAAGATTTTCATTGACCCTTTCGAATCAATAATGAATATGACAATGCGCCAATCAAACCTTGCCATTTATCAATCGGATGACGGCCAGATTCAGTTGGATGTTTCCTTGGATCAGGAAACGGTATGGCTGCGCCAGGGGCAAATGGCGGAACTGTTTGGGCGCGATCGGTCGGTCATTACACGTCACATCGGTAACGTGTTCAAAGAGGGTGAGCTTCAGGAAAAAAGCAATGTGCAGAATTTGCACATTGCTGGCTCCGACAAACCGGTGCGCTTCTACAACCTCGACGTGATCATCTCGGTGGGTTACCGGGTGAAATCGCCGCGCGGTGTGCAGTTCCGCCAATGGGCCACCCGTGTGCTGCGCCAGCATCTGGTGGAGGGCTACACGCTGAACGAGCGCCGTCTGGCCGAGCGCGGCATCGAGTTCGAGCAGGCGGTGAGCCTGCTGTCGCGCACGCTGGCGAACCAGCAGCTTGTCTCGGATGAAGGGCGAGCGGTGTTGCAGGTGATTGGCGACTACGCCCGCAGTTGGAGCCTGCTGCAAGGCTATGACGAGCAGAGCCTGACCGAGCAGAGTGCCCGGCAGAACGGCATGCGGGCGCTGGCGCTGGACGATGCGCTGGTGGCCATGGCGCAACTGAAGGTGGAGTTGATCGCCAAGGGCGAGGCCACGGAACTGTTCGGCCAGTTGCGCGGCGACGGGCTGGCGTCCGCCATGGCCACCATCGAGCAGGGCTTTGGCGACGAGCTGTTCTACCCCAACGTGGCCAGCCGGGCGGCGCATCTGCTGTACTTCGTCATCAAGAACCACCCGCTGGCCGATGGCAACAAGCGCACGGGTTCGTTCCTGTTCCTCTGGTACTTGCGGCTGAACCAGCACCTGCTGGCGCGGCCGGTGGAGCAGCTCATCAACGACAACACGCTGGTGGCGCTGGCGCTGCTGGTGGCCGAGAGCCTGCCCGCGCAGAAGGAGCTGATGGTGCGGCTGATCGAGCACTTCGTGCTGCTGAAAGGCGATACGGAAGAACGGACGACATGAGCATTACCGAACAGCAACTCGAAGACGCCGCCATCGGCTGGTTTGGCGAGCTGGGATGGCACCACGTCAACGGCCCGGCCATTGCGCCCGATGGCGGTCAGCCCGCCCGCAGCGACTACCGCCAGGTGGTGCTGCGCGAACGCCTGTTGGCCGCGCTGGCGCGCATCAACCCGCACATCCCCGCCGCCGCGTTGGAACAAGCCGCACACGAGCTGCTGACCGTGAGTGAGCCGCTGCTGATCGCCCGCAATCGCCGGGTGCATCGGCTGCTGCTGGCCGGCATTCCCGTCGAGTTTTCCGTGGGCGACAAGAAGCGCAGCGATCTGGTGAACCTGATCGACTTCGCTGACCCACGCAACAACGACTTCCTGCTGGTTAGCCAATTCACCGTGGCCGGCACCAAGCAGCCGCGCCGTCCCGACCTGGTGGCCTTCGTCAACGGCCTGCCGCTGGCGGTGATCGAGCTGAAGAACCCAGCCAACGAGCAGACCGACATCTGGGACGCCTTCAACCAGATTCAGACCTACAAGGAAGAGATCAGCGACTTGTTCAACACCAACGTGGCGGTGGTAGCTAGTGACGGCTTCACGGCGCGGCTGGGTTCGCTGACGGCCAACCAGGAGCGCATGCAGCCCTGGCGGGCGATTTCCAACGAGGATGACCGGCCGCTGCTGGAGTTCGAGCTGGAAACGCTGGTGCGCGGCTTTTTCGAGCCTGCGCTGTTTCTCGACTATGTGCGCCACTTCGTCCTGTTCGAGCAGGATGCCGACCAGATCGTCAAGAAGATCGCCGGCTACCACCAGTTCCATGCGGTGCGCGAAGCGGTGAAGGCTACGGTGATCGCCGCCAGCAACCCGAACAAGGGTATGCTGGAAGTGCAAGAGCCACGCGCCACCTATGGCAAGGAAGTACAGCCCGGCAGCCGCAAGGCCGGTGTGGTGTGGCACACCCAGGGCTCGGGCAAGAGCATCACCATGGCTTGCTATGCGGGCAAGCTGTTGCAACAGCCGGAGATGAAGAACCCCACGCTGGTGGTGGTGACGGACCGCAACGATCTGGACGGACAGTTGTTCGGCACCTTCTGCGCCGCCGAAGACCTGCTCAGGCAAACGCCGGTGCAGGCGGGCAGCCGCGAAGAACTGCGCGAGATGCTGGCCTCGCGCGAGGCGGGCGGCATCATCTTCACCACGGTGCAGAAATTCGCGCTGCTGGATGACGAGGAGCAGCACCCGCTGCTGTCGGATCGCAGCAATATCGTGGTGATCTCCGACGAGGCACACCGCAGCCAGTACGGCATGAAAGGGCGACTGGACACCAAGACCGGCAAGTACGTGTTCGGCTATGCCAAGCACCTGCGCGACGCGCTGAAGAACGCCACCTTCATCGGTTTCACGGGCACGCCCATCGCGCTGGAAGACAAGGACACGCGGGCGGTGTTCGGCGACTACGTCAGCATCTACGACATCCAGGATGCGGTGGATGATGGCGCCACGGTGCCGATCTTCTTTGAGTCCCGCCTGGCCAAGCTGGACGTGAACCAGGCCGAGATCGATGCACTGAATGCCCAGGTGGATGAGGTCATCGAGGACGAAGAGGACATCACTGCCCGCGAAAAGACCAAGAGCGACTGGGCCGCATTGACCAAGCTGGTGGGCGCCCAGCCGCGGCTGGAACAGGTGGCCGCCGATCTGGTGCAGCATTTCGAGACGCGCACGGCCACGCTGGAAGGCAAGGCAATGATCGTCTGCATGAGCCGCGACATCTGCGCCGAACTGTACAAGGCCATCGTTGCCCTTCGCCCTGACTGGCATGACGATGATTCGGAAAAGGGCGCGATCAAGGTGGTGATGACCGGCTCGGCGGCGGACAAACCCTTGTTGCAGCCGCACCTGTACAACCAGCAGGTGAAGAAGCGCCTGGAAAAGCGCTTCAAGGACCCGGCGGACCCGTTGCAATTGGTGATCGTGCGCGACATGTGGCTGACCGGCTTCGATGCCCCCTGTTGCCACACCATGTACGTGGACAAGCCCATGAAGGGCCACAACCTGATGCAGGCCATTGCCCGCGTCAACCGGGTGTTCCGCAACAAGCCCGGCGGCCTGGTGGTGGATTACATCGGCATCGCCAACGAGCTGAAAGCGGCGCTCAAGACCTACACCGAATCCAAGGGCAAGGGCGACCCGGCGCACAACGCGGCTGAAGCCCTGGCCGAACTGCTGCGAAGGCTGGATGCTGTGCGCGGCATGATGAACGGCTTCGACTACAGCGGGTTCGAGACCGATGCGATGCAGCTGCTGGTGCCGGTGGCGAACCATATCCTTGGGTTGAAGGATGGCAAGCAACGCTTTCTGGATGCCATGCTGGGCGTGAGCAAGGCGTTTTCCCTGTGCAGCACACTGGACGAAGCCGCCGCCCTGCGCACGGAGATCGCCTTCTTCGCCGCCATCAAGGCCGCCATCGTCAAGTTCACCACGGTGGATCGCAAGCGTTCCGACGCGGACAAGAACAGCGCACTCAAGCAGATACTGGACAACGCCATCGTGGCCGATGGCGTGGCGGATATCTTCGCCCTGGCGGGCCTGGACAAGCCCAACATCGGCCTGCTGTCGGAAGAATTTCTGGAAGACGTGCGCAACATGCCCAGCCGCAACCTTGCGGTGGAGTTGCTGGAAAAGTTGCTGCGCGACGAGATCAAGGCCCGCGCACGCAACAACGTCGTGCAGGAGAAGAAGTACGGCGACCGCCTGCTGGAAACCCTGCGCAAATACCACAACCGGGCGGTGGAGACGGCGCAGGTCATCGAAGAACTGATCCAGATGGCCAAGGACTTCCAGGCGGCGCTGGAGCGCGAAGCAGCATTGGGGCTGAATCCGGATGAGATCGCCTTCTACGACGCACTGGCCAATAACGAAAGCGCCGTGCGGGAGTTGGGCGACGACATCCTCAAGAAGATCGCTGTTGAGATCACTGAAAAACTGCGTAACAGCACTACCGTGGATTGGCAGGTGCGTGAGAGCGTGCGGGCAAGACTCCGAATTTTGGTGCGACGTACCTTGCAGAAATGGAGGTATCCACCAGACAAGCAATCCGACGCAGTCGAGCTTGTTCTTCAACAAGCAGAAACACTTTCCAATGAGTGGTCGAAGTGATTAGCTCGAAAATTCTTGGAATAATTCAGAGAGAAACAGTCCAATACCGACCTTATCGCATGTACTGAGAAGATTCTTCCTGCACCTTGCTGCCCGGCATCACCATGATGCGTTGACGCAGCCATTCGGCGAATTCCGCCTCGGACAAGCTACCCTCGGCCAATCCGATGTAAACCGGGTACAAGGTGACGTCATCGACGTCGAGTTCGGCGTCGTTGAGCATCAGGAAGGTTTCGCAGGCGACCGCCGCAGTGCGTTTGTTGCCGTCGGCAAACGGATGATTGCGTGCCAGTCCGAAGGCGAGGCTGGCGGCGAGGTCCGCAAGATTCGGTGGGGGGTCTCCGTAGGCGTACCGCTGTTGCGGACGCGCCAGCGCGGAATCGAGCAGGGTTTCGTCGCGCACGCCGGCAATGCCGCCATGCTCGGCGAGCTGGCGGTCATGGATGGCGAGGATGAGGGGCTTGCCGATCCAGACGATCATGACGGCACGCCTATTGCGCCAGTTTGTTCAGCAGGGCGCGGCGCTTGCGCATGACCTGTTCGGCCACTTCCATCTGTTTGGCCAGCTCCGGATCAAAAGTGGTCAACTTGACCCCGTCCGGCGTCTCCAGTGCATACAACTCGTCGCCTTTCTCAAGGCGCAGGCGGGCCAGCAGTTCCTTGGGCAGGATGACGCCGGCGGAGTTGCCGATGGTGGTGATCTTGAGCTTCATGGCGGCCCCGCTCGCTTGTTATAACGAACGTTATATTAAGGGTCGTTTCCGACCATGGCAACCCGGTCTGCGCTGGCTATCAGTCGATGAACTGCAACCGCGCCAGCTCCGCATAAAGCCCATCCTGCGCCAGCAATTCCGCATGCGTGCCCTGGGCCACGATGCGCCCCCGATCCATCACCACGATCCTGTCGGCCTTCAGCACCGTTGCCAGGCGGTGGGCGATGACCAGGGTAGTGCGGCCTTCCATCAACCGTTCCAGCGCGTGCTGCACGGCGCGTTCGCTCTGCGCGTCCAGAGCACTGGTCGCTTCGTCCAGCAGCAGCACCGGGGCGTCCTTCAACAGCGCGCGGGCGATGGCGATGCGTTGCTGCTGCCCGCCGGACAGGCGCGCGCCGCGTTCGCCCAGCGGGCTGTCGAAACCCTGCGGCAGTTCGCGGATGAAATCGTCCGCCTCTGCGGCTTCCGCCGCCGCCAGCAGTTCCGCGTCGGTCGCGTCCAGCCGGCCGTAGCGGATGTTGTCCGCCGCGCTGGCGGCGAACAGGGTGGGGTGCTGCGGCACCAGCGCGATGTGCTCGCGCAGCTCGGCCGGGTCCATATCGCGCACATCGACGCCATCGATGCGGACCGCACCGGATTCCACATCGTGGAAACGCAGCAGCATCGACAGCACCGTGCTCTTGCCCGCGCCGGACGGCCCGACCAGCGCCACCGTCTCGCCGGGCCGCACGCTCAGGTCGAAACCGTTCAGCGCGGGCAGATCGGGCCGTGACGGGTAGTGGAAGCCGACCTGCTCGAAACGGATCTCGCCCCGTACCGGAACCGGCAGATGCTTCGGCTGCGCCGGCGCGGTGATGCGCGAGGATTCCTGCAACAGCTCGGCGATCCGGCCCATGCCGCCGGAGGCGCGTTGCAGTTCGTTCCAGACTTCCGCCAGCGCGCCGACCGAACCACCGCCGATCAGCGCGTACAGCACGAACTGCCCCAGCGTGCCCGCGCTCATGTTGCCGGCAATCACATCGTGCGCGCCCAGCCACAGCACGGCCACGATGGCGCCGAAGATCAGGGTGATGGCGCCGGCGGTCACCAACGCCTGCGCGCGGATGCGGCGGCGCGCGGTGTCCACGGCGGTGGCGATGGCCGCACCGAAACGTTCGCGTTCGTACGGCTCCCGCGCGTGCGCCTGCACCGTGCGCACTGCGCCCAGGGTCTCATTGGCCAGGCTGTTGGCGTCGGCCACCCGGTCCTGGCTGGCGCGCGAGGCTTTTTCCAGCCGCCGCGCGCCCAGCACGATGGGCAACACCGCCAGCGGAATGCCGATCAACGCGAACGATGCCAGCCGCGGACTGGTGACGAACAGCATCACCAGACTGCCGATCACCGTCACGCTGCTGCGCAGGGCCACCGACATGCTGGTGGCGACCACGTTGCGCAGCAGTTCACTGTCGGCGGACAGCCGCGAAACCAACTCGCCGCTGCGGCTGCGGTCGTGGAATTCGGCATCCAGCCCGATCAGGTGCGCATACAGTTGCCGGCGCAGGTCGGCCACCACCTTCTCGCCCAGCAGCGAAACGAAATAGAAGCGCGCCGCACTGGCCAGCGCCAGCACCACCGCCACCACGAACAGGAACAGGAAGGCGCGGTTGATGTTGGCGCCGTCGGAAAACCCGTGGTCGATCATCTGCCGGAAGGCGACGGGCAGGCTCAGGGTGGCGACGGAAGCGACCGCCAGCGCGGCCAGCCAGGCGACGAACAGGCCGGTGTGCTTGCGCACGAACGGCCACAGCGCGCGCAAGGTGCCCAGTTTGGCGCGCGGCGATTTGCCGCCGGCGGACGCATCCTGCGGGGAGGGATCGGTGGCGGGGTCAGTCATTCGTATCCAGGTCCGGAGCGCTCGGGTCGGGCGCGTCCGTTGCGGAGAAGCGCACCCTGTCACGGGTGGCGTCGCGGAGGTGGATTTTCAAGGTCTCGACGCGATCGGCGGGCAGACGCAGGCGCAAGCGTACGCCGGATTCGTCGAAATGCTCCTCCTGTTTTTCCGCGTCGTGCGCGGCCGCCGCGGCATGCAGGGCGCCCAGATCCTCGAACGGAGCGGCCAGCCACAGCGAGCGCATGGCGATCAGCGGCCGCTTCTCGGCCAGACGCAGGCATTCGGCGGCCGCGCCGCCGTAGGCGCGCACCAGCCCGCCCGCGCCCAGCTTGATGCCGCCGAACCAGCGCGTCACCACCACCATCACCCGGTCGCAGTCCTGGCCGTCGATGGCGGCCAGGATGGGGCGGCCGGCGGTGCCGGCCGGCTCGTTGTCGTCGCTGGAGCGGTATTCGCCGCCGATGCGGTAGGCCCAGCAGTTGTGGGTGGCATCGGGATCGGCCACCTCGCGCAGGAAGGCCAGTGCCGCCTCGGGGGTGGAGACCGGAGCAGCGCGGGCGATGAAGCGGCTGTGCTTGACCTCCAGCACATGCGAGGCGGGGGCGACCAGGGCGTGGCTCATGGAGGATCGAGCAGCGGGCGCAGATCGTCCGGCAGCAGATGTTCCGGATGGGCTTCCACGAAGTCTTGCAGGCTGTCGCGGGCAGCCTGCAGCGCGCCGCTGTCGCGGCGTTCGCGGATGCGTTGCAGCCAGTCTTCGATGGACAGGGCGGCATCCTGCGCTACCGGGATCGAATCCAGGGCGGGTGCGGCAGCGGCGGGCGGGCCGGCCAGATTGCGGATCTCGGAGGCACGGCGGGCCTGTCGCTCGGCCTTGGCTTGCCGGGAGGCTTCGGCGCGCGCAGCGCTTTCGCGGGTTGTCATCACCCTGGCGCCGGTCACGACGACTTGTTCGGGATCGGCGGTGAATTTCATGGCGGCCTCGCTGTCCGCCATGGGGGCCGACTGGGGGGCAGGGGGGGCAGCAACCAGCGGAGGAGGTGCAGGGAGAGCTGGAGGAGGAGGGGGCGGCGGCGGTGAGTAGGCATCCGTTTCCGGGGCGGATTCGGTCGCTTGCGAAATCACCGGAGCGGGTGCGGATGGCGCTTGGCGGGGAACCGCAGGTGTTGTCCGGACCCTGTCTGCACGGGGTTGGGTTGGGGGTGGCAGCGGACGTGCGGATATCGCCGCAGCTGGTGCCTCGGCGGCCGGTGCTGGTACTTCAGTGGAAGTGACGGCGACATCGGCTTCGGCAGCGGTTTCGCGTTCTTCAATGGCGGTAATGGGTGCCTGAGCTGACGCGGGCGGGGCGGCAGCCGGAGCTTGCCGTTCGAATGCGTTCTCCTGCAGCGGGCGCAGTTGCCAGGCCACGCCGACCGCCAACACGGCGGAGGCGGCCAGCCCCAGCGCCACCGGCCAGCGCGGTTTGCGGCGGGTAGCCGGCGTGGCGGCGACAGCGGCCTGCGCGGCGGCCAGGATGCGGGCATCCAGCGCGGGCGAGGGTTCGCCGCGCGGTCCCAGCTTGTCCAGCCGGGAGGCCAGCTGGCGCTCTTCGTCGGTCAGCGGTTCGTAGGGGCGGGTCATGTGCTCAGTCTCGTGCGCAGCTTGTCCATGGCGTAGCGCAATCTAGATTTGACCGTCTCCCGGCCCACGCCGGTGATCTGGCCGATTTCCTCCAGGGTCAGTTCCTGTTCCAGCCGCAACAGCAATACTTCGCGCTGGTCGTCCGGTAATTCGTCCAGCGCCAGTTGCAATTGGCGTCGCTGTTCGAATTCGGACAGTACGCGCTCCGGGGTTTCCGGGTCCGTCACCTGCAACAGGCGTTCCTCGGCGTCCTCGGGTGCGGGCGGGCGGTGCTTGCGCGCGCGCCAATGGTCGTTGAGGCGATTGTGCGCGATGCGGAACAGCCAGGTGGTGAAGGCGGCTTCCGGCTTCCAACCCTGGCGGGCGGCAATGACGCGCTGCCAGACGTCCTGGAAGAATTCGTCGGCCAGTGCGCTGTCGCGCAAGTGGCGCAGCAGGAAGCGATACAGCGGTCCCCGGTGGCGGGCGTAAAGCTGTTCGAATGCCGCCGCGTCGCCGGCCGCGAAGGCCAGCATCAGCGTCTCGTCCCGGGGTTCTGCAACGTCGTTCACCGGCGCCAGACTAAGCCCTCCGGGCGCGGGTGCAAAGCCGCAGGCGTTCGGTGTGGCGCATGCCCGGGTTGCGGGAAGGGCCCTGAATGGGGTTGCAGGGAGGGAAATCGCGCTGTACATGCATTCTGCAAACGGTTGTCCTGCGGCAATGGGGTTCCGGCCAGGCACGAAGGCTGTCCTGTCGAGGTATGCTGGCCGGGTGGGGGAATGATGGAAAAGCCGCAGCATCGTGTCTGCGCATGGGGAAAGCGGGGATGCCCGATCAGGCTGTCGGTGTCTACAACCATGATGCGGGCGTGCCCGTTTCGCAGGCGGAGCGCATCGTCGCCACGCTGGGCCGGCTGTTGCCGGCAGGTTCCAGTGCGGCCGTGGCCTGGCGCGACTGGGCGCTGGGTTCGGGAAGCGCGGTATCGCCCGGGGGACCGCCCGAGCTGAGGAAACGTGCGGAAGCGGCGCTTTCCGAGGCCGCGGGGGAGCATGAGGAGTCCGAAGGGCTGCTGCACGTCTGGGACAGCCTGGATGGCAATGCCCGCATGGCCGTGGCGGCGTCGAGTCCCAGGGCATTGAGCGTGGCCGAGCAGCAGTCATGGCTGGCGTTGGCCAGGACGCTGGTGGTGGCACGGCTGGATGCGTTGCGCGCCCAGGCCAGGATACTTTCGCTGGAAAAGTCCAAGCGCCTGCAGCAGGCGCTGTACGAAATCGCCGATCTGGCCAGCGCGGACATGGAAATGCCGGAAATGCTGCGCCGGGTCCACGCGGTGCTGGGCAGCCTGATGTATGCCGAGAACTGCTACATCGTGCTGTACGACGACCAGAAGCGCAGCGTGCGTTTCCTGTATTTCGCCGACCAGAAGGACCCTTACGTCGCCGAGCCGGAGCGTGAATTCACCGAAGAGGAAATGCCCAACAGCCTGACCTTCGCCCTGCTCAGGCATGGCCAGCCGTTGCGAGGCCCTTCCTCGATGATCCGGCAGAAACTGGGCGTGGTGCTCGATTCCGCGCACGGCCCCGACAGCCAGGATTGGCTGGGCGTGCCGATGCGCCGCGACGACCGGGTCTGCGGCGCCATCGTGGTGCAGTGCTACGACACGCCGGGCAGCTATGCCGATGAAGACCGGGCGTTGCTTGGCTACGTGGCCCAGCACATCCTGACCGCGCTGGACCGCAAGTACGCCCATGCAGGCCTGGAGCGACGCGTGGAAGAGCGCACGCAGGAGTTGCAGCGCGCCAACCGCGAGCTCCAGGCGGAGGTCATGGAACGCAAGCGCGCCGAGAAGCTGCAAGGCGCGCTGTTCCGCATCGCCGAGCTGTCCATCACCTCGGAAAGTCTCGAGCGGTTCTACGCCGACGTGCATGCGGTGGTGGACGAGCTGATACACGCGCGCAATTTCTACATCGCGCTGTTGTCGGACGACCGGCAGATGATCGAGTTCCCGTATTCGATCGACGAGCTGGATCCGATCAGGAAATCGCGGCGCCTGACCAACGGATTGACCGAATACGTCATCAATTCCGGGAAGCCGCTGCTTGCCGATTCCGGGTTGCTGGACGAATTGCAGGAACAGGGCAAGGTGCATTCGATAGGCCCGAAATCCTTCAGTTGGCTGGGCGCTCCGCTGTACAGCAACGAGGAAGTGGTGGGCGCGGTGGTGGTGCAAAGCTACTCGCCGGACATCGCGTTCACGCCGCACGACCAGAATCTGCTGATGTTCGTGGCCCACAACCTGGGCAACGGACTTGCACGGCAGCGTTCGCAGCAGCATTTCCGCGACGTGCACCTGGAGCTGGAACGACGGGTGGAGGAGCGGACCTCGGAACTGGCCGAGGCCAACGCCAAGTTGCTGTCGCAGATGAGCGAGCGCATGCGCGCCGAGCAGCGGCTCATCCACCAGGCCACGCACGATGCCTTGACCGGCCTGCCCAACCGCATGCACCTGCTGGACCGCCTTGCCGCGGCCATCCTGCGGGCGCGGCATGGCGACGGGCAGACGTTCGCGGTGCTGTTCCTGGACCTGGACCGCTTCAAGTTGGTCAACGACAGCATCGGCCATGCGGCGGGCGACGAACTGCTGATCGAGGTCGCGCACCGCATCGTGTCCACCATGCGCAGCAACGACGTGGTGTCGCGCCTGGGCGGCGATGAATTCGCCATCCTGGCCGAGTACGCGGACGGTGATGAAAGCATCCGCGATATCGCGCAACGCTTGCTGGACATGCTCGAGCGTCCGCTGTGGGTGGCCGGCCGCGAACTGTTCCCGTCGGCCAGCCTTGGCATCGCGATCTGGCACCCGCGTTACCAGAACGGCGAGGAGCTGCTGCGCGACGCCGATGCCGCGATGTACCGGGCCAAGGGCAATGGCCGCGAGCGCTGGGCGATCTTCGACGAGGTGATGCGCGAGGAGGCGATGCAAAGCCTGGACCTGGAAGCGGACCTCCGCCGCAGCATCAAGAACCGTGATTTCGTGCCGTATTACCAACCGATCCGCCGGCTGGACGATGGCGAGCTGATCGGGCACGAGGCCTTGTTGCGCTGGCACCACGACGGGCGCGGCATCCTGCTGCCCAGCGAGTTCATCCGGGTGGGCGAGGACAGTGGACTGATCGAGCAGGTCGACTGGCAGATCTACGAGCAGGTGGTCATGCAGATCGCCCGCGGCGGGGAAGGCTACGTGTCGGTGAACGTTTCCCCGCGGCACTTCCGCTCGCCGGATTTCGCCGACCGCGTGCTGGCCATGTTCGACGCCACCGGCGCCGATCCTGCGCGGCTCCGGCTGGAGATCACCGAAGTGGCGCTGCTGGATGACGCGCCGCGCACGCTGCGCATCCTGCGCACCTTGCGGCAGCACGGCATCCTGGCCCAGCTCGATGATTTCGGAACCGGGTTCTCGGCATTGTCGTACCTGCACCGGTTCCCGATCTCGGTGCTGAAGATCGATCGCAGCTTCGTGGCCGGCATAGGCGGCGAAAGCCGGCCGGAGAGCCAGGCGCTGGTACGCGCCATCCTGGCGCTGGCCGGCACGCTGGGGATAGACACGATCGCCGAGGGCATAGAAACCGAAATCCAGAAGCAGGCCCTGCTGGAACTGGGATGCAGCTTCGGGCAGGGCTATCTGCTGGGGAAACCGGAACCGACCATCTGAAATCCGGTCGCCTCCTGTAGGAGCGGCTCTTGGCCGCGATGGGCTTTACCGTGAAAGCCATCGCGGCCAAGGCCGCTCCTACAAAGCGGTCATCCGCCGTCGGATACGGCGACCGCCGCGGTGGCGGGTTCGACGATCCGTTGCGCTTCCGCAACCAGTTCGATGAATTCGCGGCGCAGGCCGAAGCGATCCTCGCCACGGGCGTTGTTGGCGGTTTCGACGACATCGTTCCAGCGCCAGCCATCCATGCGGGTGCCGCCGCGCAGCAGGTCGGCATAGGCGGCCACCGCGCTGGCGAAACGGAAGGCCTCGCTCGGTCGCGTGGCCCGCGCGTCTGCCCGGATCGGTGTTTCGATCAACCGGCTGTTCTCCTGGCCGGGCAGTTTGTAGCGTAGCCGCAGGTGCGCCAGTTCCGTGGCGTTGCCGGTTGCGCTTGCCGTGTTGCCGGCATAGCGCAGTGGTGGCAGCCGCTCCGCGCCGGAGCCGGTGCGGGTGATTTCGTAGAGCGCAGTCACCTCGTGGCCGGCGCCGATGTCGCCGGCATCGACCTTGTCGTTGGCGAAATCCTCGCGGGCCAGCAGCCGGTTCTCGTAGCCGATCAGCCGGTATTCGGACACCAGCGCGGGGTTGAACTCGATCTGGATCTTCACGTCCTGGGCGATGGTCAGCAGGGTCGATTGCATTTCGTCCACCAGCACCTTGCGGGCTTCCTGCAAGGTGTCGATGTAGGCGTGATTGCCGTTGCCCACGTCGGCCAGCCGTTCGGCCAGGTGGTCGTTGTAGTTGCCCTGGCCGAAGCCCAGCGTGGTCAGCGCGATGCCGGCCTTGCGTTGGTCGGCGACCAGGGTTTCCAGCGCGTTCTGGCCGACCGTGCCCACGTTGAAGTCGCCGTCGGTGGCCAGGATCACGCGGTTGACGCCATCCTTCACGAATGCCTGCCGGGCCATCGCATAGGCCAGCCGGATGCCGTCGCCGCCGTTGGTGCTGCCGCCGGCCTGCAACTGCTCCAGCGCCGCGAGGATTTCGCCATGGCGGTCGCCCGGAGTGGGCGGAAGGACCAATCCGGCGGAGCCGGCGTAGACCACGATGGAGACGCGGTCCTGCGCGCGCAGTTGCGGCACCAGTTGCGCGAACGCGCGCTTGAGCAGCGGCAGCTTGTCCTCCGAATACATCGATCCGGAGGTGTCGATCAGGAACACCAGGTTGGATGCAGGCAGGGTGACCTTGGGCACGTCGTAGCCCTTGATGCCGATCATCAACAGTTCGCGCTTCGGGTTCCATGGCGCTGGGGCCAGTTCGGTGGTGACCCGGAAGGGGGTGTTGCGATCGAGGGGTGCCGGATGTCCGTAGCTGAAGTAGTTGAGGAATTCCTCGGCGCGCACCGCATCGGCGGGCGGGCGATACCCATCGCGCAGCATGCGGCGCACGTTGGAATAGCTGCCGGTGTCCACGTCGATGGAGAAGGTGGAGACGGGCTGCTCGCTGGCGCGCTGCACGGGATTGTCGTGGCGCTCGGCGTATTTCTCGGTGTTGGCGGGCATCTGCCGGATCGGCGCGATGGCCATGTCATGGGTCGCCGACTCCCGCGCAAGCAGGCGCATGGCCGGTGCGGGCGATGGCGGTGGAGGGGCGTAGGCATCGCGGGCATGGTCCGCCTGGACCCTTGAGCCGGTCACCAGCACCTCATGGCGCATGCGGGCTTCGGCGTCCGCGGCGGGAGCCTCGGCGTTTTTGTTGGCGGGGTCGGACTGGCAGGCGGCGATCAGCGCGGTGGCCAGCACGGTGATGCAGAAACGGCGGTATGGCATGACGGAACTCCTGTCGTGATGGGCAGGAGATTGGAACGGCCGATGGGCAGCAACGGGGTTATTGATCCGGCCCGCAAATACCTTTCACCTGTAGGAGCGACATAAGTCGCGACAGGCTATCGGTAAAGCCTCATCGCGACTTATGTCGCTCCTACAGGGGTATTGCGCAGGTGGAAGTCGCGACACAGGATCGGGCTACGCCCCCGACGCCTCATTCGTGCCCGAATGGATGCGAATGCTCCACGCGCAGTTCAAGCTCGCCGTCGCCCAGGCGCGCGCGCACGGCGTCGCCGGTTCCGACCTGGCGGACCGAACGCACGAGCGAGCCATCCTCGTGGGTGACCAGCGCATAGCCGCGCGCCACCGTGGCGAGGGGACTGACCGCTTCCAGCGAGCGGGCCAGGCCGCGCAGCCTGAGCGCTTCGCGTTGCAGCTGGCGTGCGATGGCAGCCTGCGGGCGCGGGCCGAGTGCGAGCAGGCGTTCGCGGAGCACGGTGAGCCGCCGCTGTGGCCGGGAGGCGCGAAGGATGGCTGCGGCATGCCGCAGGCGGGCCATGCGGCGTTCGTGTTGTTCCTGCCACAGTGATTGCAGCCGTCGCCCTGCCTCGGCCTGCCTGCGCCGGAGAAGTTCCAGTTGCGCCTGCGGGCGCAGGGCGTTTAGGCGCAGCGCGGCGCGATCGGCGCGTTGCATCTGCTGACGCAGCCGGTGCATCTGCTGGGTCGACAGGCGGCGTTGCAGCGTGGCCAGCCGGTTCAGCAGGTCGCGGCGGTCCGGCACCAGCAGTTCGGCCGCCACCGAGGGCGTGGGCGCGCGCAGGTCGGCGGCGAAGTCGGCCAGGGTGAAATCGGTTTCGTGGCCGATGGCGGACACCACCGGCACCGGCGAAGCCGCGATGGCGCGGGCCAGTTTCTCGTCGTTGAACGCCCAAAGATCTTCCAGCGAGCCGCCGCCGCGGGCCAGCAGCAGCGTGTCGTAGCGGCCGGAAGCGCCGGCACGCCGCAGCATGTCGATGATCTGCGGGGGTGCGGTTTCGCCCTGCACCTGCACCGGTAGCACATCCACGTCCAACAGCGGGAAACGCCTTGCCAGCACGCTGAGCACGTCGCGTACCGCCGCGCCGCTGGGCGAGGTGATCACGCCCAGGCGGTGGACGTGCGCCGGGAGCGGGCGCTTGCGCTCCGCGTCGAACAGCCCTTCGGCGGCGAGTTTCGCCTTCAGTTCCTCGAATGCGCGGCGCAAGGCGCCTTCGCCGGCCTCTTCCAAGTGGTCGATCACCAACTGGTAGTCGCCGCGCGCCTCGTACAGGGTCAGCCGCCCCCGCGCCAGCACGCGCAGGCCTTCGCGCGGCACGAACTTCAGCCGCTGGCTTTTCGGCTTGAACATGGCGCAGCGGACCTGCGCGCGCGCGTCCTTGAGGGTGAAATACAGGTGCCCGGAGGCTGGACGGGTGACGTTGCCCAGCTCGCCTTCCACCCAGATCAGCGGGAACGTGCCTTCCAGCAGGTCGCGCGCCAGGGTGTTGAGCTGGCTGGGGGTCAGGACGTCGCGGGCGGGATCGGTCATGGCCTGCACCGTAACCCAAGCGTCCCCGGCTTCCAATCCTGCCGGCGCGGGCGGGACAGGCCAGGGCGGGGCAACGGGCATGGCGGATGAACGTGGCGGCGCCATCAGCGCGATCGGCGTTGGGCCGGGCGGTCACTGGGTCTAAAATGGACGCATGCACGACGCCGTCACTCGCCCCACGCCCCCCGCCGGCCACTGGTCCCGCAAGCTCACTCATGCCGTTGATGTCGGTGGCGTGATCGTGGGCGGTGGCCGTCCGGTGGTGGTGCAGTCGATGACCAACACCGACACCGCCGACGTGGCTTCCAGCACGAAACAGGTGGCCGAACTGTGGCGCGCCGGCTCGGAGCTGGTGCGGCTGACCGTGAATACGCCCGAAGCCGCCGCTGCCATCCCGCGCATCCGCGACAGGCTGGGCATGATGGGCATCGAAGTGCCGCTGATCGGCGACTTCCACTACAACGGCCACCAGTTGCTGGAGAAGGAGCCCGCCTGCGCCGAAGCGCTGGGCAAGTACCGGATCAATCCGGGCAACGTCGGTTTCGGCAGGAAGAAGGACACCCAGTTCGCGCAGCTGATCGAGTTCGCCATCCGTCATGGCAAGCCGGTGCGGATCGGCGCCAACTGGGGCTCGCTGGACCAGGCGCTGGCCGCGCAATTGATGGACGAGAATTCGAGGTTGGACGAGCCGCGCGACGCTGCGCACGTGTTGCGCGAGGCGCTGATCCGTTCGGCGCTGGATTCGGCGCAGCGCGCGGTGGACATCGGTTTGGCGCGCGAGCGCATCGTGCTGTCGGCCAAGGTCAGCGGCGTGCAGGAGTTGATCGCGGTGTACCGCGACATGGCGCGGCGCAGCGACTTCGCCCTGCACCTGGGGCTGACCGAGGCCGGCATCGGCAGCAAGGGCATCGTGGCCTCGTCGGCGGCGCTGGCGGTGCTGTTGCAGGAAGGCATCGGCGATACCATCCGCATTTCCCTGACCCCGGAACCGGGCCAGTCGCGCACCCAGGAAGTGATCGTGGCGCAGGAGCTGCTGCAGACCACCGGGCAACGCGCGTTCACGCCGATGGTCACCGCCTGCCCGGGCTGCGGGCGCACCACCTCGGAGTTCTTCCAGGAACTGGCCAAGGTGGTGCAGAACCACGTGCGCGCGAAGATGCCGGAATGGCGCATCACCCATCCGGGCGCGGAGAACATGACCCTGGCGGTGATGGGTTGCGTGGTCAACGGGCCGGGCGAATCGCGCCACGCCAACATCGGCATTTCCTTGCCGGGCACCGGCGAGGCACCGTCGGCGCCGGTGTTCGTGGATGGCGAAAAGAAGGTCACGCTGCGTGGCGAGAACATCGCGCACGAGTTCATCGGGTTGATCGATGAATACGTGGAAACCAGGTATGCGCGCGATACCGCTTGAAAATACCTGGGTTGGTTGCATGGATGCCACAAGGGTGAACTGCGTGTAAGGTGCCGCGTGATTGAACTCAACGATCTCCTGGTAAAGGCCGGTCTTGATCCGAAGAGGATCATGGTGATGCGTCATCGACCTGCCGAGCGGGCGCTTCGCAACGCGCTTCCTACTCTGGCGGCGGAACGTCATGAGGTTTACAACGCATATCAATCCCAGCATGGAGAGCGAGTGGAAAATGCATTGAGCAGGGCAACGCACCTTGCGTCCTTCATAGGCCATGAGGCAGGCCGTGCGATGTTTGTCGGCATGTATGAGGTGGCCGATCACAGGCGCATATCGAATGCGGAATTCTGGCGGATACCGGAAAACCGTGAGTTGGAAGCTCTTGGAGCGCGGGGGGCGGCGCATGGACGCCGGTCTTTATGGTTCGATTTGAGGGAGACGTTCCATCTGGCGACGATGAAAGGATGTCTGGTGGTGGGGTGGCCTGGAATCGAGCGTTCCTGGTGGCGTTGGGCTGGCCGGAACGTATTTCCGGTGCAAACCATCCACGAGGAAAGCCGTCTGGTCCGGCCAATGCCGGATTGGCGCGAGATCGTATTGGCATGGAAGGATATGAAGACGTTGCCCGCAAGCTGGCGTTCGGCGCTGTCACAGTGGCGCGGTATTTATTACATTTTCGATGCCACTACAGGGAAAGGTTATGTCGGCTCGGCAAGCGGGGCCGACAATCTTCTGGGACGGTGGAAAGGCTATGCGGCAAGCGGTCATGCCGGAAACCGGTTGTTGCGAAACTGCGATCCGGATGGCTTCGCCTTCAGCATATTGCAGCGTGTTTCACCGGATATGGAGCCCTCGGAAGTTGTGGCCATTGAAAACAGTTGGAAGCAACGTTTGCATTCGCGCGCTCCAGATGGTCTGAATGACAACTAGCGAGTAACCAGGGCGAAGGAAATCGATCCGGCTTCCCGCTTCACTATCCGCCCGACAATTCAGCGACTGCTTCGGCAAGGGTCATCACCTTGATCCGTGACGCGGATGCCAGCGTGAGCAAATCCGCATCGCCGCTTACCAGCGCATCGGCCTTGGCCGCATATGCCAATTGCAGGAAGCGCATGTCGTCGGGATCGCGGCAGGGCGGGACCGCAGGAGGTGGTTCAGGGAGCCGTACTGCCTCGGTCCACGGCAGATAGTCGGCCAGCAATTCATGCTGTTCCATCGCCGTCGACCGGAACTTGGGATATGCCAGAACCCGTATCAGTTCTCCGGCCGTACCCTTGTCCGTCAATGGCACGAACAACCGGGCTTGCCATGCCAGGCGCAGTCGTCCCGCCATTCCGCCGGGGCGGATCAACGCCGAAAGCGCCACATTCGTGTCCAGCACCCAACGGGGCGTCCGGCCCGCAACGACACTCATCACGCAGAAGGTTTACGGGTGGACCGCTTCGCGGCCTTGGCCTGGGTGTATCCGGCACGTGGTTCATTTACGCGTGCAGTCTTTGCAGGAGAGGCGGTTTTGCGTGCCCAAGCCACGGCTGCCGACAGATCGTTGTCGTCCAGTCCGAGTTCGGCAAGCTTGGCGCGCACCGCGTCCGCTCGCTGCAGGCGAACTGGTGTCAGGATCAGTTGTCCGGCGTGCACTTCGATCTCGAAATACTCAGTGTTGCCGGCCGCTTCGACGGCGGCCTTCGGCAGTGTGAGCTGGTTCTTGGAGGTCAATTTGGCAAGCATGGGAGGAGGATAAAAGTAAGGATTCCTTACTCTATGCCGGATGGGTGGGGCTGGCAAGCACCCGTGCAACCCCCGGATGCGTTGTGGCGGCTTGGCTCTGCGATCCGTTCCGGATGCAGGGGTCACTGTTCCCGCAAGCTCTTCAACATCCGCTGGTAATCCTTGCGGTACTGCCGTGCCAGTCTGTCTTTCTGTACGTCGGCAAGGATCTTCCCCGACACCTGGAAGAATTTCTTTTCTTCTTCCCGCAGGTGGTGATGGACTTTCTCCGACAGTTCGCGCGCGTTCGCCATCCAGCGGCGGCCGTTGTGATCGCTTACCTGCAGTTCCTCGATCAGTTCGTCGAGTTCGTGGTGCTCGTGCAGCGCGTGGCGCGAAACGTCCAGGCCCATGTCGTGCATCAGGATGGGGGCGTACAGGAAACGTTCCTCGGCCGCGGCATGCGCGGCCAGTTCGATGCGCAGATCGGTGAACAGCGCGATGCGGCGTTCGCTGTGCGGCGGCGACCTCAGCAGTTTCCGGCACAGCGAACGCTGGATGGCATGGCTTTCGCGCAGGGCGTCGTAGATGGTCTCTTGCATGGTTCCCCCGATCCGTTGTCCTGGAGTGTTGCTGGGCATGCCTTTTGCAAAGCTGGTCAGAGCGTGGTCTGGCCGGCGTTAAGCCGACGTGAGGTGGCGGAAGGCATTGCCGTATGCCATGCCTGCATGGATGTCGTAGAGTCGCCTTTCCGGGCTGGAGGATGCGCCGTGGATCTGAAAAGCGGTTACCCGTTCTGGGCGGTGAAAAACGGATTGATGCAGGCGTTTCCCCCGTTGCAGCAGGATACCGGCTGCGATGTGGCGGTGGTCGGCGGCGGTATCACCGGGGCCTTGATCGCCGATGAGCTGGCTCGGAACGGGCATGACGTGGCGGTGCTGGAACAGCGCGACATCGGCTGGGGCAGCACGGCGGCCAGCACCGCACTGTTGCAGTACGAAATCGACACTCACATGGTCGATCTGGCGAAGCAGTACGGCGAAGCCGATGCAGTGCTGGCCTATCGGGCCTGCGCCGAGGCGATTCCAGCCCTGGGAAGGCTCGCGAAAAACCTGGGCGACGTGGATTTTTCGCGTGTGCAAAGCCTGTACTACGCCAGCAAGCGGCGTCACCGCGGGGATCTCCTGGATGAATTCTCGCTGCGGAAGAAACACGGCTTCGAGATGGAATGGCTGGAGTCCGGTACGTTGTGGGAACGCTACGGGTTCGATGCGCCTGCGGCGATTCTCAGCATGCTTGCCGGACGCATCGACCCTTACCGGATGACCTACCGCCTGCTGGCGCGACTGCGGAAGAAGGGTGGGCAGGTCTTCGACCGGACTGCCGTGGACAGGATCGAAGCCACCTCGAGAAGCGTGAGCCTGTGGACGGTCGATGGCCAGCGGGTGCGTGCGCGGCACGTGGTGATGGCGGCAGGTTACGCCAACGCGAAATGGCTGGACCGGCGGGTCGCCAAAAACCGCAGCAGCTATGCCTTCATCACCGATCCGATCGCGGATGAAACGCTTGGATCGCTGAAGGACACGATGATATGGGAATCCGCGCGTCCGTATCTGTACATGCGCAGCACCGGAGACGGGCGCTTGCTGATCGGAGGCGAGGATGACAGTTTCGATGTTCCCGCACGCCGCGACGTGCGCGTCGAGAAGAAGGCGCGCAGACTGCTGAAGCAGGTGCATGACCTGTTTCCCCACCTTCCGCTGCGGCCGGCGTTCTCGTGGGCCGGCACCTTCGCTGAAACCAGGGATGGTCTGCCGTTTTTCGGGCCATGCGGGCAATATGGGCCGCGGGTGCACTACGCGATGGCCTACGGCGGCAACGGGATCACCTATTCGATGATCGGCGCGGGGCTGTTGCGCGCGTTGATCGAGCGCAGGAAGCATCCGCTCGCGTCGCTATTCTCTTTCCGGCGCATCGGCGTGGAGTGAGCGAATGGCCGCGGGCGAAAGCCTCTGATGCGGTCTACAGGCGGAACGCGACGCTGTTCGACAAGGGCTCCTGTCGCGACAAATCCGCCGTTGACGAAAATCTCACGCTTGCTCGACGCCGCATTTCTCTTTTCCCGACATGCTGTTGCCATCGATGAACCGCGACCTACCGCAGACTACCAAATCGACGGAATTTCACGCGACAAGACGGGGGCGG
Source organism: uncultured Pseudoxanthomonas sp. (assembly GCA_964562135.1). Classification (GTDB taxonomy): domain Bacteria; phylum Pseudomonadota; class Gammaproteobacteria; order Xanthomonadales; family Xanthomonadaceae; genus Pseudoxanthomonas_A. Next base: position 14,417 of record CAZLSG010000013.1, on the reverse strand, counting down.
AGAGGATGCTGCAGGCTCATCCACTGAAGGAGCACGCCAGCATGAAATCGAACACTTCCAGAAATCGTCTTGCGACCACCGTCACCATGGTGCTGGTTTCGGGCTTGATGGCGGCCCCACTGGCAGCTTCCCCGCAGGATCACAAGGAAACGCATGCCACCGACCAGGTGGAGCAGGCGCGGGACTCCGAGCAACCGGTCACCGACACCTGGATCACCACCAAGGTGAAGGCCGATCTTCTGACCACGTCCGACATACCGGGTACCGACATCAGCGTCGAGACGGTCAATGGCGTGGTAACGCTTTCCGGAGCGGTGGAAAACCGGGCCCAGGCGGACAAGGCCATTGCCGTGACGAAGCAGATCAAGGGCGTGAAGAAAGTCGACTCCACGCAGTTGCAGGTCTCGATCGCGAGCAACTGATCCCGCATTCCGGCACGACGACAAGGCGGGCGCTGCGGCGCCCGCTTTTTGTTTGTGCGTCCGGGGATTCCTGGAAGAAGGCGCAGGGCGGATGTGCCCGCCCTGCGTAGCCGTTTCAGGAGAACGGCGAGCCGCGCGCCGATCAGGCCTCGGCTTCTTCCTTGTACGCATCCACCGGGATGCATGCGCACATCACGTTCTTGTCGCCATAAACGTTGTCCACGCGGGCGACCGGCGGCCAGTATTTCTGCTGCCGCAGCGAGGCGAGCGGAAACGCCGCCAGTTCGCGCGGGTAGGCGTGGGTCCACTCGCTGGCGGCTACCGCCGTGGCGGTGTGCGGGGCATGCTTGAGCGGGTTGTCTTCGCGATCCAGCCGGCCTTCCTCGATGGCGTGGATCTCGTCGCGGATCTGGATCATCGCGTCGATGAAACGGTCCAGTTCGTGCAGCGATTCGCTTTCGGTCGGTTCCACCATCAGCGTGCCGGCCACCGGGAAGCTCAGTGTGGGCGCGTGGAAGCCGAAGTCGATCAGGCGCTTGGCCACGTCCTCGGCGCTGATGCCGGTCGCCTTCTCCAGCGGGCGCAGGTCGAGGATGCATTCGTGCGCGACCAGTGTGTTGCGTCCGGTGTAGAGCGTCCTGTAGTGCGGCGCCAGCCGCTTCGAGATGTAGTTGGCGTTGAGCAGCGCGACCTGGGTGGCCTTGCGCAGCCCGGCCTTGCCCATCAGTGCGATGTACATCCAGCTGATAGGCAGGATGGACGCGCTGCCATGCGCGGCGGCCGAGACCATGCCGACGGTGCCGTCGGAGGTGCCGTGGCCGCGCGGCAGGAACGGCGCAAGGTGCGACTTCACCGCGCAGGGCCCGACGCCGGGGCCGCCGCCGCCGTGGGGAATGCAGAAGGTCTTGTGCAGGTTGAGGTGCGAGACGTCAGAACCCCATTTGCCGGGCTTGGCCAGGCCCACCAGCGCATTGAGGTTGGCGCCGTCGGTATACACCTGCCCCCCGTGCCGGTGGACGATCCCGCAGATCTCGACCACGTCCTCCTCGAACACGCCGTGCGTGGACGGGTAGGTCATCATGATCGCGGCGAGGCGGGACGAGTGCTTCTCGGCCTGCGTGCGGATGTCGGCGACGTCCACGTTGCCGTTGGCGTCGCACTTGGTCACCACCACCTTCATGCCGCACATCTGGGCGCTGGCCGGGTTGGTGCCGTGCGCGGATTCCGGGATCAGGCAGATGTCGCGGTGGCCTTCGCCGCGCGAGGCGTGGTACGCGCGGATCGCCAACAGGCCGGCGTATTCGCCTTGCGCGCCGGAATTGGGCTGGAAGCTGACCGCGTCGTAGCCGGTGATGTCCACCAGCATCGCTTCGAGACCGTCGATCAGTTCGCGGTAGCCCTGCGTCTGCGAAGCCGGTGCCAACGGGTGGAGGTTGGCGAACTCCGGCCACGTGACCGGGATCATCTCGGCGGTGGCGTTGAGCTTCATCGTGCACGAGCCCAGCGGGATCATCGTGCGGTCCATCGCCAGGTCCTTGTCGGCCAGCGCGCGCATGTAGCGCAGCAGTTCGTGTTCGCTGTGGTGGGTGTTGAAGACCGGGTGGGTCAGGAACGCGCTGGTGCGTTCCAGCCTGGCCGGGATCAGCGACGGTGCGGTCGCGTCGAGCGCATCGACCGAGGGCAGGGCGGCGCTGTCGTCGGCGAAGATCGACCACAGCGTGGCGATGTCCTCGCGCGTGGTGGTTTCGTCCAGCGAGATGCAGATGGAGCCGTTGTCGCGCACGCGCAGGTTGACGTGCGCGGCATTCGCCCGCTCCAGCACGCCCGCCGCCTTGTCGCCGGCCTCGATGCACAGTGTGTCGAACGCGGTGGCGTGGACGACCGCGTGACCGAGCGTGCGCAGGCCTTCGGCGAGGATCGCGGTCAGGCGCGCCACCCGGCGCGCGATGCGGGCCAGTCCTTCCGGACCATGGTAGACAGCGTACATCGACGCCATCACCGCCAGCAGCACCTGCGCGGTGCAGATGTTCGAAGTCGCCTTCTCGCGGCGGATGTGCTGCTCGCGCGTCTGCAGGGTGAGGCGATAGGCCGGCTTGCCCTCGGCATCGACCGACACGCCGATCAGGCGGCCCGGCATCGAGCGCTTGTAGGCGTCGCGGCAGGCCATGAACGCCGCGTGCGGGCCGCCGAAGCCGAACGGCACGCCGAAGCGCTGGCTGTTGCCGATCACGATGTCGGCGCTCATCTCGCCGGGCGACTTGATCAGCGTAAGGGCGAGCAGGTCGGTGGCGACCACGAACAGCGCGTTGTGCGCGTGGATGGTTTCGGCATCCCCCTGCCAGTCCGCTATCCAGCCACTGGACGCCGGGTACTGCACCAGCACGCCGAAGTAGTCGCCGGCCGCCAGTTTCTGGTGGAAGGCATCGGTGGAGCGCACGATCTCGACCGTCAGCCCCAGCGGTTCGGCGCGCGTCCGCAGTACTTCCAGCGTTTGCGGGTGCGTATCGCCGGCGACGAGGAAGGTGTTCGACTTCGACTTGGCCGAACGTCTGGCCAGCGTCATCGCCTCTGCCGCGGCGGTGGCTTCGTCCAGCAGCGAGGCATTGGCGATGTCCATGCCGGTCAGGTCGGCGCACATCTGCTGGAAGTTGATCAGCGCCTCCATGCGGCCTTGCGAGATTTCCGCCTGGTACGGCGTGTAGGCCGTGTACCACGCCGGGTTCTCCAGGATGTTGCGCAGGATGACGTTCGGGGTGTGCGTGCCGTAGTAGCCCTGGCCGATGAAGCTGCGGAATATCCGGTTCTTCGATGCGATGGCGCGGATCTTCGCCAGTGCCTCGACCTCGGTCATGCCGCCGGGCAGGGACAGTTCGCCGGTCGGCTTGATGCTGGCCGGCACGATGGCGTCGGTCAGCGCGTCGAGCGAGTCGTGGCCGACCACGCGCAGCATCCGCGCGATTTCGGCGTCGTTGGGACCGATGTGGCGTTCGCCGAAGGCGTCGTGGAATTCGAGGTCGTGCAGGGAGGGCTGGGACATGGTGATGGTCCGGACAGGGCAATGGGAAGCAGCGCACAGCTGGCGCGGCGGATGCCCCTCTGTCCTTTTGCCTGAGAGTTTGGAAGCGGCGCGGGACGAGGATCCGCGTGCTTCGTGCCCCTTCGGCGCCGGTTCCGGCCAGGCCGGGCGGTCTCTCCAGAGTGTGTGTTGCGCTGGGTGGTATCGGGCCTGAGCGATTACGGGCGTTTGCGCCTTCGGCAGCCGGACCGGCCGGCTTCTCCCACCTGATGCTGCGGCGGGATTATAGCCCGGCGGAGGGTGGACAGGCGGGTCTCAGGGTGGGGCAAGCCGGTAGAATGGCGGGTCTTTGGCCCGCGAGCATTGTATGGATATCCCTGGCGCCCCCGGACCGGATGCTTCGGTGGCATTGCAGGTTCCCGGCGCAGCCGTGGAAACGGTGCAGGCTGCGCCGCCATGAAGCCCGTATCCCGCCGGCGTCTTGCCCTGCTGCTCGGCGGGCTGGCGATGTTCGGCCCGTTTTCCATCGACACCATTTTCCCGGCCTTCCCGCAGATGGCCGCGCAGTTGGGGGTGGACAAGGTGGCCATGCAGCAGACCATCAGCGTCTACCTGCTGGCCTATGCCCTGATGAGCGTGGTGCATGGACCTTTGTCCGACGCCATCGGGCGGCGAAGGGTCATCCTGGGCGGGCTGGCGGTGTTCACCCTGGCCTCGGTAGGCTGTGCGCTGGCGAGGGATCTGCCGACGTTGCTGGCGTTTCGTGCCTTGCAGGGGCTTTCGGCCGGCGTGGGCCTGATCGTGGGCCGCGCGGCGATCCGCGACCTGTACCAGGGCGACGATGCGCAACGGCTGATGAGCCATGTCTCGATGATCTTCGGCATCGCGCCGGCCATTGCGCCGATCATCGGGGGCTGGTTGCTGGGCTGGGGCCGTTGGCCGTTGATCTTCTGGTTCCTGTCGGGGTTTTCGTTGGTGTTGCTGGTGAGCACGGCACGCTGGTTTCCGGAGACGCATCCGCCGGAAGCGCGGGTGCGGCTGGCGCCGGCGCGGCTGCTTCGCGATTACGCCGCGATCTTCCTCAATGCGCGCTTCCAGCGCGTGGCCGCGGCTGGCGCATTCAATTTCGCCGGCCTGTTCCTGTACATCGCCTCGGCACCCGCTTTCATCCTGGACTTGCTGAAGCTGGGCGAACGCGATTTCGCCTGGCTGTTCGTCCCCACCATCGCCGGCATGACCCTGGGCGCGTGGCTGTCCGGGCGCGCCGCCGGGCGAGTGGAGGGGACGCGGCAGGTGGCCATCGGTTTTGCCTGTTGCGGGTTGGCGGCGCTGGGCAACATCGCCTACAACGCGTGGACGCCGGAACTGTCGTTGCCCTGGGCGGTGATGCCGATGAGCCTGTCGGCGTTCGGGGTGGCGCTGATCTTTCCCATCCTGACCCTGGCGATCCTGGACATGTATCCGCACCATCGCGGTTCGGCATCGTCGACCCAGGCTTTCACGCAACTGGTGCTCAACGCGGTGGTGGCCGGCGTGCTGTCGCCGTTGCTGAGCCACAGCGGCTTGTCGCTGGCTGTGGCGGCGGGCGTGTTCACGCTGTTGGGCTGGCTGTGCTGGCATTGGGAAGTCCGGGCGGGCCGCCGTTTCCCTCCGGGCACGGCGCAACCCGCGCAGCACGAACCTACCGAACATCTGTGATTCCAAGCGAGGTTGTGATGTCCATCCATTCCAAATCACGCCGCGAGGCGAAGAAGCGCAAGGCCGCCAAGGCGAAATCCGGGCGGACGCCCGGGCCGGCGATCGAGCCGCATGCGGAGTTGCGCGATGCATCCGGCCGCCTGCTTGCAGGCATCGTCCGCCGCGCGGGCGTCTGGGTATTGGGCATGGACGACAGGATCGCCGGCAGTACCGACAGCGCGGCGGAGGCGCTGGCGATGATCCAGCGCGCGGCGGCCTTGCATGAGAGGCAGGGTATCCCGGTGCGCCTGGTGTATTCGGATGAACTCCGCGACGACGCGCACCTGGAAGCCGCCGCGCAGGGCATGGACTTCGAACAGTTCGCCGCGGCCCTGGAGCGCGAGATGGACGTCCGCGACGAATCCCCTGCCGGGGATGCGGAGCGCGATGGCCATCAGGACGATACGCCTGGGTGATTCGCAAGTGGTGTGCGATCCCCGCGGTTGCTATGCTCCGGCGGACCTAAAGGGGGGGGCGCTAGTGCAGGGCAAGACCAGCCGGCAGGAACAGAAAGTGTTGCGGCAATCGATTGCCGCCACTTTCTTGATTGCATCGATAGGCGTTGCATTCGGTCTGTTTTCCGGCTCGCAGGCCGTGCTGTTCGATGGCGTGTTCTCGTTGGTCGACGCCATGATGGTGATGCTCTCGCTGGGCGTTTCGCGGCTGTTGCTGAGCGAGGGCGACCGCCGCTTCCAGTTCGGCTACTGGCACATCGAGCCGATGGTGGTGGCCTTCAATGGCAGCGTGCTGATGCTGCTGTGCTTCTATGCCTTCCTCAATGCGGTCCGCGGCCTGCTTTCCGGTGGGCGCGAGCTGGATTTCGATCTGGCGCTGATCTACGGCGCCGCGATGGCGGTGATCTGTTTCGGCATGTTCTTCTACGAGCGCCACAGCAACAGCCGCATCCGCTCCCAGTTCATCCGGTTGGACATGCAGGGATGGTTGATGTCGGCGTCGATCGGCACCGGTCTGCTGCTGGCCTTCGGCGCGGCGATTCTGGCCAAGGGAACGAGGTGGGAGCACCTGACCCCGTATGCCGACCCGGCGGTGCTGGCGGTGCTGACTTCGGTCCTGATGTTCCTGCCGGTCAGCGCGGTGGCGCGCGCTGTCAAGGAAATCCTGCAGGTCGCGCCGGCCAGCATGGACCAGCGCATCCGCGCGTTCATGGATGAACTGGTCCAGCGGCGCGGGTTCGTCACTTATTCCAGCTACGTGGCGCGGATTGGCCGCGCGCGTTTCATCGAGATCTACATCGTGCTGCCCGCGGACTACCCGGTGGGCACGATCGGCGTGCTGGACGAAATCCGCAAGGAGATCGGCGACTACATCGGCGGCGCCGGACCGCAGCGCTGGCTGACCATCGTGTTCACCGGCGACGAGTCGGCGATCTGAGCTCAGCGGCGGATCGGGCCCAGGAATCCTTTGGGGCGCGGGGGATCGTTGAAGAATTCATCCAGGTTGAAGGTGGAAGCAACCCCGATCCGGTCGAAATTCTCCTGCAGCCAGGTATCGGCCCAGCGGCGGCCCCGTTCGAACAGCAGGTTCAGGTATTCCCACTCCGCGTTGAGTTTGCTGGATGCGGCCAGGTCCTGCACTTCGCTGTCGGCGTGGATCAGGTGCAGGTAGATCCGGTATTCCTTCTTGCTGTCGCTCAGGTTTTCCCGCGCCAGCAGGCGCTGTGTCAGGTTGATGGTGCGCAATTCCTTGATCAGGCTGGAGTTGAAACTGATCTCGTTGACGCGGTTGAGGATTTCACGCGCCTGGCGGGGCACGTCGTGGCGGATGACCGGGTTGATCTGGATGATCAGGATGTCCGGGCTGGCCTTGCTTTCCACCAGCGGGAACAGCGCCGGGTTGCCGCTGAAGCCGCCGTCCCAGTAGGCCTCGCCGTCGATCTCGACGGCGGCGTACATCTGCGGCAGGCAGGCCGAGGCCAGCACCGAGTCCACCGTGACTTCGCCGCGCGAAAAGATCTTGGGCGCACCGGTGCGCACGTTGGTGGCGGTCACGTGCACGCGGATCTGCCTGCAGGCGTTGACGTTGGTGAAGTCCACCTGGTTTTCCAGCAAGTCGCGCAGCGGATTGAGTCCCAGCGGATTGATGTCGTAGGGAGAGAAAATCCGACTCAGCGATTCGCTCATCAGGTAACCGGGCGAATGGTCCAGGCTGTAGTTGCCCAGCAGCCGGTCCCACCAGCTGCGCTGGATGGGCGAGAAGCGGGCGGCATCGCTGACCGCTTTCCAGAATTGGCGAAGCGCTTCCCGCGCGCCATCCGGTCCGCCACGGGTGTAGCCATCGGCCAGTACCACGGCATTCATGGCGCCCGCGCTGGTACCGCTGATGTCGGCGATCTGCAGGCGCGGGTCTTCCAGCAGGCGATCCAGTGCGCCCCAGGTGAGCGCGCCATGCGAGCCGCCGCCTTGCAGGGCGAGGTTGATCCGTTTCACGCCACGCGGGGAGGGAGCTTTTTTTGCGGAGGACATGCCAGGGGCCTTTGTGGATCAACTTATTGCGATGCAGCAAAATAACCTGCGGAACGGGGCCATGCAAGGAACGTAGGAGGGCCCTTTTGCGGTTTGCGGGTGTTCTGCTCCGATGCGGGAGTGGCATCGGTTGCAATGGCGCTTGTCCAGGGTTGCCTGATTGCCGTTGGCGTCGCTTCCGCGATGGTGCGCGGAGTCAGAAGTCGCGGCGCAGGCTGAGTGCGAACTCGGTGGAGCGATAGCGGTTGGCCGGGATGTTGCCGGTATCGCGGAGATGGAGGATTTCCGGTTGCAACGACCAGTCGCGCGGCAATCGCCAGGAGAGTCCGGCGAATGCTTCGTACAGATCCTCGCGGCGTTTCAGGCGTTGCGAAGCTTCGGGACCGTCCAGGTCGAGGGGGCGTTCGCGCCGGAAGCGGTTGCGCTGCCAGCCACCGCCGGCCCAGACGCTCAGGCGCTCGCTGGGCGAAGCCTGGATTTCGATGCCGAGGCCGTGGAAGCCGGCATCGCCGTCGATACCGTTGCGCCGTGCCCATTCATGCCCGGCGGACGCGTTGAGGGAAACGCTGGAGTCACCGCCGGCAAGGGCATGTTCGAAGCCCGCCGACCAGGTCATGGCGCGATGATTGCGGAACAACTGGCCGACCAGTCCGTTGTCGTGTTCGGCGTCAGACAGCCGCAGTCCGAGGCTGAACTGATGGTCCGCATCGGGATGGTGCCGCCAGTCCAGGCTGACGGCGCTGTGGTCCGAACGGTAGCCCCCGGGGTCGCGAACCCGGCGCCTGGATAACTCGAAGTGGTAGTGGCTTTTGCCGGCGGCGCGATTGAGGCCGACGCGTCCGCGATAGTCCCGGGTATCGCCGACCCCGTCGTCCGAGCGGCGCGAGCCTTCCACGGAGGCATTGAGCGAATAGCCACGCTGCAAGGCGTAGGTCAGGCCGGCGCCGGCGAGCAGTTGGTTGAAGCCGGCACTGCTGCCTACCGAAGGCGAGTAGCGTCCTCCTCCGAACTGGAGGTGGGCATGTGCAACCCGTCGCTCGCCCTGCATGCGCTTGCGCGCGGCTTCGGCATAGATTTCCGCCTGGCGGTGCAGGTCTGCCGGAAGGTCATCGATGTACAGCACGGTTTCCAGTTCCTGCCTGGCACGGGCGTATTCGCCCAGCGCCATGTAGGCCCGCCCGAGCCCGAGATGGGCGTCGAAGTTGCCCGGGTCTGTCCGCAGGATGTTTTCGTACAGAGCTTTTGCTTCCTCCGCGCGGCCGGTTTCCAGCGTGGCATGGGCCAGCAGGAGGTCGAAGCCAGTCCCCGTTGCGCCGGCTTCCTGCTGGCTGGCCAGCAGGTCGAAGGCCTCTTGGTATTGGCCTGCATGCAGCAGGTGCGCGGCCCGTTCCAGGTCCGGGCCGGCGGCGCTTGCCGTGGCAAACGCCGCCCAGAGGCACAGGGCCAAGGCAAGCCTGTCGCACGGGCGGCGCAGTGGAAAACCTGTCGCTTTCGCTTTCCTTGTCGGTAACTGCATGCCACCCCCGTTTGCCGGCTTCACCGTTTACGGCGCCGGTCGCGTCGTCAGCCGCCAGCAGGCGTCGTTGGCACCTGCCAGCCGCAGGTCTGGCCTTCGTTCTGTTGCAGCAGCCATGCCTGCAATGGTGCGAAGTATTCCAGCACCGCGCTGGCATCCATCTGCTCGGTGCCGGTCAGTTCCTTCATGGTCGCCTGCCATGGCTGGCTGGCGCCCTTCTCCAGCATGGCCCAGAATTTCTGCCCGGCCACCTTGTCGCCGTAGAAACTGCATTCGTACAGCGGACCCTGGTGGCCGGCCGCATCGCACAGGCTCTTGTAGAACTGGAATTGCAGCACGTGCGAGAGGAAGTAGCGCGTATACGGGGTGTTGGCAGGCACGTGGTACTTGGCGCCCGGATCGAAGAAATCCTCGCCGCGTGGCGTGGCCGGGGCCACGCCCTGGTACCTGGCCTTCAGGTCCCACCATGCGGTGTTGTAGTCGGCGGGCGCGATGGAGCCATCGAACACGCCCCAGCGCCAACGGTCGATCATCAGGCCGAACGGCAGGAAGGCCACCTTGGCCAGCGCCATTCGCATCTGCTCGTTGACCAGCGCTTCCTGGCTCTGTTGCTGTTCGTCCACCAGTCCGATGGACTTGAGGTACCTGGGCGTCATCGCCAGCACGATGGTGTCGCCGATGGCTTCATGGAAACCGTCGTGCGCGCCCTCCTGGAACAGCGGGGGCTGTTGGTTGTAGGCCAGGTAGTAATAGACGTGGCCCAACTCGTGGTAGATGGTGGTGAAGTCCTCTTCGTTGGGCTTGATGCACATCTTGGTGCGCACATCGGGTGATGTGCCGTCGTTGCCGCCCATGTTCATGTCCCAAGCGCTGGCATGGCACATCACGTCGCGGTCCAGCGGTTTGATGAACTGCGTGCGCTCCCAATAGCTCGCGGGCAGCTTGGGCATGTCGAGGGAAACGTAGAAGTCCTCGGCCCGCTCGGTCATCTGCCTGGCCGTTTGCAACTGTGCGGCGCGTTCGGCATGGAACAGCGCGGCGGTATCCGCGCCCGGGCCGGCCTTGCCCAGCGCGGCCAGGTAGTTCTGTTTGTATTGGGCGGCGAACGCGGCAGTGATGTCCAGGTTGCCGGCACCCTTGTACGGCTCCAGGATGTCCCACAGGTTGCCCCAGTCCTGTTGCCACATGTTCCCCATCAGATGCGCGGGCAGCAGACCGCCGACCTGGCCGCGCTCCGCGCCGTAGGTGGCCTGCAGCTTGTTGCGGGTGAAGCAGTGCAGTTGTTCGTACAGCGGCTTGACCTGCTCCCACAGGCGGTCGGTTTCGGCGGACAGTTCTGCTGGCGTCATGTCGTAGCCGCTGCGCCACATTTCGCCGGTGTCGGCGAAGCCCAGTTCGCCGGCGCCCTGGTTGACCAGTTCCACGAAGCGCTGGTAGTCCGGCCGCATCGGCACCGAAATGGTGTGCCAGCCCTGCCAGGCCTGCAGTTGCTTGTCGTAGTCGCGGCTGCTGCGCAGCACGTCCTCCAGTTGGCCCAGTTGCCGGCAGACCTTGGCGTCGCCTTCGCCGGTGCAATAGCTGCCGGCACCGTACATGCCTTCCATGCGGGTGGCGATCTGGGTCAGTTCGGCCAGCTTGGCGGCATCGCGCGGGGCCGGCATCGAGGTCTTCAGTTTGAGCAGGTGGATGGCGCGTGCGGTTTCCGGCGTCATGGCCTGCCCGTCGAAGCGTTTGGATTCCTCGATCCAGCGGTTCAGTTGCGAGAGATAACGCTCGTTGGCCTTGGCCGCCAGCAGCTGGGAGTCCTGGTTGATGTAGGTGTTGGACAGCCATTGCGGCGCGGTGAGCTCCGGGTACATGGCTTTCAGTTCGTCGTTGACGCGGGCGACGAACTGGTCGGCGGTTTCGCCCTTGCGGGCAGCGTGGGATGCGTCGTCGTCCGTGGCGGCGTCCTTCTTGCAGGCGGCAAGGGACAGGCTGGCGCCGATGGCGAGCGCAAGCAGGAGGTGGCGTTGTTTCACGATGGGACCCCGGAGGTACGCGGCTGGCGCGGGAACCGGAAGGCTAGTGCGACGGTTGGTTGGCCGCAAGGGGCGTTGCGGTACGGCCCCTGCGGGGTTGTGGCGACTGCGGTTTACTGGTGGGGCAGTCCGCGCTGGCGCAGCAAGGCCCGCGCATCCTCGGCGTCGCCGTGGAACCAGGCCCGCGTCGAGCCCAGCCGGAAGCTGTAACCCCAGGCATCCATGTCGGCCATCAGCCGCTCGCGGCCGGCGCCGGGAATGCCGTCGGCCAGGATGACCTGCAGGCAGCAGGTGGCGTCTTCCTCGATGTCCGAGTCGGTGGCGTCGGTATGCACCAGCGCCCGGCGTTCCGGCGGCAATACGATCAGGTGGCAGGCCTCGTGCAGCAGCGAGTGCACCGGGGTGTCGTTGCGGGCATAGACGTTGTGCGCGATCACGCCGGCTTCCGGCTCCCCCCAGAAGCTGCCGGGGATGGGAGCGCCTTCATCCACGAGATGCAGCAGCAGGCCGTGGCCGGCAAGCAACGAGGCCAGTGCATGGAATGGGACATCGCGGACCAGCAGCACGTCCGGAATCCCACCTTCGGAAGAGGCAGGGTTGTTCATGCAAAAAAGCCGTAGGAGCGGCTCCTGGCCGCGATTGGGCTTTACCGTGAAAGGCATTCGCGGCCAAGAGCCGCTCCTACATGATACGACGGACCTGGCCGCGGGCCATCACCTGCGACGATGCAGTCAGGAGCGCTCCGGCGGAAGCGTCAGCCGGTGCCTTCCGGAAGCGCGACGGAGATGTCCAGCACGTCGTGGTCGCCATCCTTGATCAGGTCCACCTTCACCGCCTCGGCATCGACGTTGACGTACTTCTTGATCACTTCCAGCAGTTCGCGCCGCAGCAGTGGCAGGTAGTCCGGCGCGCCGCGCGTGGTGCGCTCCTGCGCGATGATGATCTGCAGGCGGCTCTTGGCGGTTTCGGCGGTGTTCTTCTTGGCTTTCAGGAAATCGAAAAGTCCCATGGTTCAACCTCCGAACAGCTTGCTGAAGAATCCTTTCTTCTCCAGCGTGGTGAAACGCAACGGGCGCTCTTCGCCCAGCAGGCGGCCCACGGTGTCGTCGTAGGCCTGGCCGGCCGGCGACTCGAGGTCGAGGATGACCGGCTCGCCCTTGTTGGAGGCGTTGAGCACGTCGCCGGATTCGGGAATCACGCCGATGCACTGCAGGCCCAGCACTTCCTCCACGTCCTTGATGCTGAGCATTTCGCCGCCTTCCACGCGCGCGGGGTTGTAGCGGGTCAGCAACAGGTTTGCCTTCAGCGTTTCGCCGTTCTCGGCCTTGCGGGTCTTGGAGTCCAGCAGGCCCAGGATGCGGTCGGAGTCGCGCACGCTGGAGACTTCGGGATTGACCACCACGATGGCCTGGTCGGCGAAGTACATGGCCAGGAACGCGCCTTTCTCGATGCCGGCGGGCGAGTCGCAGACGACGTAGTCGAAGCCGTCGGCGTCCAGGTCCTTGAGTACCTTTTCCACGCCCTCCTTGGACAGCGCGTCCTTGTCGCGCGTCTGCGAGGCGGCCAGGATGAAGAGCGTGTCGAACCGCTTGTCCTTGATCAGCGCCTGCCTGAGCGTGGCTTCGCCCTGGGTGACGTTGACGAAGTCGTATACCACGCGGCGCTCGCAGCCCATGATCAGGTCCAGGTTGCGCAGGCCCACGTCGAAGTCGATGACGGCGACCTTCTTGCCGCGGCGCGCGAGCCCGCAGGCGATGCTGGCGCTGGTGGTGGTCTTGCCCACGCCGCCCTTGCCGGAAGTGACTACGATGATTTCAGCCAATGGTGTTCTCCTTGCTCTAATGCATTCGGTTCGGGAAGCCGCGTCAATCCTGCGCGGCGATCTTGAGTTGGTCTTTTTCCAGCCAGACCTGCACGGCTTTCCCGTGCAGCTCGGCCGGCACGTCTTCCAGCACCTTGTAGTGTCCGGCGATGGCCACGAGTTCGGCCTGGAACCCGCGGCAGAAGATGCGGGCATCGGTATTGCCGCGCGCGCCGGCCAGAGCCCGCCCGCGCAGGGGGCCATAGATGTGGATGGAGCCGTCGGCGATCACCTCGGCGCCCGCGCCGACGCTGGTCAGCACGGTGAGGTCGCGGTTTTCGGCGTACAGCTGCTGGCCGGAGCGCACCGGGGACTTCTGCACCAGGCCGGGCTGGGCCGGCGTGGCCGCCGAGACGGGGCGGGAAGGCTCGGGGGCGGCGTTGCGGACGGGTTGCGGCGCTTGCGCGCGGGCCGCCGGGGCATCCTGTTCCACGCGCTCGTACTGGGCGCGGAACTTGGCCAGCAACGGCACGCCCAGCGCTTCGGAAAGCGCTTCGATCTCGCGGGTGCCGTAGGCCAGCGCGACCGGGAGCACGCCGGCGTCGCGCAGCCCCTCCAGCAGGTTGCGCGCATCGTCGAAAGCGGGGGCCTGCGGCAGGCCGCCGAAATCGATGATGATGGCGGCGCGGCCGAACAGCTTGGGCGCGCGTTCGACCCGCTCGTGCATTTCGGCGCAGAGACGGGCGACGTCGAGGGCGCGGATGCGCAGGGTGGCAATGCCCACCTGGCCGATTTTCAGCTCGCCGGCCTGTTCGTAGTCCATGGGGGAGGGGGTGGCGCTCATGTGCCGGTGGACCTTTGCGGGGCGGCCGCCTGCAACTGGCGCGGGCGCGTCCACGGCAGGTCCGGCAGCGTCCCCTGGTAGGTCTCGCGAACCCACGGGTAGCTGCACAGTTCCTTCAGCAGCATGCTGGCGCGCACGTCCACGTCCGGCATCAGGTTCTGGCCGGCTTCATTGAAGCCGAAGCTGCCGTGGAACAGCAGGGCAGGGTCGGCGCCGTGATCGAGGAAGACTTCGCAGGCCAGTTGCGGATAACGCAACTCCGCGTAGCTCTGCACATCGGCGTAGAACGCGCGGCCAACGCCGCCGCCTCGGCGGCGGCTGGCGACCACGATGCGGTCGATGTAGAAGAAGTGCGGTACCCGTTCGCGAAACCAGGCGAAGTTGCTGCTGTCATGGTCGGAACCGGAGCCGAAGCCGACCAGGAAGCCGGCCAGGTTGCCATCGCGCTCGGCGACGCGGAAGTACTCGGCCTGCTCGTAGAAGCGGCGCAACTTGGCCGCGTCCAGCGGCAGGATCGCCAGACCGGCGTTGTTGTTCAGGGCCAAAACCGAATCCAGCTCGTGCTCGCGCACGTCGC
>CAZLSG010000012.1:0-53624 GCA_964562135.1 uncultured Pseudoxanthomonas sp. | reverse complement strand
TCGCCCAGCTTGTAGCTCAGCGCCTGCCCGGGCCAGGAGATGTAGCGGTCCACTTCGGTGGTGACTTCGTGCTCGCTGAGCGCGGTGTGGTCGCGCAGGTAGGCCTGCGCCTGCTCGCGGGTCCAGCCCTTGTGGTGCAGGCCGGTATCGATCACCAGCCGCGCGGCGCGCCACATTTCGTAGGTCAGGCGGCCGAAGTCCTCGTAGGGCGTCTCGTAGATGCCCATTTCCTTGCCCAGTTTCTCGGTATATAGCGCCCAGCCTTCGCCATAGGCGGAGATGTAGTTGCGGCGGCGGAAATCCGGCTGCTCTCCCTGTTCGGCGGCCAGCGCCGCTTGCAGCGAATGACCCGGCGAGGATTCGTGCAGGGTCAGCGCAGGCAGGTTGTACAGCGGGCGCGAGGGCAGGTCGTAGGTGTTGAGCCAGTAGGTGCCCATGCCGCCGCGTCCGGCGGTCCAGAACGGGGCGATGTCCGGCGGCACTTCGACGATGGTGAAGCGGCCGCGCGGCAGCGTGCCGATGAACTTGCCCACTTCTCCATCCACGCGCTTGGAAATCCAGGCGGCGCGGTCGAGCAGTTCCTGCGGCGTCTTCACGTAGAACTGCGGATCGGTGCGCAGGAATTCGAGGAACTCGGCAAAGCTGCCCTTGAAACCGACTTGCTTGATGATCGCGTCCATTTCCGCCTGGATGCGCGCCACTTCCTCCAGGCCGATCCGGTGGATTTCCCCGGGCGAAAGGTCGAGCGTGGTGTAGTGGCGGATCTGCTGGCGGTAGAACGCTTCGCCAGCCGGAAGTTCCGAGGCGCCCAGCGTGGCGCGGGCGTTGGGCACGTATTCCTCGCGGAAGAAGGTCAGCAGTCTGCCGAACGCGGGGATGACCGCTTCGCGGATCGCAGCGCGGCCTTCCTCGCGCAGTTTTTCCTGTTCCGCGGCGGGAATGCTGGCAGGCATGCGTTTGTAGGGTGCGTACAGCGCCGCCTGCTCGGGGTCTTCGAGTCCGGCCACGTTGGCGATGGAGACGTCGCGGCCATCGAGCACCGCACGCGGCACGCTGAAACCGCGCGCCAGGCCGGCGCGCATGTTGTCGATCTGCTGGTCGAAGTAACGCGGCACGTCGCGCAGGCGGGCGGCGTAGGCATGGTAGTCGTCGATCTTCTCGAACGGACGCCTGGCCATGAAGCCCAGGTTGGACCAGAACGAGGAATCCGAATTGAACGGCATTTCGTAGGTGCCGAAGCGCACATCGGCGGCCAGGTTCTCCACCTGCGGGCGGTAGATGGCCAGGTTGATGCGGTTCTCCGGCGACAACTGGGCGGGGTCGATGCCATCCAGCTCGCGCAATACCTCTTCCCAGACCTTCAGCCGTGCGGCCTGCGCGTCGGCGCCCACATCGGGCAGGCCGCGCTTGTCGCCGGTGCTGTCGGCATCCTCGTCGGCCTGGCCCATTTGCACCTGGCGCCACTTCCATTCCTTTTCATGGATGGCCTGGAAGCGTGTATCCGCATCCGAAGGCGCGGCAAGCGTGCCGGTGGAGGCAAGGGCGAGGAAAGCAGCCAGCAGTGCCGACGACAATGGCTTCATTGCGGAGTCCATGGCGGTGGGAAGCCATCATCTTCCCATGTCCGGCGCATGGCGGCATGCCTGTAGGAGCGGCACTTGGCCGCGATTGGCTTTCCCGGTAAAGCCTCATCGCGGCCAAGTGCCGCTCCTACACAGGGGACATGGGTCAGGCGGGGCGCTTGCGCAGCCGTTCCAGCACGCCGTCCAGCGAGTCGAGGTCGCTGTAGTGGATCACCAGCTTGCCCTTGCCGCTGCGGCTGTGGGCGATGCTGACCTTGGTGCCCAGGGTTTCGGACAGTTCCGTTTCCAGCGAGGCGATGTCGGCCTGCGGCGGCAGCTTGCCCGGCTTGGCTTTCTTGCCGTTCGGCACTTTGCCGGCGGAGAACTGCTGGGCGCGGTGTTCCACCTCGCGCACCGACCAGCCCTGGTCGGCGGCTTCCGAGGCCAGTTTGCTGGCCAGTTCCGGCGACAGGGTCAGCAGGGCGCGGGCATGGCCCATTTCCAGCCGCCGCGCTTCCAGCAGGGCGCGGATGGCCGGCGGCAGGTCCAGCAGGCGCAGCAGGTTGGAGACGGCGGCGCGCGAGCGGCCCACCGCTTCGGCGGCTTCGGCGTGGGTCAATGAAAACTCGTCGATCAACCGTTGCAATGATTGCGCTTCTTCCAGCGGGTTGAGGTCTTCGCGCTGGATGTTCTCGATCAGCGCCATCGCGATGACGGTGCGGTCGTCCAGTTCGCGCACCACCACCGGGATATCGGCCAGTCCGGCCAGCTGGGAAGCGCGCCAGCGGCGTTCGCCGGCCACGATCTCGTATTTTCCGGGCGACAGTTCGCGCACCACGATGGGCTGGATGACGCCCTGCGCCTTGATGGACTCGGCCAACTCGTCCAGCTTGGACGGGTCCATGGCGGTGCGCGGCTGGTACTTGCCGGGCTGCAATTGGGCGACGGGCAGCGTGCGCAGTGTTTCGCCCGGTTGCGCTTCCGGCGGCGCGGCCGCTTCGGCGGCCTTCGGGCCGAGCAGGGCTTCCAGGCCGCGGCCCAGGCCGCGTTTCTTCGCTGCGCTCATCCGGCGTGCTCCGTTCGTTGTTGCTGTTTCTTGCGGTCGGCCTGGCGGCGCAGGATTTCGCCGGCCAGTCCCAGGTAGGCGACGCCGCCGCGCGAGGCGCGATCGTAGCCGACGATGCTCTGCCCGTGGCTGGGCGCTTCGGCCAGGCGCACGTTGCGCGGCACGATGGTGCGGAACACCTTGTCGCCGAAGTGCGTGGTCAGCTCCGCCGACACCGCGTTGGCCAGGTTGTTGCGCACATCGAACATGGTGCGCAGCAGGCCTTCGATTTCGAGGCCGGGATTGAGCTGCGCGCGCAAGGCCTCGATGGTTTCCATCAGGGCGCTGAGTCCCTCCAGCGCGTAGTACTCGCACTGCATCGGCACCAGCACCGAATCGGCGGCGGTCAGGGCGTTGAGGGTCAGCAGCGACAGCGCGGGCGGGCAATCGATGATGATGAAATCGTAGTCGCCGCGCACCGAATCCAGCGGCTGCTTCAGGCGGAGTTCGCGCTGCGCGGCGTCCATCAGCCGGATTTCGGCGGCGGTCAGGTCGTTGTTGCCGGGCAACAGGTCGAAGCCTTCCGGCGTCTTCACGATGGCGGCGCGGATGTCGGTTTCGCGCAGCAGCACGTCGCAGGTGGAACGCTCCAGTTCGCGCTTGTCCACGCCGCTGCCCATGGTGGCATTGCCCTGCGCATCCAGGTCCACCAGCAGCACGCGCTGTGGCGTGCGCGCCAGGGCGGCGGCCAGGTTGACGGCGGTGGTGGTCTTGCCGACGCCGCCTTTCTGGTTGGCGACGGCGATGATGCGGGCCATGTCTGGAGATGCCTTTGCGGAGATCCGCGTGGAGGGCGGACCGGGGATTATGCGGGTTTCACGGGCTGCGGCCCACCATGGCCAGGTGGCGTTCTTCGGAAAGGCCGGGCACGTGGAGCGGATGGAGGGCCCGCAAGGCCCAGCCGGCGGGCAATGCGGCGATTTCGTCGTCCGGCCGGACCCCCTTCATGGCCAACAGCTGGCCACCGGGTTTCAGCAGGTGGCCGCCGACCGCGACGATGCCGGCCAGGGTGTCCAGCGCGCGGGCGGTGATGGCGTCGTAGGCTCCGGGTTCGTCCAGCGCTTCGGCGCGCGATTCGGCCACGCGGGCATTGGTCAGGCCCAGCGTGCGCACGGCTTCGCGCAGGAAGCGGGCCTTCTTGCCGTTGCTTTCCACCAGCGTGACCCGCACGTCGGGGCGGGCGATGGCCAGCGGGATGCCGGGCAGGCCGGGGCCGGTACCGAGATCGGCCAGCGTGCCGGCCGGCACGAACGGCTGCATCGCCAGCGAATCCAGCAGGTGGCGGGTGACCATGGCCTGCGGGTCGCGGATGGCGGTGAGGTTGTAGGTACGGTTCCAGCGCGCCAGCAGGGCCAGGTAGTCGAGCAGGCGCGGAGCGAGCGCCCCGGTGTCCAGGCCCAGCGCGGCCAGGCCCTGTTCCAGTTCGGTGCGCAATGCGGGCGGGAAAGTGGAGTCGTTCATCGCATTGGAAAGTATCGCCGATAGCGCGTGGTCAGCGCGGCCGCCAGGCCAGCGCCGCCAGGTAGCCGGGCCTGGGGCTCCAGGTATCCAGGTTCCAGTCGGCGGCAGGTCCGAGTTGCGCATCGCAGCGGTCCAGGCGCAGCCGGCCTTGCGATTCGGCGAACACCAGCCGGTGCAGCCCGAACGACAGGCCCTGGCCGTGCGCCTTCAGTACGGCTTCCTTGGCGCACCACAGGCGGAAGAAGGCGGGTTCGCGCGCCGTTTCGGGTTGCGCCTGCAGCCAGGCGGCTTCGTCGGCATGGAAGAATCGCCGCGCGACGTCCATCGCGCGCGGCCGGGGGTGCACGCGCTCGACGTCCACGCCCAGTTCCACGTCTTCGCCCAGGGCGACCAGCAGAGCGTCGCCACTATGGCTCCAGCCGGTTTCCAGGTGGCGCAGGGGTTCGATGAAATGCGGGCGTCCCTGCGCATCGCGGGTGATCGGCAGCGTATGCGGCGGCTGTCCCAGCGCCCGTGCCAGCGCCTCTCGCGCGCCCGGTTCGCCGCGGTCGCCCGGGCGGTGTCCATGCAGCCAGAGCCTGATCGGCCCGATCTGCCAGTCAGGCGGTGTCGGCTGCGATGCTGTCACGTTGCTGTGCTATGGAGAACATTGAATGGGAAAGCCGGAAGCATGGTAGCGTGCCTGATGCACAGCGGCGTGCATTATCGGCCCAATCGGGTTATCCATCGCATCTGCAAGGATGCGCGATGTCCTGACTTAACGATGGTTTCACGTAGTCGAAGGCTTAATCGAAACGCGCCCCCTGGGGCGATCTGTCTACAACGGAGGAGACAATCGGCATGAATTTCATCATTTATCTCATCGTCGGCGGCATTGCCGGCTGGCTGGCCAGCCTGGTCATGAAGCGCGACGGCTCGCAAGGCATCATCCTCAATGTGGTCGTCGGCATCATCGGCGGTTTTCTGGGTGGCTGGTTGCTGCCGCTGGTGGGCGTGAGCATCGGCAGCGGCTGGGTCGGTTTCCTGATCACCGCCTTCATCGGCGCGGTGGTACTGCTGCTCATCGTCAACTTGCTCACACGCAACAAACCACGCTGAACCGTTTCGCTGCGGCCGCGTGCGCTGGTTGAGACGCACCCAAGGCCCGTGGCACCACAAAGGCCCGGCAATGCCGGGCCTTTGTTCGTTTGCGGTGCTGTACTCCGATGCCATCCATGGCGCGGTATCACGGACTTGCGGAAACCCCGGCCCGACCCATCCATGGCCGGGCGTTCGTTTGCGCAGCGGACGTCTTGAAGGCCTCCGCTAAGCGCGCAGCCTCACCCACGCCGGTGCATGGTCGCTGGGCCGCTCCCAGGTGCGCGGCTCGCGGTCGATGCCGGCTTCGGCGGCATGTTCGCGCAGGGCATCGGATACCAGGGTCAGGTCGATGCGCAGGCCCTGGTTGCGGCGGAAGCCGCCCTGCCGGTAGTCCCACCAGCTGAACGTGCCGCCTTCGTCGTTGTGCAGGCGGTAGGCGTCGTGCAGGCCTAGCGCGTACAGGCGGCGCAGCGCATTGCGCTCGGCGGTGGAGGTGAGGATGTGGTCGTCGTTCCAGACCGCTGGATCGTGCACGTCGCGATCGTCCGGGGCGATGTTGAAATCGCCCATCACCACCAGTTTCGGATGCGCCTGCAGTTCTTGCGCCAGCCAGCCGTGCACGGCGTCCAGCCAGCGCAGTTTGTAGCCGTATTTGTCGGTGCCCACGTCCTGTCCGTTGACCACGTACAGGTTGACGATGCGCAGGTCGCCGACGGTCGCGGCGATGACGCGCTTTTGCTCGTCGTCGAAGCCGGGAATGCCGATCTGCACATCGGCCGGGGTTTCGCGCGCCAGGATCGCCACGCCGTTGTAGGTCTTCTGCCCGGCGAACACGCTGCGGTAGCCGGCGCCGGCCAGCGCGGCGTCGGGGAAGCGATGGTCCTCCAGTTTGGTTTCCTGGATCCCGACGATGTCCGGCGCGAACGACGCCAGCCACTGTTCGAGATGGGGCAGGCGGACGTTGAGCGAGTTGACGTTCCAGCTGGCTATTTTCATGACGGGATTCTAGCGCAGGCCGGGACCACGTCCCGGCGGGGCGCAGGGTCATGGAGCGCAAAGAGCGCGTCGGCCACGCAGGGCCGAACTACGTCCTTCCCTTGGCGGTTTTCACTTCTTTTTCCGTCCACGACAACAGACCATCCAGTACCGGGCACAATGCCTGGCCCCATTCGGTGAGCCGGTACTCCACCTTCGGCGGCACTTCCGGGTACACGGTTCGCGCCACGATGCCGTCGGCCTCCAACCGGCGCAGTTGCTGCGCCAGCATTTTCTGCGAGATTCCGGGGATCAGTTTCTCCAGGTCCGAATAGCGCCGGACTTTGCCGTCGAACAGATGGAAAAGGATCAGCAGCTTCCAGCGCCCTTCCAGAAGCCGGATCGCTGCCTCGACATCGCGCGCTGCGGTGTCGGGCGTGTAGACCTTGCGGCCGGGGTTTTCGTCAGGCACTTACTTTTCCGTGCGTTCTTTTCATCCGCAAAGCTTAGCCCCATCTTTGGTCGTGCGGGCGGATCGCCTGCATTCTCAGCATCGACCAAGGAGCTCGCATGACCATGAAATTGCCGCAACCCGTTTCCGCATACTTTCAGGCAGATCAAGGCGACGGCATTTCGGTTTCCGAATGCTTCACCGAAGATGCCAGGGTCAAGGACGAGGGAAATACGTACTCCGGTCGCAATGCGATCCGCGATTGGAAGACGGAGTCATCCCGCAAATACACCTATACCGTTGAGCCCTTCGCGATCGAAGAGACAGACGACAAGACTGTCGTGACCGCCCATCTGGCGGGCGATTTCCCGGGAAGTCCCGTGGACCTGCGGTACTTATTCGTCCTCGAGGGCGACAAGATCGCATCGCTGGAGATCAAGGTGTGAGCTTCGATCTCGGGCTTTCCGGTCGTCGCGCCCTCGTCACGGGCGGCACGAAAGGCGTTGGCGCGGCCGTCGTCGAGTCCTTGCGGAATGCCGGCGTGGCGGTCGTCGCGGCAGCGCGTTCGGTTCCCGACACGTCGCCCGAAGGCGTCAGCTATGTCGCCGGGGACCTGATGACGGCGCAGGGCTGCCAAACCGTGGCGGACGCTGTCCTCGACCGTCTCGGCGGCATCGACATCATCGTCAACGTTCTCGGCGGGTCGAGCGCGCCGGGCGGCGGCTTCGCGGCCTTGAACGACAGCGAATGGGACGCCGCCATCCATCAGAATCTGATGCCTGCCGTGCGTCTCGACAGGGCGTTGCTGCCGTCGATGATCGGCCAGGGATCGGGCGTGGTCATCCATGTCACCTCCATTCAGCATGAATTGCCGTTGCCGGAATCGACCACCGCCTATGCCGCGGCGAAGGCGGCGCTGTCGACCTACAGCAAAAGCCTGTCGAAGGAGGTTGCGCCCAAAGGCATCCGCGTTGTGCGGGTGTCGCCGGGCTGGATCGAGACCGAGGCCGCCGCCAGGCTCGCCGAGCGGCTCGCGGACCAGGCCGGAACGGACTACAAGGGCGGCAAGAAGATCATCATGGATTCGCTGGGCGGCATTCCGCTCGGTCGCCCGGCCCGGCCCGAGGAGGTGGCCGACCTGATCGTCTTCCTGGTCTCGTCGCGAGCCGCATCGATCACGGGTGCCGAGTACGTCATCGACGGCGGTACCGTGCCCACGACATGAAGCCGTCCCGGGAGTGATCCGGTCGATTCAGCGGACGATGAAATCGATGAAGCGCTGCACTTTGGCGTAGGGCGGCTTGAGCAGGTCGCTGCCGGTGCGGCGGGGTTGCCACAGGACCGGTAGTTGTTTGCTCATCGCATCGAAGCCGGCGCGGGCGTGGTAGGCGCCCATGCCGCTGGGACCGATGCCGCCGAACGGCAGGCCGCTGATGGCGAAGTGCAGCAGGGTATCGTTGACGGTGACGCCGCCGGCCAGGGTGTTGCGCAGGATCGTTTCGATTTCCTCGCGCTTGTCGCCGAACGGATACAGCGCCAGCGGACGGTCGTGGCGGTTGATGTAGGCGATGGCCTCGCCCAGCGAGTCGTAGGTCTTGATCGGCAGGATGGGGCCGAAGATTTCTTCCTGCATCAGGCGCGCGTCGTCGCCGGGCTCCAGCACCAGGGTCGGCACGATCAGGCGCTCGCGTTCGGCAAGCCGCGCATCCACGGTGGCCAGTTCGATCACCTCCAGGCCGCGCTGCCGGGCGTCGTCCAGATAGCCGCGCAGGCGGCGGTACTGGGTGTCGTTGATGATGCGGGTGTAGTCCTGCGGGCGGTCGAAGGCTTCGTAGCGGCGCAGGACTTCGTGCCGCAGCGCCTGCACCAGCGGGATCAGCTGGCCGGCTTCCACCAGCACGTAGTCCGGGGCGATGCAGGTCTGCCCGGCGTTGAACCACTTGCCGGTGGCCAGCCGCCGCGCGGCCCGCTGCACCGGGTAGTCCGGGCAGACCAGCGCCGGCGACTTGCCGCCCAGTTCCAGCGTCAACGGGGTCAGGTGTTGCGCGGCGGCGGCCATCACCTTGCGGCCGACGGCGGTGGAGCCGGTGAACACCAGGTGGTCGAACGGCAGCGCCGAGAAGGCCGCGGCCACGTTGTCCGCGCCGGTCGCCACCGCCACGCGGTCGGTGGGGAAAACCTCCGCCAGCAGGTCGCGGAGGAAGGCGGTGGTGCGCGGGGTGTGTTCGGAGGGCTTGAGATAGACATGGTTGCCGGCGGCGATGGCGGTGGCCAGCGGCGCCAACGCCAGGTTGACCGGGTAGTTCCACGGTGAGATCACCCCGACCACGCCCACCGGTTGCGGCCGCACTTCCGCGCGGGCCGGCCAGAACCGCCAGCCCGCGCCGACCCGCTGCGGCTTCATCCAGCGACGCAGGTGCCGGCGCAGATGGTCGATTTCGTTGAGCACGGCCATGCCGTCGGCGATCCGGCTTTCGTGCGTCGAACGATGGCCGAAATCCTCCGCGATGGTGGAGGCCATTTCGTCCAGCCGCCGCTTCAGCGCATCGCGCAGGCGTTGCAGGTCGTCGCGCCGCTGCGCGTAGCCGGGCCGCGCAGCCTGCCAGGCATCGCGCAAGCGCGTCAGCGTGGGCCGGAGTTCGGAGACGGGTGTTTCATCATGCATGTCCATGCGCCGCAGTGTAGTCCGCCGCTAGAATGGCGTCATGAACATCACCCGCCCCTATCTGGACAAGCTGCCGCAACTCGGCGAACGCGTTTACGTCGATCCGGCCGCGACTGTGATCGGCGAGGTCGATCTGGCCGACGACGTATCGGTCTGGCCCGGCACCATCATCCGCGGCGACGTCAATTTCATCCGCATCGGCGCGCGCACCAACGTGCAGGACGGCACCATCGTGCATGTCAGCCACCACAGCCCGTACAACAAGGGCGGCTATCCCACGCTGATCGGCGAGGACGTCACCGTGGGCCACGGCACCATCATCCATGCCTGCACCATCGAGGACCTGTGCCTGATCGGCATGGGCGCGTGCATCCTGGACGGCGCGACGGTGAAGAAATACGGCTTCGTCGGCGCCGGCGCGGTGGTTGGGCCGGGCAAGACCGTCGGCGAGGCGGAACTGTGGCTGGGCAATCCGGCCCGCTTCGCCCGCAAGTTGAGCGACAAGGAAATCGAGAGCCTGCACTACTCGTCCGCGCATTACGTGCGATTGAAGGACCGCTACCTCAACGCAGCGCCGTTGTAGGAGCGGCCCTTGGCCGCGATGAAGCTTTACCGGTAAAGCCCATCGCGGCCAAGGGCCGCTCCTACGGGTTCGGGGTGGTGGCGGTTTCCAGTGTTGCGAGGTAGGCCATCGCTTCGTCGCGATCCATGCCGCACATTTCGGGACCGGGCCGCAGCGAAGCGCAGAACGCCGGGCGCTCCGGCTTGCCGAACAGGCGGCAGCGCATCGCCTCGTCCAGTTGCACGCACGGCACACCGGCCGGCTTGCCATGGGGCATGCCGGGAATGGGCAAGGTGATGGACGGCGCGATGCAGCAGGCGCCACATCCCGCGCGGCATGGGAAAGAC
Organism: uncultured Pseudoxanthomonas sp.; assembly: GCA_964562135.1. Lineage (GTDB taxonomy): Bacteria > Pseudomonadota > Gammaproteobacteria > Xanthomonadales > Xanthomonadaceae > Pseudoxanthomonas_A. The sequence goes on along the minus strand of CAZLSG010000012.1, from coordinate 43,416 downwards.
GGTGTCGGCATGGATGGCGCAGTGTAGTCGGGCTGGGCAAAGCAGGGGCTGGCCGTTAAAGTCGGCAGGGACAGAAGACACACAGGACGGGCGCATGTCGCGCGATGTTTCTTTCCGGAATGGAAGCCGGTCATGCCGCCACGCGGAACCATTGCGGGGAGGGTGCCGGCCATTGGCCGGGTGAGGCCCGCATGCTGGATACCTATCGCGAAGTGATCACGCCGGAAGGCATCGGGCTGCAACTTCCGGTGGCCGGGCCGGTGCCGCGCGCGGTGGCATGGGTGATCGACCTGGCCGTCCGGGTGGGCGTGGTCATGGTGCTGGGCATGTTGCTTGCCATGCTGGGACAGGCCGGGGAAGGGCTGTACCTGGTGATGCTGTTCCTGGTGTTCTGGGCCTATCCCATCGTGTTCGAGGCCTGGTGGAACGGACAGACGCTGGGCAAGAAGGCCATGGGCCTGCGCGTGATCTCGGCCGATGGCGCCCCGGTGGGCTGGCTGGCCGCCATCACCCGCAACCTGCTGCGCACGGTGGACATGTTGCCGTTCGGTTACGCGGCGGGTTTGATCGCCAGCCTGGCCGATCCGCAGGGTCGCCGCCTGGGCGACATGGCCGCGCGCACGCTGGTGGTGTACACGGCGCGCGAAGAAGAACATGCGGCGGTGCCTTCCAGCGCGGTGCTGGCGCCGCCCCTGGCGTTGCGGCCGGAGGAGCAGTCCGCCATCGTGGCATTCGGCGAGCGCGCGCCGCTGCTGACGCCGGACCGGCAGATCGAACTGGCCGACATTGCCCAGCCGCTGACCCGCGCAAGCGGGCAGGCCGGACTGCTGCGCCTGTACGGCATGGCCAACTGGTTGCTGGGGCGCGGATGAAACAGGAGCAGTTCGTCGCCCGGCACCAGGCCGAGTGGGAGGCATTCGAGGACTGGCTGGAAACCCGCGGCGCCGGGCGTCCTGCCGTGGCGTCGCGTACGCCGGCCGGTGCCTTGCAGGACCAGGAGATGCCGGCGCGTTACCGGCGCCTGTGCCAGCAACTGGCGCTGGCGCGCCGGCGCGGTTACAGCCCGTTGGTCACCGGCCGCCTGCAACCGCTGGTGCAGCGCGGGCATAGCCTGCTCTATCGCACCCGCGCGCCGCGCTGGCACCGCGCGGCGGAGTTCCTGCTGGCCGGGTTCCCGCGCCTGGTGCGCGGCGAGGCTCCCTTCATGTGGGCCGCCGCCATCCTGTTCGTGGTGCCGCTGGTGGCCCTGTTCGTGCTGCTGCAATTCCACCCCGACCTGATCCATGCGGTGATGGATCCGGCCCAGCTCGCGCAGCTGGAGCGCATGTACGACCCCGCCGACGAGCGCCACAAGCTGGGACGCGACAGCGGCAGCGACTGGAAGATGTTCGGTTTCTACATCATGAACAACATCGGCATCGGCCTGCGCACGTTCGCCAGCGGCCTGTTGTTCGGCGTGGGCGCCATCTTCGTGCTGATCTTCAATGGCGTGGTCATCGGCTCCACGTTCGGCCACCTGCACCATATCGGCCATGGCGACCCGCTGTGGCGTTTCGTCGCCGGGCATGCGCCGTTCGAACTGACGGCCATTGTCATTGCCGGCGGGGCGGGTCTGCGGCTGGGTTTCAGCCTGATCGCGCCGGGACGCATGCGGCGTGCCGATGCGCTGGTGGAGGCCGGTGCCAAGGGCGCGAAACTGTGCCTGGGCGTGGCGGTGATGCTGTTGATCGCGGCGTTCATCGAGGCGTTCTGGTCGTCGAACGGCCAAGTGCCCGGCTGGATCAAGTTCGGCGTGTCGGGCGTGCTGTGGGTGCTGGTGCTGGCATGGCTGTGGCGCGGCGGGCGCGGGAGGGATGCCGATGCGTCCTGAACAGTTGACCGTCAATCTGCGCGCGCGCACCGCATGGGAGGCCATCGAGCTGGGCCTGGCGCTGGTGCGCCGGCATGCCGGCGCCATCTGGAAGCCGTGGGTGCTGGTCACCGTGCCGGTGTTCGTGGCGTTGAACGCGCTGGCCTGGGCGATCGATGCGATCTGGCTGGCCGTGCTGGCGATGTGGTGGCTGAAGCCGGTGTTCGACCGCATCCCGCTGTACGTCCTCTCTCGCGCGGTGTTCGGCGCCACGCCTCCGTTGCGTGAAACCCTGTTGGCGCAGGCGCGCTGGGGCTGGCGGCCGATGCCGCATTACCTGAGTTGGCGCCGCCTGAGCCCGGCGCGTTCGCTGTACCTGCCGGTCGATCTGCTGGAAGGCGGCAGCGGCCCGCAATTGCGCGAGCGCCGCCGGGTGCTGGGCAGCGCCGTCTACGGCAATGCCGCGTTGCTGATGCTGGTGTGCCTGCACTTCGAAGCCGCGCTGGTGGTGGGCTGCGTGGCGGGCGTGTTCATGTTCGTGCCGTTCGATTACCTGCCGGAAACCGCGCGCGCGGCGTGGTCCATGATCAGCGTGCAGCCGCCGTGGTGGGCGCAGGTGGGGCGGAACGCGATCCTGTGGCTGGCGGTGTCGGTGGTCGAACCGTTCTACGTGGGGGCGGGATTAGGCCTGTATCTCAACCGCCGCACGCAGCTTGAAGCCTGGGATGTGGAGATCGCCTTCCGCAAGCTGCGCGCGCGGCTGGCCGCGACGGCCGCGCCGCTGGCGCTGGCGCTGGCCATGCTGGGCGTGGCCGCGGCACCGGTCCGCGCGCAGGAAGCGCCCGGAGAAGTCGCGGAACGCGTGACCGAAGATGAGACGCCATTGCCGCCGACCCTGCCGGAGATCTTCGGCGACCGGCGCGTGGACGACACCGCGTTCCGGGAATCGGCGAAGCGGGCCTACGAGGATCCCCTGCTCGGCGATACCTACACGCAGAAAGTGTGGAAAAAGCGGGAGTCCGGCGAAGCGAAGGAGCCGGATGGCGCGCCGCTCGACAATGCGTTCCTGAAGGCGTTTGCCGCCATGTTCGCTTTCATCGGCGAGTGGGGGCTGTGGCTGCTGGCATTGCTGCTGGTGGCTGTACTGCTGGCCACGATGCGGCACTGGTTGCCGTGGATGCGGGGTTCGCTGAAGGGCGCCGCACCGAAAGTGGCGGAGGTGCGCAAGGAAGCGCTGGAACTGCCGGAAACCTTGCCCGACGACATCCCGGGCACTGCCCGCCGTTTGTGGGACGAAGGACGGCGCCGGCAGGCGCTGGCCCTGCTGTACCGCGCCAGCGTGGAGGCGATGAGCGCGCGCGCCGGGGTGGCCTTGCCGCCGGGCGCCACCGAATCGGAATGCCTGCGTGCTTCGCGGCGACTGGGCGATGAAACCGGGCGCGCGCTGTTCGCGCGGATGGTGCGCGTCTGGCAATACGCCGCCTATGCGCGGCAGGTGCCCGATGCCGGCGAGTTCGAAACCCTGCTGGCGGATTTGCAGGCGGGTTACGGGTGGCCGGCATGAAGGCCGTGTCGCGGCGGCGGATGCGCAATGCGTTGATCGCGCTGCTGGTGCTGGCGCTGGTCATCGTGGCGGTTGTGTGGTTCCGGCACACCTACCATCGGGTCGAGCAGGAATTCGCGCTGCCGCCGCGCGGCGAAGCGGCCTACAACCCGCTGTATGCGTTGAAGGCGACGCTCGGCAACGAAGGCATCCGGGTGGATTCGCGGCAGCGGCTGGAGCTGGGTTCGCGCAGGCTGGACCCCGGCGACACCATGCTGATCTACAGCGACCCGCGCGGCGTGACCGCTCCGGAAGCGCAGCGGCTGCTGGACTGGGTGGCGGACGGCGGTCACCTGCTGCTGCGCATGCCGTCTTCCGCGGTCGAGACCGGCACGGTGCCCCTGCTGGACAGGCTGGGTGTCGCGCGCGCGGCATCGAGTCCCGGATGCATGCCGTTCCAGGTGGAAGGGGAGGAGCGCCACGTGGAATTCTGCAACGGCCAGCGCTTCCTGCTGGCGGATGCCGCTCCGGTGCTGTGGTGGGGCGATGCGGAAAGCGGCTACGTCCATGCGCGGCAGGCGTATGCGCACGGCCATGTGGACGTGGTGTCCGATTTCGACTTCATCGCCAACGCTTCGCAAACCGGCCTTCCGCCCCTGCTGGCCGGATTGCAGCAGGCGCCCGCCGGGGGCCTGCGCGACGTTCCCCATCAGGCGTTGGCGCGCAATCTGCTGGCGCCCAATTACGGACAGGGCACGGTGCACCTGGTCTATTCGTCGCAGATGCCGTCGCTGTTGAGGATGGTGCTGGTGCGTGGCTGGCCGGTGTGGCTGCCCCTGTTGCTGGCCCTGTTCGCATGGCTGTGGCTGCGCATGCAGCGGTTCGGCCCGCTGCTGCCGTCGCCGGCGGAGGAGCGCCGCTCGTTGCTGGAGCACGTGCGCGCCAGCGGCGAGCTGCTGTTCCGCCACGGCAAGGCGCAGGCGCTGCATGCCGCCGCGCTCCGCGGCTTCCTGGCGCGGCTGCGCCGCCGCGATCCGGTGGCCGCCGCATTGGAAGGCGACGCGCAGGCGGTTGCCGTCGCCGAACGCCTGGGCATGCCCGTTTCCATGGTGCGCGATGCCATGCACGCGCCCGCGCCGCACGACAAGGCGGCCTTCCGCCAGCGCATCGCCACCCTCGTCGAGCTGAGGAGCCGCTTGTGAACGCAGCGCGGTTCCAGCCCCTTCCAACGCTCCCCGGAGTATTCCCATGACCGAATCCAGCCCCATCGTCCCGATCACCGGCAGTGAGCTTGCCGAACGGGTTGCCGCCATCCGCGATGAAGTCGCCAAGGCCTTCATCGGCCAGCCCGAGTCGCTGGACCAGATCCTGGTGGCGTTGCTGGCCGGCGGCCACGTGCTGATCGAAGGCGTGCCCGGGCTGGGCAAGACCCTGCTGGTGCGTGCATTGGCGCAGGCGCTGGAACTGGAGCACGGGCGCGTGCAGTTCACTCCGGACCTGATGCCCAGCGACGTCAGCGGCCACGCGGTGTACGACCCGAAGACCGAAAGCTTCAAGATCCGGCGCGGCCCGGTGTTCACCCACCTGTTGCTGGCCGACGAAATCAATCGCGCGCCGGCCAAGACCCAATCCGCGTTGCTGGAGGCGATGCAGGAAGGCCAGGTGACCATCGAGGGCCGCCCGCATCCGCTGTCGCCGCCGTTCATGACCCTGGCCACGCAGAATCCGCTGGAACAGGAGGGCACCTATCCCCTGCCGGAAGCGCAACTGGACCGTTTCCTGCTCAAGGTGCTGATCGGCTATCCGGCGCTGGAAGACGAAAAGCGCATGGTCGATGCGGTCACCACCGGCCGCCGCGCCGGCGATTTCGACCTTTCGCAGGTCCGCCGCGTGGCCGGGGCCGACGACATCGTGGCCATGCAGCGCGGCACCGCGCTGGTGACGGTGGACGAGCAGGTGGTCGACTATGCCGTGCGCATCGTTGCCGCCACCCGGCAGTGGCCGGGCATCGCGATGGGCGCCGGTCCGCGCGGCAGCATCGCGCTGGTGCGCGCAGCGCGCGCGCATGCGGTGTTGCAGGGGCGCGACTTCGTGATTCCCGACGACGTGCGCGACATCGCCCGCCCGGCCTTGCGCCATCGCCTGCTGCTGGCGCCGGAATTGCAGATCGAAGGCCAGTCCGCCGATGACGCGCTGGCCGGCCTGCTGGCCCGGGTGGAAGCGCCGCGCCGATGAGCCGCGTCCCGGCCTTTCCCGGCCCCCGTGGGAGCGACGCGAGTCGCGACCGCATGGGCGTCCGTCACCAGAAAGTCCATGGAAACCCGGATGTTTCCGTCGCGACTCACGCCGCTCCTGCAAGGAGGGAGCGATGAGGCCGGGAGCGTTGCTGATCGCGTTGCTGGCGTTGTGGGGCGTGTCCGGCCTGGCCGTGGCCTTCGCCGCAGCGTCGCCGGGGATCTGGCCGGCTGCCGGCTTCGCCATCGCGCTGCTGGCATTGACCGATGCCCTGTGGTTGCGCCGCTTGCCCACGCCGATGGTCTCGCGCGAGGTGCCCGAGGCGCTGGCGCTGGGCATCGAGCGCGAGGTGCGCCTGCGGCTGGAACCGGCCGGGCGCGCGCAGCGCATGGATGTGTACGACCTGCACCCGGGCGGGTGGGAAGCGCAGGGCCTGCCGTGCCGGGTGGACCTGGCCGTCGATGCGGCTTCCTCGTTCGCCTACCGGCTGCGTCCCGTTGCGCGCGGCGACGAGGTTTTCGGCGGCACGCAACTCCGGCTGCATTCGCCGCTGCGGTTGTGGCGGCAGTCGCGCATCGCCGGCCCGCCGCAGCGCGTGCGCGTGTATCCGGATTTCGCGCCGCTGGCCCGGTTCGCGCTGTTCAGCGCCGAACAGGCCTCTCGGCTGGTCGGCGCGCACCTGAAGCGCCGCCGCGGCGAAGGCACCGATTTCCAGCAGATGCGCGAATACCGCGTGGGCGACAGCCTGCGGCAGATCGACTGGAAGGCGACCGCGCGCGCGCGCAAACTGATCTCGCGCGAATACCAGGATGAAAAGAACCAGCAACTGGTGATGCTGCTCGACACCGGTCGCCGGATGATGGCCAGCGAAGGCGGATTGTCGCACTTCGACCACGTGCTCAATGCCTCGCTGGTGGTGTCGTACCTGGCCCTGCGCCAGGGCGATGCGGTCGGCCTGTTGGCCAGCGGCGGGCAGTCGCGCTGGGTGGCGCCCAAGCGCGGCATGGGCGCCATCGACACGCTGCTGCGCGCCAGCTACGACCTGCAACCGCAACCGGTGGCCACCGATTACCTGGCGGCGGCCACCGAACTGTCGCTGCGGCAGCGCCGCCGCGCGCTGGTGATGCTGGTCACCAACGTGCGCGACGAGGACATCGAAGACCTGCTGGCCGCCGTGCGCCTGCTGCAGAAACGCCATCTGGTCTGCGTGGCCAGCCTGCGCGAGCGCGAACTGGACGACGCGCTGGCCGGCGACGTGCGCGACCTGCCCGATGCCATCCGCGCCGCTGCCGTTGCGCACTATCTGGAACAACGCGCCGTGGCCCACGAGGCCTTGCGCCGCCACCGGGTGATGGTGCTGGACACGACCAGCGACGAATTGCCCGCCGCGCTGGTGGAGCGCTACCTGGCCTTCAAGCGCGAAGGCTTGCTGTAACGTAAGAGGGCGGGTTGCCGGCGGTGGCCGTGGAGGGGATGCCATGAACCGAATGCTGCGGATCACATCCGCGCTGGCCTTGTTGCTGGCGGGCCCGGCCCTGGCCGAATCGCCGGAACGCCTGCGCCTGCAATCGGCGGAAGTCGAGCTGGAGGCGACGTCGGCCCTGGGTGGGCGCGTGCTGCACTTCAGCGCAAAGGGCTTGCCGAACCTGATCAAGGTCGGCGATGCGGTGGCTGCGCATCCATCGCCGGAGGTGTCGCCCGAGGCCGATGACATCGGCTACCTGGGCCACGACGTCTGGCTGGGACCGCAGAGCGGCTGGTGGTCGGACCAGTCGGTCAACCCGGCACGCCGCGCGGAAAATGCGCCATGGCCGCCGGATCCATACCTTGCTTTCGCCGCCACCGCGGTCGCGGAGCATTCGCCGCAGCGTCTGGTGCTGGACGGCATCGACAGTCCGGTCACCGGCGTGCGCCTGCGCAAGACTTTCGCACTGGACCCGCGCGATCCGGCTTCCATCGAGGTCCGCGTGTCGGCGCTGAACGTCCGCGACAGGCCGGTGTCGCGCGACCTGTGGTTCAACACCCGCGCTTCGGCGGCGATGAGCGTGTTCGTTCCGGTGGCGTCTGCTCGGGATGCGCGCATGGAAGCGGGCAGCGGCATGGACGCGCCGGTGTGGCAAGTGGAAGACGGGATGTTTTCGCTGCTGCCGGTGGCGGTCACGGATGAAAGACCGCAGCGTCGCGGCAAGGTGTTCCTGCAACCCTCGGCAGGGTGGATGGCGGGGTTCGCGGATGGGCAGGCCTTCATCATCCGCTTCGAGCAGCATCCGCGGGAAAGCATCCATCCCGAGCACGGGCAGGTGGAGCTGTATCTCGACCATGGCGAAGACATCGCGGCGGGCTTGCTGGAACTGGAGGTGCATGCGCCGTTCCGCGCGCTGGCGGCAGGCGAGGCGATGGAAGCGGTCGAACACTGGACGGCATTGCCCTACGACGGCCCGGACGAGCCGGCATCGCAACTTGCGTTTCTTTGCCGCGTGGCCGCGCCACGGCTGGGCGATCCCGCGCTGTGCGTGGCGGGCGCGGAGTGATCCGCAGCAGCCAGTCCGGTTCGCCGCGAACCGGACTGCGCACTTCAGGACATCCGTGACATCAGGCCGTGCGGGTCGCCTTGCACAGGGCGTGGGCGATCAGCACGAGCGCTGCCGCAGACGCCAGGTTCAACACCATGTGCAACAAGCCGTAGATCCGAAGCGCCGGCATGGCCGAGGTCGGGTGATACACCGACATCATCTGCAGCGTCATCAGCGCGCCGCCTGCAAGAGCGGTCAGCAGCAGGATGCCTGCTCCGACCAGGCCCAGTGTGCGCGGAGTGCCGGGGCGCGCCCAGCCCCATAGCAGGCCCAGCGCGACGGCACAGGCAATCAGATGGGGGAGCTGATGGCCCAGGGCGGAGAGCAGGGGCAGCAGGATGTCCGGGGTTGCGTCCATGATGACCTTTGAGAAAGTTCAGTCCGCCGTGGCCAACACGACATCCTTTTCGCGCAAGGCGGCGTAGATGTCGTCGGTGTCCGGATGCACGCCGTGCCACGCGTTGAAGGCTTCGGCGGCCTGTTCGACCAGCATGCCCAGCCCGTCCACCCGGGTGTCCACGCCCATCGCCCGGGCCCAGGCCAGGAACGGTATGGCGGCCTCGCCGTAGTTCAGGTCCACCGCCAGCGTGCGGCTGTTGACCAGGGTGGACGGCAGGCGGAATTCGCTGTCCTGCGCACGGCCCAGCGAGGTGGCGTTGATGATCAGCTCGAAGTCGCCCTGGTTGACCAGGTCGTCCCAGTAGCGCGTATGCGCGCGCGCCGGTTCGCCCAGCACGTCGGCCAGCGCGTCGGCGCGTTCCGGCGTGCGGTTGACGATGATCAGTTCCGCGATGCCGGCGTCCAGCAGGGCCGGTGCCACACCGCGCGCGGCGCCACCGGCGCCCAGCAGCAGGGCGCGGCGTCCGCGCAGGTCCAGGCCATTGCGGCCGGTCAGGTCGCGCACCAATCCGGCGCCGTCGGTGTTGTCGCCGTGCCATTGGCCGCCGACGCGGGTCAGCGTGTTGACCGCGCCGGCGCGGCGCGCGCGGTCGCTGGCCTGTGCGCTGAGCGCAAACGCGGCTTCCTTCAAGGGCAGGGTGACGTTGGCGCCCGCCCCGCCGTTGGCCGCGAACCGCGCCAGCGCGTCCCCGAACGCGTCCGGCGCGGCATCGATGGCGGTGTAGTCCAGCGCGATGCCGGCCTGTGCGGCGAAGGCCGCATGGATGCGCGGCGACAGCGAATGCGCGACGGGGTGACCGAAGACGGCGAATTTGCGGCTCATGCGTATCCTCTTCCAGTGCAATGTAGGAGCGGCGCTTGGCCGCGATAGCTTCTTGCGGGAAAGCTCCGGTCGCGGCCAAGCGCCGCTCCTACAGATTATTCTTTCAGCCAGCGCGCTGCATCCAGCGCGAAATAGGTCAACACCCCATCGGCGCCGGCGCGCTTGAACGCGGTCAGCGCTTCCAGCGCGCAGGCGCGCTCGTCCAGCCAGCCGTTGGCAGCGGCGGCCTTCAGCATCGCGTATTCGCCGCTGACCTGGTAGGCGAAGGTGGGCACGCCGAATTCGTCCTTCACCCGCCGCACCACGTCCAGGTACGGCAAGCCCGGCTTGACCATCACCATGTCCGCGCCCTCGTCCAGGTCCAGCGCCACTTCGTGCAGCGCTTCGTCGGAATTGGCCGGGTCCATCTGGTAGGTGGATTTGTCGCCCTTGCCCAGGTTGCCGGCGCTGCCGACCGCGTCGCGGAACGGGCCATAGAACGCCGAGGCGTACTTGGCCGAGTACGCCATGATGCGGACGTGCACGAAACCTTCTTCTTCCAGCGCCGCGCGGATGGCGCCGATGCGGCCGTCCATCATGTCGCTGGGCGCCACCACGTCCGCGCCGGCCCGCGCGTGGGAAAGCGCCTGCTTCACCAGCGCCTCCACGGTGGCGTCGTTCAGCACGTAGCCGTCGTCGTCGATGATGCCGTCCTGGCCATGGGTGGTGAACGGGTCCAGCGCCACGTCGGTGATCACGCCCAGTTCCGGGAAGCGCTGCTTCAGCGCGCGCACCGCGCGCTGCGCCAGGCCGTCATCGTCCCAGGCGGCCTCGGCTTGCAGCGACTTGGCTTCCGGCGCGGTAACCGGGAACAGCGCCAGCGCAGGCACCCGCAACTCGACGGCCTGTTCGGCCACCTTCAGCAGCTCATCGATGGAAAGGCGCTCCACGCCAGGCATCGAAGGCACTGCTTCACGGCCCGGCAGTTCGTGGACGAACACCGGGTAGATCAGGTCGTCGGTCGTCAGCACGTTTTCGCGCATCAGGCGGCGGGAGAAATCGTCGCGTCGCATGCGGCGCGGACGGGTGTAGGGATAGGCCATGGGAACTCCTGATGACCGCTCAATGATACCGCCAGGCGCCGGGGTGACGGCGGGTTCAGGCGGGCACGCCGTGCATGCCCTCGATCTCCACGCGCAGTTCGCGCCGGCATACGTCCGCATGCAACAGGATGCGCGGCACCGCCGGATCCAGTCGCTCGTCCAGCCGCCGTGCCACCTGCGCCGCGTCGGCCGCGTCGCGTACGTACACCTTGAGCCGTGAACTGGCATCCAGGCGCGGCGGCAACGAAGGCTGGCGCAAGCGCGCGGCGCCGATCAGGCTGTCCAGGTTGGCCAGGGTTTCATCGATCTGGGCGTCCAGCGAGCCCACGTGCCGGGAGGCGTGTCCGACGATGCTGGCGGTGCCGGACAGGAACAGCGGCAGCGCCGCATCGTCGGGCGGCAGCATGGCGCGGGCGAAGCTGGGCGACTGCGGGCCGTATTCGCGCGGATAGTGCCAGGCACTGACCTGGCGCGGGTTTTCCAGCGGCAGCCCGGGTGCGCGCGCGGCCAGCCAGTACACCTGCAACACGCGGCGCCCGTCGCGCTGCCCGATGGCGGTGGCGGCGGGCAGGGTGCGGGTGTCCACCGTGCCCAGTCCGCGCGCGCGGCCCACGCAGAACTGGCGGTAACGCTCGCCATCGCCGTCGCCTTCGGTGATGGCATCGAAATAGTTCCAGATCCGCAGCAAGTGCGGGTAGTCGCTGCGTTGCCGGAACGCGGCCAGCCGTGCGTAGGCCTGCTCGGCGGCATGCAGGATGCCGTCCGCGCCTTCCGCCACCTCCAGCGATCCGAACTGCAAGTCCCCGTTGCCGGCGTGGGCGATGCCGCCTTCACGGCTTCGCGTGACCGGGGCATGGGTACGCCAGACTTCGAGGGTGGACGGAGGGGAGAAGGGTTGCAGCGGGACGCGCAGATAGCGCGGATCCTCCGTTCCGGAGGCCTCCGGAACGGCGCCGAAGCCCAGCACGGCCAGCGTGCAGGGGTCTTCCAGCAGCCCATCCGCCGCCGCCCCGGCGGCGTGTTCGACCGTCAGCCGGGGAAGGCCGGGTCGTGGATCGGGAAGGGCGCTCATGGGGGCGGGATGTAAAGACATGCGAGGCCGCGCATGATACCGCGGGCAGGGGGACGACGCCGGAACAGTGAAGCGCGGATATGCGATATTCAGCGGCCCTGGAGGAACATTGCCCTGTCCCACGGAGACTTTCCATGAAGCTGCGCCTCGCTGCCCTGTTGTCCACGGTCCTGTTGCTGGCCGGTTGTTCCAGCTCGTCCCACGTCCTGCTGAGCCAACCGCGGCCGCCGATCGATCCGTCGGAAGTGCGGATTTTCGAAACGGCGCCCCCGGGTTCCATCCATATTGCGCAATTGCAGGCCAACAGTGGCACCGGCTTCGGCACCCAGGGGCAGACCGATGCGGCCATTGCCCGGATGAAGCGGGATGCGGCCGCGCTGGGCGCCAACGGCATCGTGATCATGGGCGTCGGCAACGCGGCATCCCCGGTCAACGTGGGCGTGGGTGGCGCACGCCACAGCGGCAACGTCGGCATTGCGGGCAGCGTGGGCATCCCGACCACCCAGCGCCAGGCGGCGGGCGTGGCGATCTACGTTCCGGAAAGCAGCCTGCCACCCGCACAACCTTGATGCTTTTGTTCGCGCTTGCCGGGACTGGAGCCCTTTCCCGCGCGAGCGGTTACGGTTTTCCCGTTGCAGGCAACAGGTCGGCAGGCAGGGTGGGTTCGGAAAGAATCCGCTCCATCGCCGCCCAGCGTTCACGCGGCGCGGTTCCGGCAGCCTCCACGTACTCGCGCACCAGGTCCAGGCCCAGGCCGTAGTTGATGACGTAGCTGCGGTACTTGTCGGTGAAGCCGATCGACTGCTCGGCGCGTTCCGGCGACAGCACCTGGTAGTGCTGCGCCAGCCGCACGGCTTCGGCGCGGCTGATGCGGCCATCCAGGTAATCCCTCGCGATGGTCAGGCGCGCGCCGGACAGTGCGCTTCGTGCTTGCCCCAGTTGCGCGTCAAGCGCGGCCAGTGCCGGGTCCAAGCCGGCCAGCGGGTACAGCACGTCGCGCTCGAAGGCGTGCTTGTCGTCGCCGGGGAACGCAAGCTCGACACCGTAGTTGGCCGATCCCTCGGCGATCAGCGACATCGGGCTGTACAGCGGATAGACGGTGAATTCCTGCCAGCCGCGCTGCCGGGACAGGCGCTGCTCCAGCAGCATGTTCAGCACGTGGTGTCCCGGATAACCTTCGTGGCAGCCCAGGTCCAGCGCGCGACTCATCAGCACCGGCAGGTCGGTGTTGATCTGGATCAGGCTGGTCGCGTCGCCCTTGTACCAGTTGTAGCCGGACCAGGGCTGGTCGGTGACCAGTTCCAGGGTGAAGTTCTCGTCGGCGGGCAGGGCGATGTGCTCGGCCGTGCGGCGCTTGCACTCGTCGATTGCGACATGCATCACCTGTTCCAGCTTGTCCGCCGGAATCGCGGTGCTGCTGGCGAAGGCATCCACGCGTTGCCACAGCGGGCCATCGCCGGGGAACAGGGTTTCAAGCCGCTGCAGCGCCGGGTCGTAGGCGGACAGGGGCTTCAGCGCGGGGCGCAGCGCATACAGTCCTTCGGCTTCCTGCTCGAAGTCCGGCGATTCGCCGGCCATCATCGCCATGCGCGTGCGGGCGGCGACCAATTGTGCCGCGAGCAGTCGCTTCCTGCGGCTTTCCAGCGGCGCAAGCGCCGCTTCGTCGATCTTGTCCAGGTTTTGCAGCAAGTCGTCGGTGGCTGTGCGCAGTTCGGGCAGCGCGCGCGGCGATTGCCTGGCCTGTTGCGCCCACGCATCCGGACCGTAGTAGGCATCGACATAGCCGGGCTCGTGCTCCCCGATTTCCAGGGTCAGCCGGACATAGGCCTCGGCGATCGGATCCAGTTGCGTGCGCGAGGCTTCGGTGCTCTGCATGGCCTGTGAGGGCATGGCGTGGGTGGCGATTGAAACCATCATCAGGCTGGCCAGGATGAGTCGCATGCGGGGTCTCCGTGTTTCACTGGTTCACTGCTGTGCCGCGCCCTGCCCGAACAGCAGCCGGCGCTCCTCGTCGCTCAGCGGCTTGCCGGCATCGGGATTCACCTGCTTCGCCAGCGCATAAGCGCGTTGCGTGGCCGGACGCGCGGCGATGGCCGCCTGCCAGCGCCGCAGGTCGGGGAACGGAGCCAGGTCCACCGGCGCCTTGTCGTAGACGTTGATCCACGGATAGGCGGCCATGTCGGCGATGCCGTAGTCGTCGCCGGCGATGAACGCGCGGCCCTGCAGGCGCTTGTCCAGCACGCTCAGCAGGCGCTCGACCTCACGGGTGTAGCGGTCGATGGCGTAGGGGATCCTCTCCGGGGCGTACACGTTGAAATGGCCGTACTGGCCGGTCATCGGCCCGAGGCCGCCCATCTGCCAGAACAGCCATTCCAGCGTCGTGGCGCGTCCGCGCAGGTCGCCCGGCAGGAACCGCCCGGTCTTTTCCGCCAGGTACAGCAGGATGGCGCCGGATTCGAACACGCTGACCGCGGCGCCGCCATCGGCGGGTGCGTGGTCCACGATGGCCGGCATCTTGTTGTTGGGCGAAATGGCGAGGAAATCCGGCTTGAACTGGTCGCCGGCGCCGATGTTCACCGGGGCGATGCGGTAATCCAGCCCTGTCTCCTCGAGGAACAAGGTGATCTTGTGGCCGTTGGGAGTAGGCCAGTAATGCAGGTCGATCATGGCGATCACTTCAGTGGCGGGGACGACAGTCTAGGCGTTGTCGGGCGCGCGCGTGCACCGCGGGCGCGATCCGCTGCATTGCAACGGCGCGCCGACGTTCGCTTCCGGAGAAAGATGCCGGGACGGCCGGTGGCTGGCCGGCGCGTCCCGGTGGAGGCAGGCTTCAGTTGGCCGCGCAATCGACCTTGTGGTCGAAGTCGGTGCTGGCGACGATGCGGGTCAGCGCGATTTGCGCGCCTGCGCTGCTGCGCAGTACGAATGGCACGTCGAGCGCGCGCATGTCGGCGCCCGCATCGCGCAGGCACTTGAGCTGGACGCCGAGCCGCGTCCATTCGCCGTGCGGAAGCTTCGCCAACGCATCGCCGATCGGCACCTCTGCGCCGCAGTTCTCGCCGCAGGTCACGCCGATTGACGCCTGGCCGTCGGAAGGCAGGGCGTCGATGCGCAGCGTCGCAACCACGAACACGTCGCCATTGGTCTCACGGGTGAGGTCGAGTGGCGTGTTGCTGCGCAGTTGCAGCGCAGCCTCGTCGGTCCAGGCGAACAGGCGCGCGCCTTCCTGCCGTTCGTGGTTGATGGCGGTCATGGCCAGCGAACCGTCGGCGGTGGTCACGACGGGATGGACGATGTCCATTGCATTGCCATCGGCGCCGACCAGCCGCAGCGTCAGGCCGGTGGTTGCGACGCCGTGCTCGAACCAGGTGTTGGTGCGCGCCGCGTCCGGGTCGATGCCGGGATCCTCCGGCAGCGCGGCGAGATCGCCATCGTCGGCGTAGGTCAGGCCATGGCCGAAGGCGAAGAGCGGGTCGTAGTCCGCTTGGCCGATATTGTTGATGTATTGGTCGGCGCGCCTCGGCCACGAAAAGCTCAGCTTGCCCTTGAAATCGTGCTGCGGCTTGCCATCGGTGCCTTGCAGCAGCACGTCGGCGATGCCGCCGCCTTCCGAACCCGGCAACCACACGGCGACGAACGCGTCGGCGGCGTTGATCTCGCGGTTGAGCCACAGCGGCCGGCCGCTGATGAACACTGCGACCACCGGGATGCCGTCGGCCTTGAGTTTCTGGATGGTTTCGAGGTCGCCGGAGTTGCCGCCCTTGAACATCAGGTTCGGCAGGTCGCCCTGGAACTCCGCGTAGGGATCCTCGCCGAATACGATGATCGCCACGTCCGGCTTCTGCCGGTAGCTGCCGTCCGAAGACAGTTCGGCGCTGCCGCCCGCGGTTTCGATCTGCGCCTTGAGGCCGTCCCAGATCGAATCGGCATTGGGGAAGTCTGCGCGAGTGGTACCGTCGCCCTGCCAGGTCAAGGTCCAGCCGCCGGATTGCTTGCCGACGTCATCGGCGCCATCGCCGACGACGAGGATGCGCTGGTTCGGGGCGAGCGGCAGGATGCCGCCTTGGTTCTTCAGCAGCACCAGCGACTCGCGCACCGCCTGCCGTGCGACGGCGCGGTGCTCTGGCGCACCGAGCAGATCGAAGCGGCCACCGAGTGCGCGTTCGGATGGCTTGGGTTTCTCGAACAGGTTCATCCGGAACTTCACGCGCAGAATGCGGCGTACTGCGTCGTCCAGGCGTTCCATCGGGATGGTGCCGGCCTTCACGTGCGCGAGCGTGGTTTCGTACAGCCCCTTCCAGCTGTCGGGCGCCATCGCCATGTCGAGGCCGGCGATGAAGGTCTGCGCGCAGTCGGTGTTGGTGCAACCGCGGATCTGGCCGTGGCCGTTCCAGTCGCCGACGATGAAGCCGCCGAAGTTCATCCGTTCCTTGAGTACGCCGGTCAGCAGCGGCTTGTGGCCGTGCAGCTTCTCGCCGTGGAAACTGTTGTACGACGCCATCGCGCCTTGCGCGCCCGCGGCGATGCCGGACACGTAGCCCGCGGCGTGGATGTCGCGGAGCTGCGCCTCGGTGACTTCGGTGTTGCCCTGGTCCTTGCCGTCGGTGGTGCCGCCGTCGCCGAGGTAGTGCTTGATCGTGCTCATCACATGGTGGTCGTCGAGGAACTCGGCCGTGCCGGGCTTGCCCTGCAGGCCTTCGACGAAGACGCCGGCGTAGCTGGCGACCAGTTCCGGATCCTCGGAATAACCCTCGTAGGCGCGACCCCAGCGATCATCCTGCGGCACCGCGACGGTCGGCGCGAAGGTCCACTCCATGCCGGTGGCGCGGGTCTCGGTCGCGGTGATCCGCGCGATTTCGCGCAGCAGCTCGGGATTGCGCATGGCGCCGAGGCCGATGTTGTGCGGGAACAGCGTCGCGCCGACGATGTTGCTCTGGCCGTGCATCGCGTCGATGCCCCAGATGACCGGGATCGCCTTGCCGCCGCCGCTGGTGTCCATCGACGCTTCCCAGAATGCATCGGAAAGGTCGAGCCATGCCTTGGGCGGCGCGTTGTATTGGCGGCCTGGGTCCGAGCCGCCGCCGGCGAGGATCGAGCCCAGCCGGTACTTGCGCACGTCCTCGGGGGTAATGCTGTCGATGTCGCCCTGGATGATCTGGCCGACCTTTTCCTCGACAGTCATGCTGGCGAGCAGTTCGTCGACGCGGCGCTCGAGTTCTGGATCCGCGGCGAACGGCCAGTCCGGCTGCGGCCAGTTTTCCGGGTGGATGGCGCCCGGATCGCCCGCCGCAGCGGACGGGGATGCAGTGCTTGACGCACTGCGGTCGCAGGCGGAAAAGGCAGCCATGGCGAGGGCCAGGCAGGTGATCCGGAAGCAGGTATGGGCGGCGCGTGGCATTGTTTTCATGTCGGTCGGTTTCATCCGGGCGTTGAGTGCGGACAGAGAGTAGCGGCATAATTGACAGCGCTGTCAGATCATGGAGCATAGCCTGCCTCGGGTGGCGATGCTTGTTGCATGGCGTCATCATCATCCCGGTGGGGTGGGATGTCCGGAAATGCTGTCTGGCACTATTCGGGCCGGACAGGAGGGGATACGCAGTGGCTACGCGAGTTCGAATCGAAGATGTGGCGGCGGCGGCGGGCGTGTCGATGAAGACCGTCTCGCGCGTGCTCAACAACGAACCCAACGTGTCGCAGGACGCGCAGCGCAAGGTCAGGGCCACAGTCGAAAGGCTGCAGTACCGGCCCAATCCGTCGGCGCGCGTGTTGGCGGGGAGGAAGTCGTATCTGATTGCGATGCTGTACGACAACCCGTCGAGCAACTACCTGATGGAGGTCGAGTTGGGCGTGCTCGATGCCTGCCATTCCCAGCACTACCACATGATGCTGGCGCCGCTGGCCTACGACGCCAAGGACATCGTCGCCAAGGTCGAGGCGCTGGTGGTGCAGTTGCGGCTGGACGGCGTGGTGCTGACGCCACCGATTACCGACGATCCCGCGCTGCTGGCACGCCTGGACGAACTCGACGTACCGTACGCCAGCGTGTCACCGAAGGAGGAGCACCGCCGCATCGGCGTGGTCGTCGACGAGGTGCAGGCGGTCGCGGACATGGTCGAACACCTGGTCTCGCTTGGGCACCGTCGCATCGCCCACATCAAGGGGCACCCCGCGCACGGTGCCAGCGGTTGGCGGCTGCAGGGCTATCGCAAGGGACTCGAGCACACGGGCCTGCGCTACAAACCGGAACTGGTGGTGCAGGGCGAGTTCTCCTTCGAGTCCGGCTTCGACGCGACCAACGCGCTACTCGACCTTGCGCATCCGCCGACGGCGATCTTCGCCGCCAACGACGACATGGCCGCAGGTGCCATAGGCGCAATCTACGAGCGTGGCCTGTCAGTGCCCCGGGACGTCTCGGTCTGCGGCTTCGACGACACGCCGATCGCGCGGCACATCTATCCCGCGCTGACCACCGTGCGCCAGCCCACGCGCGAGATGGGCCGGTTGGCGGGGCAGGAACTGCTTAAGGCGATCCGTGACCGCAAGGCGGGCGCCATGGTCGAGGTGCCCTACGTGCTGCAGTTCCGGCGCTCCACCGGCCCGGTGTCGGGCGCATCCTGACGTTGCGGCGCACGCATCACCAGAACAGCGCGTAGGGCGACCAGTATCGCGCCACCACGAACGGCGCCCGCGTTGAACGTGTCGTGGGTGCTGATGAGGTCGCCGTGCTCGGCGCATGGTCGGCAGCGATTCCGCCATGCCGGCCGTGACCGTACCTCCGCACATCCGATCCAGGTCGGTTTTTTGGGCGCTGCGCGACGGGAACCGGGCGATGGGATCACGTGATTGCGTCGGGCCACAGCATCCAGCGGCGCATTTTGGAACCACTTCGACCCTGTTGCCAATGCCGTGATGCCAATCCGGCTATGCAGGTGGGCGGGCAGGGTCGTTGTTGCGTCGCAATATCAGAAACAGGCTGTTTTTCCGGAATTTCGTACCCCTTCATGTGCCTGGAAGGTATGTTATTGACAGCGCTGTCAGATTCCAATTTAATGATACTCGCTGGACAAATTTGGAATACCTGCAACGTCAGTCCGACTACCTCGATAAATTTTCGTGCTCCATGAGTCCCTGGGGAGGGAAGGTTCATGAATCAGCCGTACACAGCGCCCAAGAGGCGCCTACTGACTTCTGCGTTGATGCTGGCGCTTGCACCACCACTGGCAGCGCAGACGGTCGCCGATAACCTGGATGGCGCCGGTCCGGCGTCGCCGACCATGAGTGGAATGGCCGGCGGCAGCCTGGCCGCGCCTGCCTTGGCGCAAGACGCCGCCGCCGAAACACCGGTCACGACGCTCAATGAAATAATCGTGACGGCCACCAAGCGCGAAACGAATCTGATGGAGACGCCCATCTCCATCACGGTATTCGGCCAGGAAGAGCTGGACCGGCAAGGGATCACCAACGTCAAGGACATCTTCACGCTGGTGCCCAACATGGACGTCAACTTCGATTCGTCCCAGGCGGCCCCGGTGATCTCGATGCGCGGCGTGCGCTCGACCAACATCACCGAACTGGGCGATCCGGCGGTTGGCCTGCATCTGGACGGCATCTACTCGCCACGCCCGCAGGGCGCCATGGCCCTGATGTTCGACGTGGAGCGGGTGGAAGCCCAGCGCGGGCCGCAGGGCACGCTCTTCGGTCGCAATTCCACCGTGGGCAACGTGAACATCATTTCCCGCCGCCCGGACGTCACGGCATTCGAAGCCAGTGTCGGCCTGGAAGTGGGTCGATGGAACCACCAGCAAATGCGCGGCATGGTCAATATTCCCGTGTCCGACACCTTTGCCCTGCGCGCCGCCTTCATCACCGAGCAGCGCGACTCCTATCTGAACGGCTATTACGATCCCAACCAGTGGGATACCCGTTACCTGCCGGATTACGCACGCAATGCCCCCGCCTATTCCGGCACGCCGGAACAGCGCAACCTGGTGCAGCGCCAGCGCTGGTGGGGCGGTGGCCAGGATGGGTTGCAGGATGTCGTCAAGGCCCACCCCGGCAGCTTCTACAACAATGCCGACCAGCATGCCTTCCGTATCGCAGGCCTGTGGGAGCCCTCGGACAACTTCTCCTGGATGCTGTCCTACGAAAAATTCCAGGATTCCAGCGCCGGCAGCGCCGACACCATCGACTGCAGCAAGGCCAACAAGCGTGTCTTCCTGCAGGATGGCGAGCTCGCGCCCCTGCAGGGTTGCGAAAACGCCTACGGTCCGGGCGCCGACTCCTACACCGTGCTGGTCAGCGTCCCCGGCATGCTGGATCTGAGCATCGACAACGTCCGCTCTAATTTGCGCTGGGATTTCAGCGATTCCATGGCCCTGGTCTACAACGCCGGCTGGGCCAAGCAGGTCCGCTCGCAAATGTCGGACATGGATCGCGGCGTCACCGACTGGGACATGTCGATCTTTTTCCGCAAGGCGGATTTCCGCGCCCAATCGCACGAACTGCAGTTGCAATCCACCGGCGACAGCCGCCTGCAATGGATCACGGGCGTGTTCTACTTCAAAGAGAACAACGACATGCAGGGCGGCTGGATGAACTCCATGGCCAGCGCCAGCTATTGGAACCAGCCGGACCGGACCCTCTCGTCGAAGGCGATCTTCGCCCAGGGAACCTATGAGCTTACCGATGGCCTGAACCTGACGCTGGGCTATCGCCACACCAAGGACGTCAAGCAGGATGTCGGCGGCCAGAACATGGATTGCAACGACAGCAATCCGAACCTGCTCGATCCGGCGTTGAACGACGGCCGCTGTTTCCCCGCATGGGATCGCGATGCCTTCGTGCAGTTGCCGGGCGACTACTTCTGGAATCCGGCCATTTTCACTCCGGTCACCAACAACGACATCAGGGGCGAATGGAGCTACAACCTGTGGCGCGCCGGCCTCGACTACGACATCGGCGACCGCAGCATGCTCTTCGCCTACGTGGCCAACGGCATCAAGGCCGGCGGCATCGGCGACGTAGTGGTGCAGTATGAGCAGGATCCATTGACCACGGAGTATCCGCTGGATGCGGACGGCAACCGGATCATCAGGATGCTGCACGAGAACACCTACGATCCAGAAGAGGTCACCACCTTCGAGCTGGGCATAAAGTCGACCCTGTTCGACAACCGGCTGCGGCTCATGGCCACGGTGTTCTACAGCGATTACCGCGACATGCAGATCGCCACCGCCAGGCCCCTGTTCGTCACCTATGCCTTCGCGAGGGACCAGAACGGAGTCGAGACCGACGAAATCGAGGCCAACGAGTTCACCGTTTTCCAGACCGACAACATCGGCAAGGCCAGGATCAAGGGTCTGGAAGTGGAATTCGATTGGGCCGTCAGCCAAAGAGGCCGGTTGAACGGCTACTTCACTTACCTGGATACCGAGATCGTCAGCGAGTTCATCCAGCAGTGGGGCTTTGGCGCCACCGATCTGTTCGAAATCGATCATGGCGCATCGGTGGATCCGGAGAACGAGCAGATCAGGGCCGACCTCAAGGGCAATGAACTGCCGTCTTCGCCCAAATATACGGTCAACCTCAACTACAGCCATGCCTTCGACCTGAAGTCCGGCGCCAGCATCCTGCCCTGGATCAATGTGAATTACCGGTCATCGTCCTACTTCACCATCTTCAACACCGACAAGCACGAAGACCTGTTTGCCACGGCAACGCCCGACGCCTTCAGCGACAAGCGGCCGTCGACGACCAACGTCCACCTTGGCGTCAAGTACATGGCACCGGATGACCGGTGGAGTCTCGAGGCCTTCGTCAACAACGCCACCGACACGACTGAGTTCTACTGGGCGGGCGGCGGCGACGGGCTGGTCCGCGGCCCCGTCTCCATGCCGCGCTTCTACGGCATGCGCGCCACGTACAACTTCCGGTAAGCGGATGTCGCCTCCGCCTTGGCCGACTGCGGCCATGGCGGGGGCATCTGCGTGGAGGCCACCATCGCGGCCGTAGTGAGTGTCCGGTTTGGATCGGTTCGAGACGTGTGCCGTGGACTTCGGGGAAGAAGTCGCGATCTGGTCGCGATGCTGTACGACAACCCGCCGAGCAACTGCCTGATGGAAACCGGGCCGGACGTGCTCGATGCCTGCCAGTCCCGGCACTGCCACATATGCCGGCACCGCCGAGCACCGACGATCCCACATTGCGGGCGCGTCTCGACGAATTCAGCGCACCGCGCGCCTGCGTGTCTCCGAAGGAAGGGTGCCACCGCATCGTCGGCGTGGCCATCGACGAACACAACGCCGTGCGTGGAATGATGACGCACCTGGTTTCGCCGGGGCACGGGCGGATTGTTCATCTTGCAGGGTATTCCCGCACGGGGCCGGCGGCCGTCGCTTGCCCAGGCGCTGAAGCAGGCCGGGTTGCGCCGCGAAGTCGCTCTGGTGACGGCCGGCGGGTCCCCGCACGACTCGGGGATCGCCGCACCGGCATCCTGCGCTGACCACGATCTGCGAGCTGGCGCGGTAAATGCGCGGGCGCGGCGCGATCGAACTGCTCAAGGCCATCCGTGTGCTGGATGGCGCCGGGGTGAGCAAGGTGGCATGCGCGCTGCTGTTGCGGCGCTCCAGCCCGTGGGCCGGCGCCACCGCGATGTGGGCGCTGCGGTGCGCCGGTTTCCAACCGCCCCCTCAGTGCCCGCTTCTCGCCGCCAGCTTGTCCAGGTCGATGCCCTGCGACTTCAGGATGCCGACCGTGCGCAGTGCGTAGAACACGAGGTAGGCGAAACACGCGATGCCGACGATGAAACTGAGGTGGATGCCGCGGGTGTCGGCCAGCCAGCCTTGGAACCAGCTCACGAAGCCGCCGCCCATGATCATCATGATCAGCAGGCTGCTGCCCTGGTTGGTGTGCTTGCCCAGCCCGGTGATGGCCAGCGTGAAGATGCAAGGCCACATGATGCTGCAGAACAGGCCGACGCTGATGAAGGCGATCACGCTGGTCATGCCGGTGGTGCCCATGCCGATCAGCAGCGAGGCGATGCCGCACAGTGCGAAATAGAGCAGCATCCGCGCCGGGTTGCCGCGGCTGGCGAAGGTGGCCACGATCATCGCCACGATCACCGCGCCGTAGAGCAGGAACTGCGACACCTCGTAGCGGGCGATGGCGTTCACCGCCAGGAATACGCCGAAGGCGAGGTAGGGCAACAGGATCGTCAGCATCCACTTCATGCTGGGGGCGACGTGGAACGCGCCTGCCGCACCTGCCCAGCGACCGATCATCAGACTGGCCCAATAGAGCGAGACGAAGGGCGCGATCATCGCGGTTTCCAGGCCCAGCCCGCCTTCTTCCACCGGCAGCTTCAGGTAGGCAGGCAGGTTGGCGATGGTGGCGACCTCCACGCCGACGTAGACGAAGATGGCGATCATGCCCAGCACCAGCTGCGGGTAGCGGAGTGCCGAGGCCCTCTGCACCAGCTTGCTGGCGTCCTCGGCTTCCTCCTCGGCGACCCCTTGCAAGTCGATGTGGTTCGGTACCGACGAGAACCTGAGGAGCACGGCCACCAGCACGAACGCGGTGCCGAGCACCAGGTACGGCGTCTTGACGGCCTCGATATTGGCCTCGGTGCCGCCGGCGGTGACGCTGCCGAAGATGGCGATGCTGACCAGCAGCGGGCCGATGGTGGTGCCGAAGTTGTTGACGCCGCCGGCCATGGTCAGGCGCTGCGCACCGGTGGCCGGGTCGCCCATCACGATCGCCAGCGGGTTGGCCGCGATTTGCTGCAGCGAGAAACCCAGGCCCACGATGAACAGCCCCGACAGCATCAGCCCGAACGAGCCCGAGTTCGCGGCAGGATAGAACAGCAGCGTGCCGATCGCCGAGATCAGCAGGCCCAGGCTGATGCCGTTCCTGTAGCCGATGCGGTTGAGCACGTCGGCGCCGATGAACTTCGAGGTGAAGAAATAGATGATCGAACCGACGGTGTAGGCCACGTAGAACGCCACCGCCACGTACTGGCTCTGAGCCTGGGTCAGGTCGAAGGCGTTTTTGAAGACCGGAATCAGGATCTCGTTGCTGGCGGCGACGAAGCCCCAGAAGAAAAACACCGAAATCAGGACCAGGAACTGAGACCAGCGGGTCTGTTGGGTCGTCATGGGGCTACCGTTTCCGTGATGATGGGTCGAGGGGGCGGCAATGCGTTTTCACGTCCGCTTGCGCGGTTGTAGCATGCATCGCTTCTGTAGCCCCCTGAGGCTTGTACAGAAGTATTGACAGCGCTGTCAATACTTCTGTGGCTGCTTGGCCGAACCGGTGTCGATCCGCTGTTCGGGCACGGAATCCTTGTTGCGGCGCAGCGGACGCACGATGCCACCCTGCGCCAATCGATAAGCGATGGCGACTGCTTCCGACGATGCGTCCATGGTTGCAGTGGCGCTCGCGTAAAATGACCGGGTGGATGTCTCTCATTTGCTCGATCACCTGAACCCCGCGCAGCGCGATGCCGTTTCCGCGCCGCCCGGCCATTACCTGGTGTTGGCCGGCGCCGGTTCCGGCAAGACCCGCGTGCTGACTCACCGCATCGCCTGGCTCAACGAAGTCCACGGTGTGCCGGCGCACGGCATCCTCGCGGTCACCTTCACCAACAAGGCGGCCGGCGAGATGCGCGCGCGTGCCGACCTGCAATTGCGCAACGGCAGCCGCGGCATGTGGATCGGCACCTTCCACGGCCTGGCACACCGCCTGCTGCGCCTGCACTGGCAGGAAGCGAAGCTGCCGGAAACCTTCCAGGTGCTGGACTCCGACGACCAGTTGCGCCTGGTCAAGCGCGTGGTGCAGCAGATGGAACTGGATGAGGGCCGCTTCCCGCCGCGCCAGATCGCCTGGTGGATCAACGCGCAGAAGGACGAAGGCCGCCGCGCCGAGCATATCCAGCCCGGCGACGATCCGTGGACCGACACCTTGCGCCGCGCCTACGTGCTGTACCAGGAACGCTGCGAACGCGCCGGCCTGGTGGACTTCGCCGAATTGCTGCTGCGCGCGCACGAACTGCTGCGCGACACCCCGGCGCTGCTGGCGCACTACCGCGCGCGCTTCCGCGAAGTGCTGGTGGACGAATTCCAGGATACCAATGCCATCCAGTACGCCTTCGTGCGCGTGCTGGCCGGCGACAGCGGCCACGTGTTCGTGGTCGGCGACGACGACCAGGCCATCTACGGCTGGCGCGGCGCGCAGGTGGAGAACGTGCACCGCTTCCTGAAGGATTTCCCGGAAGCGAAGACCGTGCGGCTGGAGCAGAACTACCGCTCCACCGCCAATATCCTCAACGCCGCCAACAGCGTGATTGCGCACAATCCGGGCCGCATCGGCAAGCAGCTGTGGACCGACAGCGGCGATGGCGAGCCGATCGACCTGTACGCGGCCTACAACGAAATCGACGAGGCGCGGTTCGCCGTCGAGCGCATCCGCCAGTGGGTGCGCGACGGCGGCAGCCTGGGCGATGCGGCCATCCTCTATCGCAGCAATGCGCAGTCGCGCGCGTTCGAAGAGGCGTTGCTCTCCGAGCAGGTGCCGTACCGCGTCTATGGCGGCATGCGCTTCTTCGAGCGCGCGGAAATCAAGGACACGCTGGCCTACCTGCGTCTGCTCGCCAACCGCGATGACGATGCGGCCTTCGAGCGCGCGGTCAACACGCCGACGCGCGGCATCGGCGACCGCACCCTGGACGAAGTGCGCCGACACGCGCGCGAACGGGCGGTGTCGCTGTGGGCCGCCGCACGTGAAATTTCACAGGGCAGTGCGCTGGCCGCGCGGGCGCGCAATGCGCTGGCCGGCTTCCATGCCCTGATCGATGCGCTGGCCGGCGAAACCGCCGATCTCGACCTGGAGGAGCGCATCGACCACGTGCTGATGCGTTCGGGCCTGCGCGAGCATTACGACCGCGAGAGCAAGGGGCAGTTGGACTCGCGCACCGACAACCTGGACGAACTGGTCTCGGTTGCCTCGCGTTTCACCCGCGGCGACGACGAAGATAGCCAGGGCATGAGCGAGTTGGTCGCCTTCCTGGCCTATGCCGCGCTGGAGGCCGGCGAGGGCCAGGCGCAGGCGGACGAGGATGGCGTGCAGTTGATGACGCTGCACTCGGCCAAGGGGCTGGAGTTCCCGCTGGTGTTCCTGGCCGGGCTGGAGGAAGGCCTGTTCCCCAGCCACCGTTCGCTGGAGGAAAGCGGGCGGCTGGAAGAGGAGCGCCGGCTGGCCTACGTGGGCATCACCCGCGCGCGGCAGAAGCTGGTGATGAGCTATGCCGAAACCCGGCGCCTGCACGGACAGGAAATGTACGGCATCCCGTCGCGCTTCCTGCGCGAGATCCCCGGCCACCTGATCCATGAAGTGCGCCCGCGCGTGCAGGTCTCGCGCCCGCTGGCGTCCGCACCGCCGCGCAACCTGGGCCATGCCGTCCTCGAAACGCCGGCCCTGAAGCTGGGGCAGAACGTGTCGCACGCCAAGTTCGGGCGCGGCGTGGTCGTCGACTGGGAAGGCAGCGGCGCGCATGCGCGCGTGCAGGTGAATTTTGACGATGAAGGGAGCAAGTGGCTGGTGGTCGCCTACGCCAATCTGGCCGCGGTGTAGGCGGCTGCGTTCATGGCGCGGTGCGCCGCGTTTCAGTCACAGGCGCCGGGTCCTGGCTGCGGTCCGGCTCCGCTTGCCGCCAGGAAAAGGTACTCTTGTCCCGCATCTCCGATGCAGGCTGCCGACGTGATCCGGCCGACGGCCATCGCCATTCCTTTTGCCCTGAGAGAGACCCGCCATGCGCAGTTCCAGCCTGGTTCTCGCCCTTGCCCTGACCACCGGCGCGCTCGTTGCCTGTAACCGGGGGCCCGCCACCGCCGATGCCGTTCCCGAAGCCGCGCCGGCGCGTTACAGCGCCCAGCAATTCTTCGATACCACCAGCTACCGCGTCGCCAGCGCGGATGGCCTGGCCTTCTCTCCGGATGGCCTGTCCCTGCTGATCAGTTCGGACGCCACCGGTGTATTCAATGCCTATGCCCTGCCCGTTGCCGGCGGCGATCCGGTGCCGCTGACGGACTCAACCGACAATGCGATCTTCGCCGCCAGCTACCTGCCGGACGGGCGGGTGATCGTGGCTTCCGACCAGGGCGGCAACGAGTTGACCCATGTGTATGTCCGCGAAGCCGACGGCAGCTTGCGCGACCTGACGCCGGGCGAGCAGGTCAAGGCCGATTTCTTCGGGCTGAGTCCGGATGGCGGCACCTTGTGGGTGACGTCCAATGCCCGCGATCCCAACGTGTTCGACCTCCATGCCTACGATACTGCCACGCTGGAAGGCAGGCTGGTTTACGAGAATCCCGGCATGTACCCGGCGGATGTGTCCGGCGATGGACGCTGGCTGGCGCTGTCCAAGCCCAACACTTCGGCGGATTCGGATGTCTATCTGGTCGACCTGCACAATCCGGGCGAGCCGAAGCTGATTACCCCGCATGCCGGCAACATCGCCTACAGCGTGTATGGCTTCACTCCCGATTCGAGCGGCCTGATCCTGGCCACCAACGAGCATGGCGAGTTCAACCAGGCATGGACCTACGACCTGGCCAGCGGCGACACCGCGCCCCTGGTCCAGGCCGACTGGGACGTGCTGTTCGTGGACAGCTCGCCGTCCGGCCGCTACCGCGTTTCGGCCATCAATGCCGATGCCAAGACCGAGCTGACGCTGCTGGATACCCAAACCAACCGGCCGGTCACCTTCACCGGGCTGCCGGATGGCGACATCGGCGGCGTGCGGTTCTCGCCGGACGAAAGCCGGGTGGCCTTCACCGTGGCTTCGGACACCTCGCCTTCGGACATTTTCGTGGCCGACCTGGCCGATGGCCGCGCCCGTCGCCTGACCACGGCGCTCAACCCCGCCATCGCCGAAGCCGACCTGGTCGAGGCGAGCATCGTCCGCTACCAGGGCGAGGGCGGCGTGGACATCCCGGCGGTGCTGTACCGGCCCAAGGGCGCCTCGGCGGACAATCCCGTCCCGGCCATCGTGTTCGTCCACGGCGGGCCCGGCGGGCAGAGCCGGCGCGGTTATTCGGCCATGTTCCAGCATCTGGCCAACCATGGTTATGCGGTGCTGGCGGCCAACAACCGCGGTTCCTCCGGTTACGGCAAGACCTTCTTCCACATGGACGACAAGGCCCATGGCGAAGCGGACCTGCGCGACATCGTGGCCGGTGGCGACTGGCTGAGGCAGCAGGACTGGGTGGCCAGCGACCAGGTGGCGGTGATGGGCGGTTCCTACGGCGGCTTCATGACCGCCGCCGCGCTGGCGTTCCACCCGGAGGCTTTCGAAGCAGGGATCAACATCTTCGGCGTCACCAACTGGGTACGGACGCTGGAATCGATCCCGGCCTGGTGGGGCGCGCAGCGCGATGCGCTCTACGACGAAATGGGAGACCCCGCGACCGACGCCGAACGCCATCGCCGCATTTCGCCGCTGTTCCATGCCTCCAACATCGTCAGGCCGCTGCTGGTGGTGCAGGGCGCCAACGATCCGCGCGTGTTGCAGGTCGAGTCGGACGAACTGGTGGCTGCCGTCCGCGCCAATGACGTGCCGGTGGAATATGTGTTGTTCCCCGACGAAGGACATGGCTTCCTGCGCCGCGAAAACCGCATCACCGCGCAGGAGTCGTACCTCGAGTTTCTCGAAGAGCACGTCCGCAAGGCCGGTGACTGAGGTTGCGTTCCCCGCCATGGCCTGCGGCGCGGGCCATGGCGCTTCCCGTGTTGACGGCTGCCGGTTTCGCCCGTTGAGTCGCCGCGACAACGGGTACGGGCAAGACCCGCGCTCCGACGGCGGCATGCCGCCGGAGGGCATGGAGAGTCGCCCTCCGGCCGCCTGGGGCGATGCTTACGCGTCCTTGTGGCGGTACACCAGCACCGGGATGGTGGAGTGCGTGAGCACCTTCAGGGTTTCGCTGCCCAGCACCAGCGCGCTGACCCCTCGGCGTCCGTGCGAGGCCATGGCAATCAGGTCCGCGCCTTGCTTGCCGGCGGTTTCGATGATGGCTTCGTACGGATGATCGTTCTCGATCACGATGGTTTCGTGGGCAATGCCGGCCGCGCTTGCCTTGGCCGCGGCTGCCTGCAGGTCGCGGGTGGCTTCTTCCTGCGCATGCTTCACGTATTGGGCGCGGGTGTCGACCAGTTGCTCGGGCGACATCGAGAACACGCGGAAGGGTTCCACGACCGTCATCAGGGTGACTTTGGCGCCCAGTGTCTTCGCCAGCGCCAATGCCTGTTCAACGGCATGGTCGGACAGGGCGGAACCGTCGGTAGGTACGACAATGTGCTGATACATGTGGCTGCTCCTCTCGTTGATCCCCAAGTCGGATATTGGGGCGGTCATTGCCGTTGCTTCATTGATTCAGGTCAACACCGGCAACTTTCCGACGAAAGGCGCATACATCCGTATCCGGGATATTCCCGGCGGGGATGGGATTGTCGCGAAGGCACGGCCGGGAGTGGCCGTGGGTGCATGCGCGCCGATCACAGCGCCAACCCGTATCCGCCGTGACGGGTATTGGGCCGCGGCCGGCCTTCAATCCAGCCGGCTGCCTGCGATGGTCTGGCCGATGCTGATTTCGTTCCCGCTGGGATCGGCGATGCGGAAATCCCGCATCCCGTACGGGCGGTCAGCGATGGGCACCACGAAGATGGCCCCGGCCTGTTCGGTCCGCGCATGCCAGGCATCGATGCCGGAAACGCCCAGATAGAGGTGTCCGGCCCCGGCGGGCTTGGCGCCCGCGCGCTGGGTGAGGGTGATTTCGATGTTGTCGCGGCACACCGCGGCGATATCGGCCGGCGTGCCCCACGACCAGGCCAACTCGAATCCCAGCACGTCGCGGTAGAACGCGATGGCTTTCCGCAGGTCGTGGACGCTCAGGATGGGGGAGACGGATTCCAGTTTCGCGGGTGTCATGGATGGTATCCCTTCGGGTGATGGATCAGATCAGTCCTCGTGGGGTCACCGGGGGTCTTCCCGCAAGTCGACCAGCCGCTCCAGGAACCACGTCT
Organism: uncultured Pseudoxanthomonas sp.; assembly: GCA_964562135.1. Lineage (GTDB taxonomy): Bacteria > Pseudomonadota > Gammaproteobacteria > Xanthomonadales > Xanthomonadaceae > Pseudoxanthomonas_A. Next base: position 13,768 of record CAZLSG010000012.1, on the reverse strand, counting down.
TGCTTGGCACTGGCGGGGCGTTTCCACAGCGGACCAGATAGTGCTTGCCGGAGAGGCTGCTTTGCGATGCCGCGCGTTCGATGAAGGTTTCGGTGGAACCCACCAGGTTCCGCTTCAGCAGGTAGTCGTACTTGCGGCGCAGGTGGGCGCCAGCCTTCGCCGCGCCGTGCCAGCTGCCATTGCGGTTGAATTCGCAGCCCGATGTTTCCAGTGCCGTGAAGAGTTGTTCGATTTCACCAACGGTTGCCGGCGAGGGCGCCTGTGCAGCGGCTGTGCACGGAAGCAGCAGGATCAGCAGCGGGAGCGCGGATTTCATGAGGAGGCGGGCGTGTGTCGGGAAGCCAGTGTAGTCCGGCAGGAGGGTTGGGCCATGTAACGGGCATGGGTTACCAGCGCTTTCCTGCGGCACTGGCTTCAATCAGTTTCGCCAGTCGCGATGCGCGCGTTTCGGCTTTTTTCGCCGTGGTGATGTAGTGGATGGCGGTCTTCCGGTAACCCGGCGGCATGGTTTCCCAGAAGGCCCAGGCTGCCTTGTGGCGCATGAATTCCCGCTCCTCGTCCGCAGTGAAGGCGGCGGTATCGGTCTGCTCATACGAATAGACGACGGATTTTTCGGCGCGCCGGCGCTCGAACGCGACGGCTCCGGCAGGTGTGATGCGTCCCGCCGCCGCCAGTGCCTGGTATTTGGCGATATTCACGGCGCTCCAGATGGAGCCTGGCTTTCGCGGCGTGAACCGGATCCGGTAGGACGCGTCATCGATGCGTTGGCGGACGCCATCTATCCACCCGAAGCAGAGCGCCTCGTCGACGGACTCGGGCCAGGTCATGCCGGGCCGTCCCGTGCCGACCTTGTGGAAGCCGACAACGAGTTCCTTCGCGGTCGAAGCGTTGCGTTCCAGCCATTCCCGGAATTCCGCCGGGTTTTCGAAGAAGGTCGGGATGGTCATTGGAGCCTGCTTGCGTGGATAGGTGGTCGGGGCGGGCCTTGTCGTGGAGTAGTCCGAACTTCGATGGGTTCCCTGATGCCCAGGTCACGTTGACCCACGAAGCTGATTGGGCATGAACGGGCAGTCAGGCATTCCGCCCGAAATCCCTGGCTTTCGATAGCCATGCCTGTTTCCAGGCGTCCGGGGTGTCCTTGACGCGGCCTATGCGTGTGATCTTGACCGGGCCAACGCCGCAGTACTGCAGGATGGTGCGCTTCATCTGGTTGATGCCGGCATCCCTGTAGAAAATCCGGAAGTACCAGGGTGGGGTATCCATGGTGGTGATGACGTGCGCGGATTTCTTGGTGAGGTACTTGTCCCACCACGGCGAGCCCGGGCGGTACTTGAACGCGAAGCCGGGCAGGAAGACCCTGTCGATGAATCCCTTCAGCAGCGCCGGCATGCCTCCCCACCAGGTCGGGAACACCATGACGATGTGATCCGCGGAGCGGATTTCGTCCTGGGCCATGACCAGATCTTGTTCCAGCGGCTGGATGACTTTGTATCCCTCGTGCAGGATGGGATCGAAGTGGAGATCGCGAATGGTCAGCATGTTGACCACATGGCCTGATTGCCGTGCCCCCGCCTGGTACTCCCTGGCGAGTGCTTCGCAGAAGCTCCGGTTTGCGGGATGACCCTGGATGATGAGGATTCGCTTGGGCATGGGAGTGTGTCCGCGCACCTTGGATCGAGGGTTGGTCTTCAACAGCAAGGTATCTCAATCTTCGTGCAGGAACCCGCCCGACTGCCGCTGCCACAATTGTGCGTAGAGGCCATCGTGCGCCAGCAACTCCTGGTGGCTGCCTTGTTCGACGACATGGCCGAGGTCCATCACCACCAGCCGGTCCATCGCGGCGATGGTGGACAGCCGGTGGGCGATGGCGATGACGGTCTTGCCCTGCATCAGCCGGTACAGGTTCTCCTGGATGGCCGCCTCCACTTCCGAGTCCAGCGCCGAGGTGGCTTCGTCCAGCACCAGGATCGGCGCGTTCTTCAGCAGCACGCGGGCGATGGCGATGCGCTGGCGCTGGCCGCCGGAGAGCTTGACGCCGCGTTCGCCCACGTGGGCGTCGTAGCCCTGGCGTCCCTGCGCGTCCGCCAACCCTTCGATGAACTCGTGCGCCCGCGCCTGCTTCGCCGCCTGGACCATGTCCTCCTCGCTCGCGTCCGGGCGCCCATACAGCAGGTTCTCGCGCACCGAGCGGTGCAGCAGCGAGGTGTCCTGGGTAACCACGCCGATATGGGCGCGCAGCGAATCCTGGGTGACGCGGGCGATGTCGGTGCCGTCGATGCGGATCGCGCCGCTTTCCCGGTCGTAGAAGCGCAGCAGCAGATTGACCACGGTGGACTTGCCGGCGCCGGAGCGTCCCACCAACCCCACCTTCTCGCCAGGAAGGATATGCAGGTCCAGCTTGTCGATCACGCCAGCCTGCTTGCCGTAATGGAAGCCCACGCCCTCGAAGCGGATGTCGCCGCGCACATCGGCCAGCGGCCGCGCATCCGGCGCATCGTCCACCACCGGCGGCAGCGCGATGGAGTTGATGCCGTCCTGCACGGTGCCGATGTTCTCGAACAGCGCCGACATTTCCCACATCACCCATTGCGACATGCCCATCAGCCGCAGCACGAAGGCGATGGCCACCGCGATGGCGCCCACCGTCACCGCATCCTGCATCCACAGGCCGATGCCGATGGCGGCCACCGAGAACAGCAGCAGCATGTTGAGCGCGTCGTTGCCGACGTTGACGATGGTGGCCAGGCGCATCTGCCGGTGCACGGTCTTCAGGAAGCCGTCCATCGCGTCGCGGGCGTAGTCTTCCTCGCGACTGGAATGCGAGAACAGCTTGACCGTGGTGATGTTGGTATAGCTGTCGACGATGCGCCCGGTCATCATGGCGCGGGCATCGGCCTGTTCGCGCGCCACCTGGTGCATGCGCGGAATGAAATAGCGCATCAGCGCGGCATAGGCCAGCAGCCATCCGGCGAACGGCAGCATCAGCCGCCAGTCCGCCGAGGCGGCCACGATCAGTGCGCCGGTGAAATACACAAGCACGTAGTTCCCCACGTCCAACAGCTTGATCACCGTCTCGCGCACCGCCAGCGAGGTCTGCATCAGCTTGGTGGCGATGCGTCCGGCGAACTCGTCCTGGAAGTAGCTCATCGACTGGCCCAGCAGGTAGCGGTGCACCTGCCAGCGGATGCGCATCGGGAAATTGCCCAGCAGGGTCTGGTGGATCACCATCGCGCTGAGCAGGTTCAGCGCCGGCATCACCACCAGCACCACCACTGCCATGACCGCCAGCTTCCAGCCTTCCTCGCCGAAGAAGGTGGCCGGGGTGTGCCCGGCCAGCCGGTCCACCAGCGAGCCGGTGAACGAATACAGCATCACTTCGGTCACCGCGATGGCGGTGGTCAGCGCCGCCATCAGCAGCAGCCATTTCTCCGCGCCGCGCGTGTAATGGCGGCAGAAGGCGTACAGCGTCTGCGGAGGCTGGGTGGGCGGTGCGGGCGGATACGGATCCAGCCGGGTTTCGAACCAGCGCAGCATGCGGGCGTCCTTGGTCGCGGGCGCGGGCGCGCCGGACCGCCATTATCGCCGCCGCGCGCGTGCACGGCATGTGGCGTGCGCGGGGACGTCAGTCGTGGCCGGGGAAGATCCGGTAGCGCAACGGCCGCAGGCCCACCACGTTCCCGGTCTCGGGCGCCTGCACGTCGGGCCTGGCCACGATCTCGATTTCCACGCTTCGGTCCTGTGCCGGCAATGCGAGTTCCACGGCGATGCGGTCGGCCAGGCGGCGGACGGCGGCAACGCGGGCCGCCAGGCCTTGCCCGGGTTCCACCAACTCGGTGTCGTGCGGGCGCAGGTGAAGCTGCGCGGGGCCTTCGGCGGCGTCCGCTGCGGCCAGCGGGAACGACTGGCCTTCGGTTTCGAAGCGGCCTTCGCGGACCCGTCCCTTCAGCACGTTGGAGCGCCCGATGAAATCGAACTGCCAGGCCGACGCGGGCGCCAGGTAGATGTCCTCCGGCGTGCCGACCTGCTCGATGCGGCCTTCGCGCAGCACCACGATGCGGTCGGCCAGTTCCATCGCCTCTTCCTGGTCGTGGGTGACGAACAGCGTGGTCTGCCCGGTCTGCTCGTGCAGTTGCCGCAGCCAGCGCCGCAGCTCGAAGCGGACCTTGGCATCCAGCGCGCCGAAGGGTTCATCCAGCAGCAGCACGTGGGGATCGATGGCCAGTGCGCGCGCCAGCGCGACGCGCTGCTTCTGGCCGCCGGACAACTGTTCCGGGTAGCGCCCGCCCAGTTCCGGCAACTGGATCAGGTTGAGCAATTCCTCCACGCGGTGGGCGATGGCGGCGCGGCCGGGGCGGCTGGAGCGTGGCCGGCTGCGCAGGCCGAAGGCGATGTTCTCGGCCACCGTCATGTGCTTGAACAGCGCGTACTGCTGGAACACGAAGCCCACGTTGCGCTCGCGCAGGCTCAGGCGGGTGGCGTCGCGCTCGCCGAACAGCACGCGGCCGCTGTCGGCGTCCAGCAGCCCGGCAATCACCCGCAGCAGCGTGGTCTTGCCCGAGCCGGACGGCCCCAGCAATGCCACCAGTTCGCCTGAGGCGATGTCCAGGTCGATGCCGTCCAACACCACGGTGTCGGCATAACGTTTGCAGAGTTGCTGGATGCGCAGGTCCATGTGGGATTCTTTCAGTGATGCCGGCGGGAAGAGGCGAGTCCGTCGCCGTGACGCGACTCCAGCCAGAACTTCAACACCAGCGTGACCAGTGCCATGCCCGCCAGCAGCGAGGCGGCGGCAAACGCGGCGGTGCTGGCGAATTCGTTGTGCAGGATCTCGATGTGCAGCGGCAGCGTGTTGGTGAGCCCGCGGATATGGCCCGACACCACCGACACCGCACCGAACTCGCCCATCGCCCGCGCGCTGCACAACAGCACGCCGTACAGCAGGCCCCACTTGATGTTGGGCAGGGTGACCCGGACGAACATGGTCCACGCACCGGCGCCCAGCGAGCGTGCGGCCAGTTCCTCGTCGCTGCCCTGCTGCTGCATCAGCGGCACCAGCTCGCGCACCACGAAGGGGAAGGTGATGAACAGCGTGGCCAGCACGATGCCCGGCCGCGCGAACAGGATCTGCAGGTCGTGCCGCGCCAGCCAGTCGGCGAACCAGCCCTGGCTGCCGAACAGCAGCACCAGGCACAGGCCGGCCACCACCGGCGACACCGCGAACGGCAAGTCGATCAGCGCCAGCAGCACGCGCTTGCCGTGGAACTCGAAGCGGGTCACCGCCCACGCGGTCAACAGGCCGAACACCGCGTTGACCGGCACCACGATGGCCGTGGTCAACAGGGTCAGCGCCACTGCCGAACGCGCGTCCGGTTCGTTCAGCGCGGCCCACCACACGCCCATGCCCTCGGAGAACGCCGCGCCCAGCACCATCGCCAACGGCATCAGCACCAGCAGGCCCATCGCCGCCACCGCCAATGCGATCAGGGCCCAGCGCAGCCAGGCGGGTTCGCGCAGGGGATCGAATCGGTCAGCCACGCTGGTTCCTCCGGCGTTCGTGCGCGAACAGCAGCGGGATCGCATTGATCACCAGCAAACACAGGAACGAGGCCCCCAGCATCAGTCCGGCTATGGCGATGGCGCCGTTGTAGTCGTATTCCTCGAGGCGAATGGTGATCAGCAGCGGCGCGATTTCGGTCTTGAACGGCAGGTTGCCGGCGATGAAGATCACCGAACCGTATTCGCCCAGCCCGCGCGCGAACGCCAGCGAGAAGCCGGTCAGCATGGCCGGCAGCAGTTCGGGCAACACCACCCGTCGCAGCGTGGTGAGCCGGCCTGCGCCCAGCGAGGCGGCGGCTTCCTCCTGTTCGCGGCCCAGCGCTTCCAGCACCGGCTGCACGGTGCGCACGGCGAACGGCAGGCCGATGAACACCAGCGCCAGCACGATGCCGGCCGGTGCATACGCGATCTTCATGCCGAGTGGTTCCAGCCAGCGCCCCATCCAGCCGTTGTTGGAATAGATGGCGGTCAGCGCTATGCCGGCCACCGCGGTGGGCAGGGCGAACGGCAGGTCCACCAGCGCGTCCAGCAGGCGGCGCCCGGGGAAGCGGTAGCGCACCAGCACCCACACGATCAGCATGCCGACCAGCGTGGCCACCAGCGCCGCCGCCAGCGCCGCGCCGAAGCTGAGCTTCAACGAGGCCATCACCCGCGGGTCCTGCAGCGCGCGCAGCCAGCCGCCGGCGCCCAGTCCGGTGCTGGCCAGGATCAGCGCCGCCAGCGGCAGCAGCACAATCACGCTCAGCCACGCCATGCCCAGCCCCAGGCTGAGCCCGAAGCCCGGCAGCGGTTGCTGCTTGCGCCAGCGCAGGGTCAACGGCGGCAGTGCGGAGTTCGCTCCCATCGGCGCGTCGCGGTGTGTTTCAGGGACGGTAGATGCGGTCGAAGAAACCGCCGTCGGCGAAATGAAGCGCCTGCGCGCGATCCCATCCGCCGAAGGCGTCGTCGATGGTCACCTGCAGCACCGGCGGGAAACGCGCCAGGTCGGCAGCGGGCACTTTCTCCGGTTCCGACGGGCGGTAGTGGTAGCGCGCCGCCAGGCGCTGGCCCTCCGGCGAATACAGGTGGCGCAGGTAGGCCTCGGCCTGTTCGCGGGTGCCGCGCTTGTCGATGTTGCGGTCGACCCAGGCGACGGAAGGCTCGGCGCGGATGCTGATGCTGGGGATGACGATCTCGAAGCGGTCGCGCAGCTTCGGGTCGGCCAGGATCAGCAATGCCTCGTTCTCCCAGGCCAGCAGCACGTCGCCGATGCCGCGCTCGGCGAAGGTGGTGGCGGAACCGCGCGCGCCGGTATCCAGCACCGGCACGTTGCGGAACAGGCGTTGCATGTAGTCCAGCACCTTGCCGGCGTCGCGGTATTCGCGCGAGGCCCAGGTCCACGCAGCCAGGTAGTTCCAGCGTGCGCCGCCGGAGGTCTTGGGATTGGGCGTGATCACGCCGGTGCCCGGCGCGGCCAGGTCGCCCCAGTCGCGGATGTTCTTCGGGTTGCCCTTGCGCACCAGGAACACGATGGTGGAGACGTACGGCGCGCTGTTGTGCGGCAGCCGCCGCGCCCAGTCCTGCGGCAACAGATCGTTGCCGTGGCGGGCGATGGCGTCGATGTCGCCGGCCAGCGCCAGGGTGACCACGTCCGCCCCCAGCCCGTCGATCACCGAACGCGCCTGCTTGCCGGAACCGCCGTGCGAGGTGCGGATGCGCAGGGTTTCGCCGGTTTCCCGTTTCCAGTGCTCGGCGAAGGCGCGGTTGTACTCCTGGTAGAACTCGCGGGTGGGGTCGTAGGAGACGTTGAGCAGGTCCACCGTGCGCGCAGTGGCGAAGACGGGCAGGGCCATCAGGAGGGCCAGCGTGGCGTGGCGCAGCAGGCGTTTCGTCATGAAGGTTCTCCGTGTTGCCGGAATGGTTTCGCGCATGTCCGCACCGTGACGGTGCATCGACGCCTTTGCCGGTAATGTATCAGCTGGCGCCCGTGCTTCCGGAGACGGGTCGGCTCCGGCACGTACAGGCTCGCATCCGCCGCCGCCGGGATGTTGATCCGGATCAAGGACGCGGCGGAAAGTCCGGGGTGTAATGGCTCCGCAATACCCGACCATGACCGGAGGTATTCCCATGTACACGCATATCCTGATTGCCATCGATGGTTCGGAGCTGGCCGACAAGGGATTGGTGCAGGGCCTGGCGCTGGCCGCCAAGCTGAAGTCGCAGGTGACGGTGGTGACCGTCAGCGAGCCGATGAGCAGCGGTTACGACGACATCTACGGATGGAGCGGCGCGCAGGGCGTGGCGACCGACTACAAGCAGGCGATGCAGGAACAGGCCGATAAGATCCTGAAGGCCGCCGAGGCCAAGGCCGCGGAAGCCGGCGTTCCCGTGGCCGCCTTGCACGTGGCCGGACGCTACGCGGCGGAAGGCATCATCGAAACCGCGCGCGGCAAGGGCTGCGACCTGATCGTGATGGCCTCGCATGGCCGACGCGGACTGGGGCGCCTGCTGATCGGCAGCCAGACCACCGAAGTGCTGACCCATACCGAAGTGCCGGTGCTGGTGATCCGCTGAGCCGGAGGGTTGCCGTTGCCGGCGATCCCGGCAGCGGGCCTACCAGCTGAACAGCTTCCAGTGCACTGCCGGGATGCTGTCGCGGTCGTTGTCGAAGCGGCCGTCGCCGTCGCGGTCGTACAGGTAGTAGGCCGGGCCGCGCACCGGGGTGATCTTGACCATCCGCAACTGGCCGGCGATGCGGTATTCCTCGGCCACGTCGCCGTTGTCCAGCGTGCGCACGGCCACTTCCGCGCCGGTGACGTCCAGCGGCGGCTCGCCGGCGGAACCGCCGCTGCTGGCGCAACCGGCCAGGGCCAGCAGGCCGGCAAGAAGGAGGGGGGCGGGCAGTGTGCGCAACATGGGGGCGTCTCCGGACGTTCTGTGCGCAAGGATTATGCGCCCATTCGCGGTTTTGCGGGCGACGCGGCGTTTGCGGGCACGGGTCGGCGCCGCGCGGACAGGGCGTAGAATCGGCGCATGAGCAGACTCGTCCTGATCGATGGTTCCAGTTACCTGTTCCGCGCCTTCCATGCGCTGCCGCCGCTGAGCAACGCCGCCGGCGAACCCACCGGCGCGCTGTTCGGCGTGGTCAACATGCTGCGCGCCACCCTGAAGGAAAAGCCGGAGCACCTGGCCTTCGTGCTGGATGCCAGTGGCCCCACCTTCCGCGACGCGCTCTATCCCGACTACAAGGCCAACCGCCCGCCGATGCCCGATGACCTGCGCGCGCAGGTGGAACCGATGATGGCCATCGTGCAGGCGCTGGGCATTCCGATCCTGCGCGTATCCGGCGTGGAAGCGGACGACGTGATCGGCACGCTGGCATTGCAGGGCTCGGCGCAGGGGATGGAGGTCACCATCTCCACCAGCGACAAGGATTTCGCCCAACTGGTGCGTCCGGCGGCTCCCGGCACAGGCGCGATTGCGCTGGTCAACACCATGAGCGGCAGCCGGCTGGATTCGGACGAAACGGTGCGGGAAAAATTCGGCGTGCCGCCGGACCGGATCGTCGACCTGCTGGCCCTGATGGGCGACACGGTGGACAACGTGCCCGGGGTGGAGAAATGCGGCCCCAAGACCGCCGCCAAGTGGCTGGGTGAATACGGCTCGCTGGACGCCATCATCGCCAGCGCGGACCAGGTCAAGGGCAAGATCGGCGACAACCTGCGCGCCGCCCTGCCGCGCCTGCCGCTGAACCGCGAATTGGTGACCATCAAGACCGACGTGGCCCTGGATGGCGGCCCGGAAACGCTGGCCTTGCGCGAGCGCGATGCCGATGCGCTGCGCGTGCTGTACGCCCGCTACGGTTTCAACCAGGCGTTGAAGGAACTCGAAGGCGGCAACGGAGGCCCGGTGGGCGATGCGGTGCGGGAAGCGCCGGTCAGCGTGCGCGGCACCGCCGCCGGTTTCGCGCGCTCGGCCCAGGTGGACGCCGCCGCGCCGGATGCCGCGCTGTCGGCGCCGGGCGAGTACGAAGCGATCGCGACGCAGGAACAGCTTGGCGCATGGATCGAGCGCCTGCGTGGCGCGGAACGCTTCGCCTTCGATTGCGAAACCGATTCGCTGGATGCGCTGCGCGCCAACCTGGTGGGCCTGAGCTTCTGCGTCGAGCCCGGCCATGCCGCCTACCTGCCGCTGGCGCACGACTATCCGGGCGCGCCGGTGCAACTGGACCGCGCCGCCACGCTGGCCGCGCTGAAGCCGCTGCTGGAAGACGCGGGCATTCCCAAGCTGGGCCAGCACGGCAAGTACGACCTGCACGTGCTGGCGCGGCACGGCATCGACGTGCGCGGCTATCACGACGACACCATGCTGGAAAGCTTCGTGCTCAATTCCACCGCCACGCGCCACGACATGGATTCGCTGGCCAGGCGTTACCTGGGCTACGAAACCGTCAAGTACGAGGACGTGGCAGGCAAGGGCGCCAAACAGATCCCGTTCTCGCACGTGGCCATCGACGATGCGGTGCGCTACGCGGCCGAGGATGCGGATGTCACCCTGCGCCTGCATCGCGTCCTGTCGGAAAAGCTGGCCGCCGAGCCGGCGCTGGAAGCGGTCTACCGCGACATCGAAATGCCGCTGGTGCCGGTGTTGCAGCGGATCGAGGCCAACGGCGTGAAGATCGACGCGGCGGAACTGCGGCGGCAAAGCGCGGACCTGTCCAAGCGCATGCTGGCCGCGCAGCAGAAGGCGACCGAACTGGCCGGGCGCACCTTCAACCTGGATTCGCCCAAGCAGTTGCAGGCCTTGCTGTTCGACGAACTGAAACTTCCGGTGCTGGTGAAAACGCCCACCGGCCAGCCCAGCACCAACGAGGAAGCGCTGGAAGCCATCGCCGATCAGCACGAGCTGCCACGCATCATCCTGGAGTACCGCGGGCTGGCGAAGCTGCGAAGCACCTATACCGACAAACTGCCGGAAATGGTCAACCCGGACACCGGCCGCCTGCACACCAGCTACCACCAGGCCGGCGCCGCGACCGGGCGGCTGTCCTCGTCCGATCCCAACCTGCAGAACATCCCCATCCGCACCGACGACGGCCGCCGCATCCGCACCGCCTTCGTCGCGCCGCCGGGGCGCAAACTGGTGGCCTGCGACTATTCGCAGATCGAACTGCGGATCATGGCGCACCTGTCGCAGGACCCGGGCCTGGTGCGCGCGTTCGAGTCCGGCGCCGACATCCATCGCGCCACCGCGGCCGAGGTGTTCGGACGCAGGATGGAAGAAGTGACGCCGAACGAACGCCGCGCCGCCAAGGCGATCAACTTCGGCCTGATGTACGGCATGAGCGCGTTCGGGCTGGCCCGCAACCTGGGCATCGGCCGCGGCGAGGCCCAGGATTACGTGGCGCTGTATTTCAGTCGCTATCCGGGCGTGCGCGATTTCATGGAGCGGATGCGCCAGGAGGCGCGCGAGCGCGGCTACGTGGAAACGCTGTTCGGTCGCCGGCTGTACCTGAACGACATTGGCGCGCGCAACCAGAACCTGCGCGCCGGTGCGGAGCGGGCCGCCATCAATGCACCCATGCAGGGCACAGCGGCGGACATCATCAAGCGGGCGATGATCACGCTGGACGCATGGCTGGCCGGTCACCGCGCCGCGTCCGGAGAAGGCCCCGCGCTGATGATCCTGCAGGTCCACGATGAGCTGGTGTTCGAGGCGGACGAGGCTTTCGTGCCGGAACTGCTGGAGGCGGCCAGGACGCGGATGTGTTCCGCCGCGCAACTGTGCGTTCCACTGGTGGTGGACAGCGGCGTGGGCGACAACTGGGAGCAGGCGCACTGAGCGTGCCCGGATTGCAGGAAGCCTTGCATGACAACGGGTTGCGGGAACCTTCGGAAAACCGGTTCAGGAATATTTCTAAACCACGCAGTTTATTAAACTGAATAATGGCTTAATTACACGGTTTCTTAACTGCAATCTTCACGAACCATCCATGCGCGGAGTGGTCTCATTGCGTACGGCAGATGCAAGGTCTGTCGTCGATGTCCTCCTCTCCCCTGGGAGGGCATCCACGGAACGGCACCTCTCCCCGGGTCTGTTCCGCAGCCCCGCCGGCCCTCCCCTGGCCTGCGGGGCTTTTTTATGTCCGGTGGTCATCCAATGCGCTCCCGCCAACCCACCTGTAGGAGCGGCCTTGGCCGCGATGGGCTTTACCGGCAAACCCATCGCGGCCAAGGCCGCTCCTACACAGGGTCAGGCGAGTTCGGCCAACCAGTCGCGCGGGCGCAGGTAGTCATGAAGGCGTGCTTCCGGACTGTCCGGTTCCGGCGTGTAACCGTATTCCCAGCGCACGCGCGGCGGCATGCTCATCAGGATGGATTCGGCGCGCCCGCCGCTCTGCAGGCCGAACAGGGTGCCGCGGTCGTAGACCAGGTTGAACTCCACGTAGCGGCCACGGCGGTAGAGCTGGAATTCGCGCTCGCGTTCGCCGTAGGGCGTGTCCTTGCGGCGTTCGATGAGGGGCAGGTAGGCGTCCAGGAAGCCTTCGCCCACCGCGCGCAGGTAGGCGAAGTCGCGGTCCAGGTTGCCGTGCAGATCATCGAAGAACAGCCCACCGACGCCGCGCGTCTCGTCGCGGTGTTTCAGGAAGAAATAATCGTCGCACCAGCGCTTGTGCGCGTCGTAGCGTTCCTGCCCGCCGAAGGGCAGGCACAGGTCGTGCGCAGTGCGGTGCCAGTGCAGGATGTCGTCGTCGAAAGGGTAGAACGGGGTCAGGTCGAAACCGCCGCCGAACCACCAGCCGACGATCTCGCCGTCGCGCATGGCGCGGAAGTGGCGCACGTTGGCGTGGGTGGTGGGCAGGTAGGGGTTGCGCGGGTGGAACACCAGCGAGACGCCCATCGCGCGCCACGAGGCGCCGGCCAGCTCGGGCCGGTTGGCGGTGGCCGAAGGCGGCAGGGTAGCGCCGGAAACGTCGGAGAAACCGATGCCGGCCTGCTCGAACACCGCGCCCTCGCGCAGCACCCGCGTGCGCCCGCCGCCGCCCTCGGGCCGCGCCCAGTGGTCTTCGTGGAAACGGGCCCCGCCGTCGGCGTATTCGATGGCCGCGCAGATCTCGTCCTGCAGCCGGGTCAGGAAATCGCGGATGTCGTTGATCTTGTCCATGCGCGCATTCTAGCGGCGGGCGGGACGGGGGCCATTGATTGGGGTCAAGCGGGGGATCGCTGTCGGCATTGCGGACTCCATCGCGAGGCGACAAGCTTCGCTCAGCGGAATTCCTTCCGAATCCCCGGCGTCATCAGCTTGTAGATGATCCACGCATGCAGCCCGGCGAAGAACACCGAGCTCAGGGCGCCGGTAGCGAAGGAAACCATGTTCATCCGCTGGATGTGCGCGTCGAAGGGCTTGTCCGGGTCCGTGGCGAAGCCCTGGATGTGGTTCATCCATTCGATCATGTCCCATATCAGCACCAGTCCCAGCAGGTTGGACAGCGTGCCCAGCACCATGAAGGCGATGAAACCGAGGCGCGCCCATTCGCGCCGTTTCAGCAGGCCCCAGGCCACCGCCAGGAATGCCGCCGACACCAGCAGCGACAGCATGCTGACCAGCAACAGGTTGTCCAGGAACCACAGGATGAAAGGCGGAAGCGCCAGCATCTCGAATACCGGATCGCTCTGCATCTGCGCCAGCAGATCGCCGGGCAGCAGCGCGGCGACGAGGGTCTGTGCCAGTGCATAGAGCACGCCCAGCGCCCCCAGCACGATGGATATCCACGCCATCACGGTGACGAAGCTGGTGTTCTTGCGGGTTGCGGCGCCCGCCTGGTTTGGCGCGGCGGGCAGGGGCGGCGGGACGGGTGTGGCGTTCATGGCGTCATCGGTGGCGGATGGGAGCGTGAGCGGGAATCAGCGTCGCGCTTCCGGCCGCAGCGTGGTCTCGAACAGCTTGAGGATGCGCTTGTACTGGTCCAGCCACGAATCGGCGCGGCTGAAGCCGTGGCGTTCCAGCGGATACGACGCCAGTTCCCAATCGTCCTTGCGAAGCTCGATCAGCCGCTGCGCCAGCAATACCGAGTCCTGGTAGAACACGTTGTCGTCCATCACCCCGTGCGCGATCAGCAGATGGTCCTGCAGGCCTTCGGCGTACTCGATGGGCGAGGACGTGCGGTAGGCCTCCGGATCGATGTCCGGGGTGTTGAGGATGTTGCTGGTGTAGCCGTGGTTGTAGTGGTGCC